>DATMAR010000003.1:362627-725254 GCA_035559795.1 Fimbriimonadales bacterium | reverse complement strand
CGACCCTTACGATCGGCGGGAGATCTTCGCGGTGAACCTCGACTACGACTTCGACCCGCGCGATCGCTCGCAGAACGTGGCGCTCACGTTCTCGCTCGGCTCGTTCTGAAGGCCCGGCCGCCGGCTGCAGAAATTTCTCTTGCGCGCGGAGGCTCCGCCGATATAATGACGGCCCGTCGGACGCGTTCCGGCGCCTCGCCTCGTGCACCCTTAGCTCAGCTGGTAGAGCAGCTGACTCTTAATCAGCGGGTCGCAGGTTCGAATCCTGCACGCCCTACCAAGAAAGTTGAATTCGATTGCATACCCAAAACAAAAAAATAGCGGGAAAAAACCCGCTAACGAAAAACTAACGAAGAAATTTTTTATTCTCGAAGTTTCTCTAAAGCGAATCGCGCTCGATAATTGACACGTTCGTCACCGTCTTGCGAAATGGTTTCCAAAACCGGGATTGCTCGCTCATTGCCGATTTTCCCTAAAGCGAGTGCCGATTCGCATTGCACCCACCAATGGTTGTCATATCTCAGGCTGTCTATGAGTGTGTCCACTGCAACGTTGGATTTCATTTCACCCAATGCTAAAGCAGACCACGCTCGAACGCGCCATTCCGGACGATTTTTCAATGCATCCATCAACGGTCTCTCTGCTGGTGTGCCTATTCGCACAAGCGCTCGCATACATTGCGTTCGAATCATCTCATCATAACTCGCCATTCCGTTGATAAGCGCTGGAACAGCGGTTCTACCCATAGCGATGAGCTCGGAAAATGCCTTCTCGTTGTGAGGGACATCAGCCACGAGTTGCTTGACGAGGCGGTTTGCCATAGGGTTGCTATTGATAGGTGAAAATCCTATGGTCAGGAAACAGACCCCTGTCAGTAACATTAACTTCTTCATGTTCTCCACCTCTTATAAGAGTGAGATTTAAATAGGGACGCTTTGTCCTTTTTCTTTTCTACTCCGATTTACCGGCAATAGTTACTCCTAATCGAGTATCCAAGCGAAAATATCCACCCCTTTCCGCTTCGTAGCGAGTTAGTAGTTTTGGCTTTTAGAAGTTTGCGACGAGCAAATTTTATTTTTAAAAATAGTAACTAAACTTTGCGACCTGCAAAAGAATATTAATCAGCAAGTTCTAAGCCGAACTACGTAACTCTGCAATCAATAGTTTGACTCTTCTTTCCACTTCGTCGCGAACTTTGCGCACTTCCTCGAGAGGTTTATCGCGCGGGTCTTCTATGTACCAGTCTTCGATTCTTTCCCGAACCTCTGCCGGTAAAGTCGCTTTTACTAAACAACCGAAAGAAATGATACGGTCATAGTTATGCAATGTGCTCGGATCGAATTGTTTCGGATGAGCGGAGGTAAGATCTATTCCTTTTTCCGCCATCGCTTCGATTACCGTAGCATGTATTTTCCCAGCAGGAACTGTTCCGCAACTTTCCGCTTTATAATCTGTTTGCTCGGAATATCTGTTGAAAAACGCCTCTGCCATCTGAGACCTACCAGCGTTCTCCCCGCAGACGAACAATATTCTTCTCATAGAGTTTTTTGAAGATTACTCTAAGAATGTATCAGCGATTCGCTTGCTATCTGAAGCTTTATTTTCTTTTCTGCTCAGGAATCACAAAAATTATACAGTTGCTTTTCCGTTGTCCTTTTCAGAAGGCAGCGTTTGTAGAACCTCATACTTTCCCAAGCCGTTGCAAAACTTTTTCGCTATAGACTTTTTCTTTTACTAGCAGGACATTTATGCTTTAGCGCATAAGCAAGCAAGACCCAAACTGCCGCCGAAGTCAGCACCGCCTTCCGGCGGCGGTGTGATAAGTATGCAAGTTCCGCTTAGCGAGTCTTCTGCGAGGGCACGCGACGAGGACTTGATGCGGATGGACGAGTTGACTCAGAAACGCGGCGGGATTCGACGTTCCGCGCGCTTCGTTCCCTTCCCTCTACATCCGGGTTGTAGTGAATTCCGTACTCCTTCGGCATCCCGTACAGTTCGGGACTCAGATACTTGCCTTTATGCACCTCAGGTTTCTCCTGTTCCGTCTTGAACCCATACTTCTGAACCCAAAGGTCGTTGCGAATCGCCTTCACTTCCCAGGAGACTTTTACGTTCGGCTTGCTCGTGCGGATAACGAATTGGTTGTTCTGAATTTCGCGCACTACTTTCGCCAGCACGAAGTCATCGCTATCATCTATCACTGTGAGATGATAGGTGGGGTCGCGGTTGATGCTCTCGAAGTAGGATGGAAGGGTAACAGTGGCGTAACCCTTCGCGTCCGTGACGACATTTCCACGATAAGTGTTGTAAGGCTCCGGACCTTCGGTGCAGAAGTGATTCAGGTAGTGGGTTTCAGGCATGAGCGGGTGGTCCATCTGGAACGACTTGGTGCCATAGCCTGCTAGTCCGTTCCCATAGTAAACGCCATAACCGGAACCTCCAGAGGGTTTCCAGCCGAAGACTCCATAGCCGTCGGCGCTCATGCTTTGCCCATACACCCCGTAAGTAGCGCCGACGGGGCGGGTGGCATTGCCCAACACACCCCTGCCGTCGGTGCTTTCGCTTTCAAACCGACCGCCGTAGGTAAAGCCGCTATAGCCGCTGGCTAAGCCATACACACCCGTGCCGGAGGTGCTGTAGCTTTCCCCATACACCCCGTAGTTGATGCCGCTGCTGTGTAAGGCTTCCCCTTTCACCCCCCAGCCAGAGGGGCTAGAGCTTCGCCCATACACACCGGCGGCCGCGCCGCTGGTGGCATATGCCCAGCCATGCACGCCCGAGCCGTCGGGACTGTGGCTTTCCCCATTCACCCCGTAGGTGAACCCGCTGGTGGCGGTGGCTTTGCCAACCACACCCCTGCCGGATGTGCTGGCGCTTTCAAAATACCCGCCGTAGGCGAAGCCGCCTGTGGCGGTAGCTATGCCAAACACGCCCGTGCCGTCGGGACTGTCGCTTCGCCCATACACCCCGTAGGTGAACCCGTTGGTGTTACTCTGATGCCCATAGATTGCCCGATCCTCGACGTCCGTCTCCACATGCAAGCGATACAAGGGGAGCGTGCCGATCCCCACATCGCCAGTGCTGTCA
Source organism: Fimbriimonadales bacterium (assembly GCA_035559795.1). Lineage (NCBI taxonomy): Bacteria > Bacillati > Armatimonadota > Fimbriimonadia > Fimbriimonadales > Fimbriimonadales bacterium. The sequence continues at coordinate 722,167 of DATMAR010000003.1, read as the reverse complement.
ATCGTGAACATAGGGACGGATGTCCGACCAATCTCAAACGTGTCTTTAAGTGCATGACTGCGAATGCTCCACTGCGCTACGCCATTCTCTGCTAAATAGAGAATAGCATCCTGACCGGTCTGTGCATCAATGGAGAGAGCCGTGGGGGAGTTAGCGTTCGTATTGCGTGCGCGCAGCACCACTTCCGCAAAGCCCGCCACGCCTCCGCTGTTCGTTCCAGCGCCCTGAAGGTGGAGCAGGTTGGTCGGGGTTGTCGTGCCGATGCCGACGTTGCCGCTGAAGTAGCCGGGTCCAATAAAGAAGCCTCCATAGCCATCGGGGCTGTCGCTTCTCCCATACACCCCATAGTTGGTGCCGCTGGTGGCGTTCGCCCAGCCAAAGACGCCTCTGCCGGAAGTGCTGTCACTTACCCCATATACACCGTAAGTGGTGCCGCTTTCGGCAGTGGCAGTGCCCAGCACGCCGTACCCGGATGTGCTAATGCTTTTCCCAATCACGCCGTAGTTGGTGCCGCTGGTGGCACTGGCTAAGCCATACACGCCCGTGCCAGAGGTGCTGTAGCTTCTCCCATACACGCCGAAGTTGGTGTCGCTCGTGGCGTTGGCTGAGCCATATACGCCCGTGCCCCATGTGCTGTCGCTTTGCCCATATACCCCGTAAGCGATACCGCTGGTAGCAGTGTGGAGCCCGTAGATGGCGCGATCTCCGGTACCTGTTACCGCATGCAGGCGGTAAGCAGGACTACTCACGCCAATTCCCACATTGCCTGCATTGTAAAAGATGTCGTTTCCTGAGGCTTGCCAAAAGGCATCCTGTAGGTCGGTACCCGGCGACCATGCACTGCCATTCCACTTCAGAACCTGACCTAAACTCGGAGCAGTGCTCGCAACTGCTTTACCCTGCAAACCGTCTACCAACGGATTAGGATACGTCCCGGACAAATCGCCACCAGCCGCTCCCGATGGAGGAGGAAGTGCCTGCCAAGTCCCATTTCCAGAAGCATCCGATGTGAGAACACGACCCGCAGCCGCTCCTGTGGGCATCCAAAATACATCCGTCTTTATTGCATTCGTCTTTATCGCGCCCGCAATCAGAGTCCCCGATATGTTCACATGACCCGTCTGCTGAATTCCTGGTGTCTCCGACTGAAGCAAAACGACGCCTATAGCATCACGCTGCTGCTCCTGAAGACTCTCCGGAACCACGTTCGGCATTGTCACCAAAACGTAATACTCTTTCCCTTCTGTGAGTCCATCCGCTGGCAAAGACGCAGTGTAAGTTCCATCCTCTACCACTGCAGTTGAAATGCTCCGGTATGCAAGAACCTCCCTGTCTTTGTCGAAGAAGTTGAACGCCAACTCTGCATAGCCGTCGGGGACGGATTTCCCCTTTACACTGCCGAACATCGTCAACGTTCGCTCTTGTGCAGAAACGTCTCTATGCAATACAGACCAATTGATGACAACCGATATAAGTGCGACAATTGCTGTGCATATTGTCAAAAGGTTTTTCATAAGTTCTTCTCCTATTCGGTATTGGGGGTTTTCTTTGTCAATCGGAAAAGCCCTTATGACTTAGGTCATAACCCCTTTTGAATAATCATTATTTCTACAAAGCGTCACAAAAGCGTCACAGACTATCGCAAGGCATTCGTAGCGGTCTCCTTTTCATCCTCTACATAGCGTGCACAGTCAACGCTTTTGCCTGCGTGTTCTCCCGCATGTTTTCTAAGGGGGGTAGGCAAATCGAATTTGCGAGTTATGTTCTCGAAAAAGACTTGGTACGAGAAAAATAGAGTTCTCTATGAGTAGCGCGAGCAAACGCCACGTTTATACAAAACAATAAGCCCTGCTTAGCGCTTGGCAAAGCAGTAAGAGAAAAATAAGAAAAAAGAAGCCCACCAAACTCCATGGGCTCCTTCCGCAGCGTCGAAATACGAAAATTGTTTATCTTCTGCTCTTCTTTGCTTTCTTGCTCCGTTTTCCCGCTCTGGTTTTCGCTACACTTTTTGCTCTCGTTTTTGTCGCCTTTTTCGCTGCTTTTTTCGCTACTTTCTTTGCCGCTTTCTTCGCTGCTTTCTTCGCCGCCTTTTTTGCAGGTCTTCCCCTGCCTTTGCTGATGGCTTTTTTCGGTGCGACTTCGAGAGTTTCTCCCGCTACTTCTTCTGCTTTTGCGGGTTCTTTCGATTCTTTGGTGACTTTCGCAGGTAATTCCTCGACATCCTTAGAAGCCAATTCTTCCAATTGCTCTTCGGTCATTGAATCGTGCATTTGTCGGGCTGCCCCTGCAAGTTTCGATTCGTCTATTTCGCCACGCTTTGCTGCGAGCGCCATCCCCGCAGCCTTTTGCTGTGCTTTGCTTCTTGCCGGCATTTTTTTATTCTCCTTTTTGTATTGTTTGTTGTTTTGAGTTTCTAATTTTAATACGAACGAATTAATTTTTGTAATACAAAAAAATCAAATAAATTACCGACAAACGCGAGCGAATAATTTGATTTCAATTTCTGTGGTGATTCTTTATCGCGCCTTACAGCGCTCCTACATTCTTGGTGCCCAGGGCGGGATTCGAACCCGCACGGGTTGCCCCGGGGGATTTTAAGTCCCCTGTGTCTACCATTCCACCACCTGGGCGCATGCAAAAAGTATAAACAAAGTATAAACCATGAAAGGCTGGTCATTCAAAAGACAAACCTCATGACTGCCATGTCGTTTCAAGACATGCAGAAGCGCTAAATCGTTCCAAAGAGTAAAACTCGTAGGAGCGCAGTAAGGCAGGGAAGCATGGCTGCGAAGCGCAAAAAGAGAACCAATTGCCGACAAATAAGAGCAAAATCACCCGGAAAAAAGCCCCGCAGGGTCCTCTTCATATGCGGGGCTATTGCACCAATAAAGGAGGCAAGGATCAAAACTCTCCTTTCAAACCTTGCTCTCCTTATCCATACAGACTTCGTGCCAAGGAACTGTGTTCACCAAAAAACTTGTTCTTTTTCGGGGAAAATGCATACCGTTCTATAATTCGTTATGATGCCTCAACGCCCATCCTGGGATGCCTACTTCATGGAAATTGCCCGCACCGTGAGCACACGCGCCACTTGCTTACGGCGCAGTGTCGGTGCCGTCATCGAGAAAGACCGTCGAATCCTTACGACAGGATACAACGGAGCCCCTCGCGGTGTTCCTCACTGCGAAGAGTTCGGTTGCGATATCACCCAAAGGTGTCAACTCGCAGCCCATGCGGAACAGAACGCAATCGCCCAAGCCGCATTGAACGGCGTTTCTTGTGAAGGCGCTTCGCTTTACGTGACCTGCCAACCTTGCAGCTCCTGCGCGAAAATGCTTATCAATGCGGGTATCCGCAAAATCGTCTTCGAAGGAGATTATCCGGACGAACTCGCTTTGACTCTCTTTCGATTAGCGGGCGTCGAACTCTACCGCTTCGTGAGCGGAAAGTTAGAACCTGTATTCGAAACCGTATGACCTTCGCAACTGCGTTTTTTTTGTCTTTGGTTACGGCTTTTCTGACAACTCCGTTAGTTATTCGGTTGGCTAAGAGATTCGGAGCAATCGATATGCCGGGCGACCCAAGGCGCGTCCACGAAAAGCCGACACCACGCTGGGGGGGGATAGCGATTTATCTTGCGATTTTAGTCGCGTGGCTCGTTGTTTATCCTATGTCGCAGAAAGCGGCGACTGCCCATCTCGTAGGACCATACACTACGAAGTCTTTATGGATTATGGGAATCGGTGCACTGATTGTTCTTTTCGGAATCTTAGACGACAGATATCAAATTTCCCCTTTCTGGCAAGCGCTTTTTCTCATAGGATGCGGGATCGCTTTAGCGCATCCGGATATGGGAAACATTCGCATCGAAGGGATTACAAGACCATTCAGTAAACCGGGTACGCCAGGAAGTTTCATCGGATTCAGCGAATTGAATTCCGTTCTTTTCACCGCTATTTTCGTTTTCGTGATTGCGAAGACGATGGATACGATTGACGGCATAGATGGTCTCGCAGCGGGAATCGCCGCCATCAGCGCGATGACCATGTTCGTTTTGGCTTTGAACAAACAACCCTTGATTGGAGTGTTGAGTATTTCCGCGGTCGGAGCTTGTTTGGGATTTTTGCGATACAACTATCATCCAGCCAAGATCTTCATGGGAACAGGAGGAGCGCAGTTTTTGGGGTTCTATCTCGCCGCCGTGAGTGTTGACGGAGTGGTAAAGACCGCAGCCGCCGTTGCGTTCTTGGTGCCTCTCACTTTATTCGGGGTTCCGGTCCTCGATGCATTCGTCGTCGTGATTCGGAGATTGAGAAGCGGCGCGCCGATTACCAAACCGGACAAACGACACATTCATCACTCCTTGCTGCGATGGGGCTTGACTCAACCGCAAGCCGCCTGGGTTTTGTACATTTTCGCGATTTTGTTATGCACTGCCGCCGTACTTGCGGTGAAACTTACGGCATGATTTCTTAATAGTGACACTCCTCGAAGCGTTGGTTTTAGGTGTCGTGCAAGGTTTGACGGAATTTTTGCCGATAAGCAGTACGGCGCATGTTCGTATCGTTCCCGAATTATTCGGATGGAAAGATCCCGGAGCGGCATTCACTGCCGTGATTCAACTCGGCACCCTCCTCGCTGTCTTTTTATTTTTCCGCAACGAGATAGGGAGAATTTTTGTGGGATGGATTCGCGGATTGCGGGGGGGTGATACGGCGAAAAGTATAGAGGCGCGTTTCGGATGGGCTGTTTTTTATGGGACGATTCCCATCGTTGTCTTCGGTATTCTTTTGAAAGAGCAAATCGAGCGTGAATTTCGTTCCCTTTACGTTATCGCATGGACATTGATAGGACTTGCAATCTTGCTCGCATTCGCAGAATGGGTTGCTCGACACACGCGAAAACTCGACACGGTTAAACCTCTCGATGGATGGATTGTCGGGCTTTTTCAAGCCTTGGCGCTCGTGCCGGGGGTTTCGCGAAGTGGAAGTACGATTACGGGCTCGCTGTTTTTGGGATTCGAACGTTCCGATGCCGCGAAGTTCTCTTTCATCTTGAGTTTTCCAGCGATTTTGTTGGCGGGATTGTTCGAAATTTATGACCAACGGGAAAGGCTTTTCGAAGTAGGGGTGGGGAATATTTTTCTGAGCACCTTAGCGGCATTTATCGTGGGTTACGCTTCGATTGCGTTTTTATTGCATTTTCTTCGGCGGCATACGACCTGGATATTTATCGTTTACAGGATTCTATTAGGCATTGTCTTGATCGCATTGTTGCAAAGAGGTATCCTGGCACCACTTCCTTAAATTTCGGGCACCATTTTCTTAATCGCTGGTTCCATTTACACCCCCTTTGAAAAGCAACGAAAACCTGTAGGAGCGCCGTAAGGCGCGACCTAAATAATTAACTATTAATAACTATTAATTTTTCACTCCGTATAGAATTCGACCCTTCAACGAAGCCTCTTCTTCGATTTCCCCCCCGATAATACAGTGCTCGATAGAGCCATTTACACGAACTTTGCTCTGAGGCAATATCACACTGTCGGTAATGGAAACGCATTCGAGCCGAACATTCTCCCCTATACAAACCGCGTCTCCGACTTGTCCAATCACTTCGGAATTCCCCCCCACGAGAACACCGTTGTTCAATAAAAATGCAGAACACGCGAGATAAGAGTCTAACGTACCAGTGTCGAACCATTTTCCTCGATAACGTCCTGCCAAAACGAGCTCTCCTCGTTCGATGAGGAGTTGAATTGCATCGGTAATTTCATATTCTCCTCTTGCGCTCGGTTTCAAATCGGGCAGAACGTCCCATATTCGCGGAGTGAAAAAATACACACCCGCCATTGCGAGATTCGACTCGGGTTTTTTGGGTTTTTCGACAAGTTTTACGATTCTTTCTCCCTCGACGTTAGCAACTCCGAATCTTTCCGGGTCGTTCACCTCCATAACCATATTGAGATTCGCACAGCGCGATTCTCGAAAGCGATGATAAAGTTCGACGAAACTTTCGCTATAAACTGCATCCCCCAAATATAAAATGAAATCCTCGTCGCCACAGAACGACTTCGCAAAAGACAGCGCATGAGCGAGCCCTTTTGGTTCGCTTTGAATGGCATAAGTCAAGGAAAGACCCAAAGAACTCCCGTCTCCCAAAGCATCCTCGATGGCTTTTGCATTTTCCCCCACCACGATGCAAAGTTCCGTCGCTTCGATTTCTTTTAGACGATCGAACGCGTAATACAAGGTCGGGCGGTTCGCTAAAGGCAAAAGTGGTTTAGGGATATAGTGGGTAACGGGATAAAGCCTCGTGCCTTTCCCCGCTGCAAGGATGACTCCTTTCATCTGGATTTACAGGAGTTAGAATACCTCCCTGAATTACGTAATTAACGTATACTAATGTTCGTGGCAGGGAAGCCAAAATTACGCGAAACGGTCTTCGCTTTATGCGCTTTGGCACTCTTCGCAGGGTGCTCTAAACCCCCCGCTCCTCCATTTCCAAACCGCTTAGAAGGTTACGTTCCGGATTCTCCGAGTCCGGGATTTGCGCTTTATCAGCAGGCAGCGAAAGATGTCGAACAACTGCCTCTTAAACTTTTGAAAAGAACGAAATGGACCTTGGGGCAAAAGCAAAGCGCGATAGTAAAATGCGCCGCCGCTTTGCAAAAGATTGCGCGAGCCCAAAGAAGTGGAGTCTCTTTCGTTTTTACCCCTTATTCGCCCTTCGACCCCCCCAAAGAAAGACGAGGGTGGAGTTTTTTAGGGAAAGTAATGAAGTGGCAAATCGAGGAGGCTCTTGTATCGGAAAATTACTCCCATGCAGTCGCAGTTTTTTTGCGTTGTGCGAGGTTTGGCGTAGACATCAGCGGAGGTGATGCAATTGACGCCAACTTAGGATTGACGCTCGTAAACGATGCATCTATTCCGATTTGGAAAGCGTTTCCCAAAATGTCTTCTCGAGATTTGCGTTCGTTGTATGAAGGTTATGTGCACATCTTACAATCTGCGCCGACATTAGAGAGCGTTTTACGCCACGAGCGCGCGACGATGCTTCAAGTCGTACAATCCATTCAAGATGCCTATCTTGCAGGTGATTTAGAAAAATTTACAAAAGTAGGAAATCAATTAAAACCTGCAGTAGATTATCTCGAAAGGCTCAAATCTCGTCCTTATGAAGAACAAATTCGATACTTCGATGGCTTCGCACAAGAAGCGGAGGAGGAAATTCGAAACGTCTCTCGAGCGAACTACGATTTTCGACAAGTGCTGAATCGAGAACCGAAGAATAAAGAGCGACCTTGGAAGCGCTTTGCAGCGCATTATTTTCGTTCCGCACAGTACCTTCTACCTTTATGGAAAGAAACTCACGCGAAAATGCGTTTGATGGCGTTGGATGCGGCATTGATGGCGAGGGTAAAGGCTGGCAAAACTCTCCCTAATGATTTATCGAACTTTCCAGAATGGTTGAGAACAGACCCATTTTCCGGGAAGGATTTTCTTTACGTTCCACGAGGAAGCGACTACGTTTTATATAGCGTCGGGGTAGATTCGAAAGACGATGGCGGCGATAGGTTGGACTTGCGTCCTACGCGATTGGAGATCGCCCGATAATTCGAGGTTGATATAAGTGGAGGAAACACGACGCACAGACTGGATCGGTGCAGCACTTGGCGCTGCGGTTTTCCTCTTGGGGATCGCCCTTTTGCTTTTCACTTTTTATCAAGCACTTCTTATGTTTTCTTTACAGCCGGAAGATATTATTTCTCGGAAAAACACCGATGTAACGGAATTGGGCGCTGCATTCGGGCATATCGTTTTCAGAATTGGGCTTTTGCTCGTGATGAGCATTGTCGGTTCTGTAATTAGCGGTAAAGGGGTACGAATGTATTTCGCTGCAAGGTCGGGAGCGAGCCACAAAGAAGAAAAATCCTGATTTGTGGATATCTTTGTGGAAAAGTATGCGGAAAACTATGCCGAAAAGCCGTAGATAACACGCTTTCCGCTAAATAAAAAAGCGAAAATTCTTTGTCGCATTTCAAAAAATCTGTGATACAGTAGGAATTGGAGGCTGTTGCCTTTCTGATAAAAGCATCTCGACGTAAGTCGAGAAAAACGGCTAAGCGAGAAAAAGCCGCAGTTCGGGAAACCGAGCTAAAGACTTCGAATTGCAAGCCGTAATCGGTGAAAACCGAAATGCGGAATCAGAAAAGGCATAGCCTCCAAAAAGAGGCTCCTGTCTGAAAGAGTTGTCTCGATGATGAATCGGGACAGAGCGCACTCCAAAAAGCCGCAATATCCGGAACAACCGGATGAGCACATTGAGATTCTCGATGTCGAATGCGACATATGAGGAGAAACGGGCAAAGAGGTTCGCCGAAATGCCCGAAGACGTTCAGTAAAAAACGCTGCTACAAAAGACGGAGCCTCTTTCTTGTTTAATAAGTTCGTAGCCCAACTTTAATAAGTACGTAGCCCAAAAAACCTTACCGCAGTAAAAGTATCGGATGCGAATCGCCTGGTGTATGGGAACAATTCGCAGAAATCCTCACTAAGCAATTCGCATCCGCAAGAGAACGCAAGCCGAATGAGCCTTGCTCGCGCACCTTTCTCGCAACGAATTCGCCATTTTCATATTCACATCGCGCACGGATGAATTCATCTCTCGAATGTGGAGAATGCTCGTCTAAATATTTCGCTTTCATCCACTTCAGAGCAGCATCCTTACATCCTGAAACTCTTCGAATCGCCTCTCGCACGAAAATTTCGAAGCAGACGAATGCGCTCGCGGGATTTCCCGGCAAACCGAAGATGGGAGTTCCTTCGATTTTTCCGAATAAAAACGGTTTACCCGGCTTGATCGCCACACGGTGAAAAACGATTCTGCCAGCCTTTTCGACAATTCGAGGAAGAAAATCGTGTTCGCCCACGGAAGCCCCCCCAGTAACGAGAATCATGTCGCATTCCTCTGCGAACTTCTTTAACCATTTCGTCAGTTCGTTCTCGTCATCGGGAACGTGAACGTAATTCGCTTCGCAACCTTCTTTCTTAACCAAAGCTTCGAGCATAATGCGGTTCGTATCGTAAATATGCCCTGGAGGAAGTTCTCGACCCGGTTCTACGAGTTCATTCCCTGTACCTACTATCGCAATTCTCGGCACGCGAAAAACTTCGATAGAAGTTTTATTCTGCGAAGCGATGAGAGACAAAGCGCCAGCGTTGAGTTCTGTCCCTCGCTGCAATAACAACGTTCCTTTCTTGAAATCGTCCCCTTTTCGCCTTATATTTGCACCTTGGGGGGGGATACCTTTCGTAAATATGACTTCTTCCCCTCGAACTTCCGCCTCTTCCTGCATTACGACAGCATACGCACCGGGAGGAACCGGCGCACCGGTGAAAATGCGAAGCGCACAACCTGCCTCGATGTCCTGCGAGTGAGTTTCGCCTGCATAAATAGCACCCGTAACTTTCCATGGCGTTTCTTTGTCCACCGGATGACCCAATACATAACCGTCCACAGCGGAGTTATCGAATAAAGGATAAGGCATCTCCGCAAAAATGTCTTCCGCTAAAACTCGTGAGGCGGCTTCTGCCAGCGAAACGCTTTCTGTTTCCTCGATAGCAGCGAGATTTTTCTTTAATTTTCCAAGAGCCTCTTCGTAATTTAATAGAGTCATTCCTGCTCTTTAGGAGTAAAACTCGTTCCGCATCCGCAACTTCGTTTGGCATTGGGGTTATCGAATCTGAATCCTCCGCCTATGAGGTTGCCGGTGTAATCGAGAATCGTTCCTTTGAGATAGACCGCGGATTTGGAATCGCAAACTACGCGAATCCCGTTTAACTCCTGTTCGATATCGTAAGGACTCGGCTGAGTATCGATTTTTAAAACATATTCGAAACCAGAGCATCCCCCCCCTTTGACCCCGATTCGCAAGAATGCCTCGGGACGACCGTCTTTTTTCATAATTTTCGCAATGTGTGCGAGAGCAGAAGAGGTAAGCCTCACGGGAAATTCTTCCATCGCTTTCTCTTCAACGATGTTTTCCTGGTTTCCTATGCTTTCCGATTTCATGTTTCGCTAGTCCTTATAGATATAGGAATCAAATTGTCTCTTTCGACGTTTTCGCTCGACAAAGGCGAAAACAAGTCTGCCAAAGTAATTTCATAAAGCACCTTGTCCACTGCGAGTTGCACTCGAGCCCATAAGGAACGGATTTTGCATGCGCTGTCATGCACACAAATATTTTGCGCGCCCGAATGCTTTTCGCAAAAATCGTTTTCGAAAAGTTTTCCACCTAATGCAGAAAGAACTTCGCTTACCCGAATCGCATTCGGAGAACGACTGAGCATATATCCTCCGGACTGCCCTCGCGTGCTCTTTACAAAGCCATGCTTGCGAAGAATCATCAGCAACTTGGCAACATGCGCTTCACTCAAGCCTTCCGATTTGCTGATTTCTGGAATCGTAAGGCTCCGGTCAGGATGTACCCTGGCAATAGCCAATAAACATCGCAATCCGTATTCTTCTTGTGTACTAAATTTCATAGTCGTTTACCAAAGTCCTAAAAGCATTTTCGCCTCTTCCGACATTCTATCTATCGTGAACGGCGGGTCCCATGTCAATTCGACATAAACATCCTTTACACCCTTCACTCCCCTGACTGCTGCTTCGACTTCTTTAGGAAGAATCTCAGCGACAGGACAATGCGGAGTGGTGAGTGTCATGAGAACGTGAACAAAACCATCCTCTTTAATAGTGATGTCGTAAATCAAACCTAAATCGTAAATATTGACCGGGATTTCCGGATCGTAAATTTTTCGCAAAGCCTCGATGATTTCCCCTTCTAATAAAGATTTGGAGATAGTATCCATCGGATTCTGATTTTCTTCGGGTTCTTTCGGTTGTTCTGGAATTCTGCTTGGCATTTTTTCTTCTCTATTCTGTGCTCACAGGTGTAGTTTCGTTGCGCAAAGCGGCTTGCAAAGTGTGCCATGCGAGAGTCGCGCATTTCACACGAATCGGGAACTCACGCACGCCGGCGAGTGCAACAAGCGAACCGAGGCTTTCATCGGCTCCGTCCACGGTAAGCATCTCATGAACTTTCGAAAACAAAGTCTCTATTTCGCGTATTTTTTTGCCCTTTACCGCCTCCGTCATAAGAGAAGCGCTCGCGGTGGAAATCGCACAGCCTTCCCCTTCGAATGAAATTTCTTCGATTACACCGTCGTTGACTTTGAGATACACCGTTACGATGTCGCCGCAAAGGGGATTGTGACCTACGGAACGTTGCGTATACTCCTGCAAACGTCCTTTATTCCTCGGCCTTTTGTTATGGTCGAGTATCACTTCTTGATAGAGTTCTCGCAGTTCGGTCATCGTTATTTAAAGATCTCTCGAACTTTATAAAGTCCTTTTATTAGTATATCTATTTCTTCCTTCGTGTTATAAAACGCTAAAGAGGCACGGGCGGTTGCAGAAATTCCGAACCGCTCCATTAGCGGCATGCAACAATGATGTCCCGCCCGCACGGCAATCCCTTCGCTATCCAAAATCGTCCCGATGTCGTGAGCATGTGCGCAATCCATGACGAAAGAAACCAACCCCGCCTTCTCCTTCGCTGTTCCAATTACGCGGATTCCGGGGACTTCTGCGATTCTTTCGTGTGCATATATCGAAAGTTCGTTTTCGTACGCTTGAATTGCGTCCATTCCTAAATTCTCTATATAATCTATAGCAGAGCCCATCGCAACGACCCCGGCGATATTCGGTGTCCCTGCTTCGAATTTGTGGGGAGGCTCTTTGTAAGTCGTTTTTTCGAAAGAAACTGTTCGAATCATGTCCCCCCCACCTTGATAGGGAATCATCTTTTCGAGCAAGTCCAGTTTTCCATATAAAACTCCTACCCCAGTAGGGGCGTACATCTTGTGTCCGGATACCGTGTAAAAATCTACGTCAAGGTCTTGCACGTCTACTCGCAAATGAGGTGTGGACTGCGCTCCATCCACCAGAACCACTGCGCCTACCTCGTGTGCTTTTTTCGTAATCTCCTTAATAGGATTTATCGTTCCGAGCACATTAGAGATATAGACGCAACCGACAATTTTCGTTCGCTCGGAAAGCATCTTCTCGAATTCGTCGAGCAAAAGTTCGCCACAATCGTTGATGGGAATGACGCGAATTTTCGCACCCGTTGCTTCCGCGACTAATTGCCAAGGAACGATATTCGAGTGATGCTCCATGTTCGTGAGCAATATCTCGTCTCCGGGTTTCAAAAACGCACGCCCGTAAGAATACGCAACGAGATTAATCGCTTCCGTGCATCCTTTCGTAAAAATGATTTCATTCGGCGAGCGGGAGTTTAAGAAACGATGCGCTTTCTCTCGGGTCTCTTCGAAAAGCGTGGTAGCGATTCTGCTTAGGTAATGAACCCCACGATGTACGTTCGCATTCTGATTGATATAATATTCTCGTGTGGCTTCGATTACGGATAGCGGCTTTTGAGAAGTCGCTGCGTTGTCGAGATAAACTAAAGGCCTTCCTTCGACGGAAGTATGCAGAGCAGGAAAATCCTTCCGAATTTTTTCCACGTCTATTTTGCGCTTGTTTTCGGTCGAAATCGGTGTCATCGTTTCGTTACCCAAAGGTCTTCCGTTTCTCCACGAGTGTAGGCTTCTTCCAAACGGTCGAACAAAACTTTTTCCGTAGCGAGCCGAAGTTCTTCGTTGGAAATTTTTTCCAACACCTCGCTTGCGAATGCGTACACGAGAATATGCGCTGCGACATGTTTCGGAATTCCTCTCGCGCGCAAATAAAACATCGCATCTTCTTGGATGCGCCCCACCGTCACCCCATGTGTGCACTTCACGTCGTCGGCAAAGATTTCCAATTGCGGTTTCGTGAAAACTGTCGCTGCAGGATGCAAAAGCAGCGCTTGGTTCGTTTGCTTCGCATCTGTTTTTTGTGCATCCTTATGCACGAAAATTTTTCCGTTGAAAACCCCCGTAGAATGTCCTGCGAGAATTCCTTTATACACTTCGAAAGAATTACATTCGGGCTTCGCATGGTCGATCCGTGTGTGATTGTCTATGAGACGTTCCCCCGTGTTGAAATACACGCCGTTCAACCAGCAGTGACAGCCTTGCCCATCGAGGAAAACATTCAAATCCGTTCGAGCGAGTGCCCCCCCGAAAGCGATATTGTGAGAAAGATATGTACTGTTTGCATGTTGAACGACTTGTATCGCGGAAAGATGATACGAATCGGTAGATTCGTCTTGAATCTTCGTGTGCTCTAATTGCGCGTTTTCGGCAAGCACCACCTCCGAGACGGAATTCGTGAAATAGAGTCCTTCACCGATATAACTTTCTATAATTTCCGCTTTCGAGTTCGGCTCTACGACGATTACGACTCTGGGCTGAGTAGTAACAGGTTCGTGAGCGCCCTTCGTTAGAAAAACGATTTGAATCGGCTCCTCGATTTCTGTATTTTTTGGAATCTTTATGAAAATCCCTTGCTCTAAATGGGCGGTGTTGAGTGCAACGAAAGAATGCTTTTCCCAGGGTGCAATTTTGCCCAAAACCTTTTCGATTTCTTCTGGAATTTCGGTGATCGCGCGGTCGAGTGGCAATGCGATTATTCCATCAGGAAGTTTCGTTCCTTCTACCAGATAACCGTTCACGAAAAAAAGTTTCGTTGACTTTACGTTTGAGACAATCGTTTTCCCCGAGTCCTCGACTTCGAGGCTTTTTTCAGCAGGTGAAAATACATTATCAGCGAGACCTCGAAGAGGAGTGTATTTATATTCCTCATGCTTCGTGCTGGGAATTCCGAGTTCCAAAAAACTCTTCCAAGCGCGCAATCTTAAAGAGCGAACGAAATCAGGTCCAGAATCGAAAAGAGGTTCAACGTGCTTTTCGAAAGAGTCTATAAACGAAGGTGCTTTGACGATAAGTTCTGCGCTCATACTTTGCCTGTTAAAACCTCCTCTTCTATCCAGCCATAACCTTGAGCCTCCAATTCCAAAGCCAAATCCTTCCCCCCCGATTTCACGATTCGACCATCCACCATCACATGCACGAAATCGGGAACGATGTAGGTCAATATTCTTTGATAGTGCGTAATCACTAAAAATGCTCTTTCTGGACTTCTAAGCGTGTTCACTCCGTTGGCGACGATTTTCAAAGCGTCTATATCGAGCCCGCTGTCCGTTTCGTCGAGAATGCATAAGGTCGGCTCTAATACTGCCATTTGGAATATCTCGTTGCGCTTCTTTTCCCCCCCGCTGAATCCTTCATTGATGGAACGGTTGAGAAACGAAGGATCGAGGTTAAGCAGTTTCATCTTCTCACGAACGAAACTCATAAACTCCATGGGATCCATTTCCGGTTGGTTTCGGTACTTGCGAATGGAATTCACCGCGGCGCGAAGGAAGTAGGAAGTCGTAACTCCCGGAATTTCGACCGGATATTGGAAAGCCATGAATAAACCTTCGCCCGCGCGTACCTCCGGGTCCATTTCGAGCAGGTTCTGTCCTTTATAAAGGACTTCCCCTTCGGTCACTTCGTATTCCTCTCGCCCGGCGAGCACTTGCGCGAGCGTGCTCTTTCCACTGCCGTTCGGTCCCATTACGGCATGCACCTCGCCGGCGCGGATGGTCAGGTTTATCCCTTTTAGGATCTGCTTTTCTTCGACCCCTGCGTGAAGGTTCTTGATTTCTAACATGCTTCTATTATGACTGAATCTTTACTATTTTGTCATGATTTGGTGCTTTTCACACCCTGCCTGCGTCCTTTAAAAGCATACGAGGAGGTAAGAATGGAATTTCTTCAGGAATTGTGGCTCCCTATTGTCGTTTCGGCGGTATTCGTTTGGATAGCCAGTTTTATTCTGCACGTGGTCTCCCCTCACCATAAAGGGGAGTGGAAGGGTCTGAAGGACGAGGATAAAATCCTCGATGCGATTCGGGCAAGCGGTAACCCTCCTGGCCAATACATGTTTCCGTGGTGCAGTTCGATGGCGGAAATGAAAGACCCTGCCTATATCGAAAAAACGAAACGAGGTCCCGTTGGTATGCTGGTGATTTGGAGTGGCCCAACGAATATGGGAAAAAACTTGGTGTTGATGTTCCTATTCAATCTGCTCGTTGGAGTCTTCGTCGCCTACGTCACTTGGCATTCTCTAAAACCAGGTGCAGAATATCTCGAAGTTTTCCGAATCGCTGGTTCTGTGGCTGTCGCGTCGTATTGTTTAGGTTGGATGCCGAACATGATTTGGTACGGCGGCAATGCGAGATGCTTTTGGACGTACTTATTCGACGGGATTGTGTACGGGCTTCTCACCGCAGGAACATTCGGCTGGCTATGGCCAAAAGGATAAAAATCTTTCTTTACTCCCGATTGTAAACTGTCCGACTGTCCGACTGTCTGACGTCGTATGTTTTATCCTACCGTAGCCTCTTCTGCCGCTTCTGGTTCTAAGCCGATTAGTTCTGATCGGATTTTTGCGAGTTGTTGCTGAAGGTTAACGAATTTATGATAAAGTCCTTTCTTCTCCATCAATTCTTCATGTGTACCCATTTCCGCAATGCGACCTTCTTCGAGCACCAAAATCCTATCTGCATTTTGCAATGTGCTTAAACGGTGGGCAATCGCAATCACTGTGCGCCCTTCCACCAAATTCGCGAGCGCTTCTTGAATCATCCGTTCCGTTTCCGTGTCTACGCTCGACGTCGCTTCGTCCAAAACGAGAATACGAGGATTATGCAAAATCGCTCTTGCAATGGAAATGCGCTGTCTTTCCCCCCCCGATAGTCGTTGCCCGCGTTCGCCGACATACGTGTCATAGCCATCGGGAAATTTGACGATGAAGTCATGCGCCCGCGCGGCTTTTGCTGCTGCGATAATCTCCTCCATGCTCGCATCCGGTCTTCCATAAGCGATGTTGTCGCGAACACTGCCTGGAAACAAATAGGATTCTTGGGGTACTAAACTTACGTTCCGGCGAAATTCGTCTAAATCCAAATCTCGAATATCCACACCATCAATGAGAATTCGCCCCTCCGTAGGGTCGTAAAAACGCAAAAGAAGATTGATCATGGTGGTCTTCCCGCTGCCGCTCGCACCCACGATACCGAGCATCTCACCCGCTTTCACTTCGAAATTCAATCCGTGCAAAACTTCGTGTGCTTTTTCATAACTGAAATGAACGTTCTCATAACGTATTCCTCCTTTCCACTGTTTCAAGCGCACGGCATTTTTCGGTTGTTGAATATCGGGCACAGTATCTAACACTTCGAAAACACGCTCCGCTGCCGTTAATCCACGACTCAACCAATCTATTACGCGCGTTAAAACTTGCAACGGCGCTTCGAGCATCCCCAAGTAAATCGAAAACACCACCAATTGACCCAACGTCATGCGTTCGTTCAACACCGCAACCCCCCCCGCAACCCAAACTAAAATCGTCCCGATGCTTACCATGAACGTAATGGCGGGGAAAAATTTCGCCCATGCAGTCTCTGCCGCATACGCCGTATCTGCCAAATCCTGTATGCGCCTTCCGAATCGTTTAATCTCGCGTTCTTCTCCTCGAAAGGCTTTCACGATGCGCATTCCACTGAGAACACCCGTCAGTGCGCCACTCAATCTAGCCCAACTGTGCCAGTACCTTCTCCACGTTCTTTCGAGTTGCTTTCGGAACTTCCTAACGAGCCACAAAACGAAAGGGATAGGGAACAAAGTCCAAATAGCGACTTGCCAGTTAATCCATAAAAGCGCAATGGGGATACCAATAAGCATCAACCCGTTCGTGAGCAGAATCGGAATTCCATCTACCAATACGTCATACAGTGCACCGGTGTCGTTCGTTACACGCGACATCACGCTTCCGATAGTCCGACGGTCGTAGAAAGAGAGAGATAACTGTTGTAAATGTGCGAATAGTTTTCCTCGAATTTGCACGATAACTTTA
Organism: Fimbriimonadales bacterium; assembly: GCA_035559795.1. Classification (NCBI taxonomy): domain Bacteria; kingdom Bacillati; phylum Armatimonadota; class Fimbriimonadia; order Fimbriimonadales; species Fimbriimonadales bacterium. The sequence goes on along the minus strand of DATMAR010000003.1, from coordinate 705,196 downwards.
TTACCGAGCCAACCATGAAGCCAAGCACGAAGAACGAGAATGATCGTGCCCAAAACTCGCGAAGCGACGAGACCTACAATCAAAATGATAAAAAGCGGAGACCATTTGTGAGGTTCTAAAACCTTATCCGTCAAAATGCCGATAAGATACGGCCAAATCAGCGAAACGACGCGGTCGGCAATCACTAAAAAGATGCTGCAAGCAACGGCGAGTTTATAAGGCTTCAAAAAAGAGAGCAAACGAACGAGTGTCTTTCCTTTGCTAATACACGATTCGCAAATATCGGAATCTTTCGGAAGAGGACGACGACATTTCGGGCAAATCCTCTTCGATTCGTAAAAGAAGGAAACCGATTTTCCGGAAAGGAAATCATTCAAACGTTTCGCCGCTGCTGCAATTTGCCCCGCGTATGCCGTCGAACACCGCAAAATTTCGACTTTTTGTCCATTCCTCCTTGCAACTAATGCTCCCGCATCTACGAGTTCTTCGTACTCGAAGTCTCGCAATTCACGCAGGTTCCATTCAGCAGTAACTCGCGCGCGTCCATTGAATTCGATTTGGTCACCCTCTGGCTCTAAACGCAATAAACGCAAATTCGTTGCTATTAATGCTGATGCGCCGAAATCCCCTCGAACAGTTAAATCACTTTCGAGCCCAAATAAGATTTCTTCGTCCTTTCCTAATTCGATGGCGCGAACGATGCCGCCATCTTTTGGCAAAGCCATGCTTCTTTTATAAAATTGTACTTGCTTTGACTCCGTAATCTCACCAGACCACACGAAAACTCGCAAGATGACGCGCGTTGCAACCCCCGTTTTGCGGCACAAGCCATTTGTCCAAAGGGCGTGGGCTATGGCAAAAAGGGAACTCAAAATCGTGCGGCTTTTAGAGCCGGATTTATGCTTGGAATGCCGCTTTGCGCATCATGCTGAGGTGGAAACAGCGGATGGCAGAAAACAGAGGATGCTTTACTGTAAGCGCCTCGACTGTGACAATTGGGATTACTCCAGTGCCGAGCCTGCATTGAGGGTCGAAGTTGACCCCGAAGCCTAAAATTCCCCAGCAATTGTCTGGAACATATCCTCTTCTCAACCCGTCTGCCATGTGGAAATGAGAAACTACGGGCCGATTCGTTGCTCGGTAGAGAAGGCTAACTATAGTGCTCTAATAGTCTGCTTGCATTACGTTTATGGACCCTACGCGCAAACTTAATATAAGTGCGCTACCCTCCGCAAACACGATCCTGGCACTTAGCTGGGATCGTTCGTTTTAAAATTCTAAACATCTCACTCAAACAATATTTCTTTTTTGCTCATTCGTAGAATTTTCGCCCTCGGGAGGAGGAGGGACGTCTTCAGGTCGAGTACGTGCGGCCTCTAAATTCTCCGCTACGATTTGTGCATAAACCTCTTGACGATGAACGGGAACTGATTTCGGCGCGCGAATACCTATACGAACCTGTTCACCGCGGATATCGAGCACGATTACCTCGATATCGTCTCCAATCATAATACTTTGATGTACTTTTCGTGTAAGAACGAGCATATGGCGAGCCCTCCCTGGCATTATGCCTAGTTAAAGTCTTGCAAACTCCATTATTGCACTCTCACTCAAGCGGCTTTCTCCTCAACAGAACGAACTTCCTCGCTCGTGCCATAGATTCTGTGATGGATACTCCAATCGGTGTCTTCTAAGATAAGTTGCTTGCCTAATCGTTTTTCCGAGTTGACAACAATAGGAGCGACCAAATTTACCGTCGCCTCCTTGCTCTTCCCAAGAGGGACACTAACAATGGCTAAAACCATTTTGAGGGTCTCCTCGCTTAAATAAAGCGACTCGGCAACTTCGGGATTTAGCCGAATGGCATAGTCTTTTACAATTGAGGAAGGGTTGATGACTAAAAATGCCACCGAAGGCTCGTCTACGCTCTGGAGCCAACGATACGGGCTTTCTTTCAAGTGTTCGAGCAGGACGAATCGTTCACATTGGGGAAAGCCGACCAATCCTCCAGGTATGTCAATAATTTGCTTTTCTTCGACCTTGATCTCACCGAATCTCGTCGTTGGAATTTTCATAGACCTTTGAAATTTTCATTCCATAAATTGCTTCGGAATCTCACTTATTGCAAGAAATCCAGCAACGAAACCCTCATCCCAGCACTCAAAGCGGCAAGTGCCGCCTGATAAGCCAACTGAGCGGTCTGAAATTCGACCACAGTCTCCGCATAATCGGCATCTCCCCGCTTCGACAACTCCTCTGCAAATAGGTCAACCCTTCTCTGTGAAATATCAGACGCGGTCTGGAATTGGGACATCAATTGACCAGCAGTTCCTCGCAAAGCATTGAATTGCCTTAAGGAGTCGTCTATTTTCGGAAGGACAACTTCGCTGATAACTTCCGTTTCTCCGTTCGATAGGCTTGTCTTCAACTCTTCCAAAACCTCATAAGCCCCTACAACTTCTTGAGCAATCACCATGTTGCCAGGTAAGGAAAAATCCGAGCCAACTTCAATGTAATTTTGCCCATCGTCACCTTGATAGGAAAGTGCTGGAGGAGGGTTGCTGTTCAAAACGAACGGCTCGGTATTAACCTGAAGGCCAGAAAACAGAAACCTCCCTTCTCCATCTCTCGTATTCGCTGACTCTAATAAAGACTCTTGCAAGTGCTGGATTTCTTGAACGAGGGCATCACGACCGGCTTCTTCAAGCGCATCGTTCGCCCCCTGCAGTGCCACGGTTCGTGCCTTTTGAAAGACTCCAGCAATTTGCCCGAGTGCATCCTCGATGAGGGCGAACCTACCCAAAGCATTTCGAGCATTGCTTAGATGCTGCTCCGATAACTTTTGCGCCTCTTGAAAGGTCAAGAGCCCGACCGCGCTAAGTGGATCGTCACTCGGCTGCTGGATTTTTTTCCCCGAAGCGAGCTGCTGCTGAAGGCGAAATAACCTTGCGTCTGCTACCTGCAGGTAGTAGCGCATTTCATCATAGCGCTGAGAAGACGAAATCCTCACGAAAGTTTCCCCATATAATTATCGGCATCCGAATTAGTGAAGGACATTGATTAATTCTTCGGTTACTTGGTCAAAAACGGTGAGAACCCTCGCAGCAGCCTGATAGGACCTTTGGAAACGCATCATTTGCGCAAGTTCCTCGTCCATATTGACCCCGGAAATGGATTGGCGCTGGGATTTGATTTGGCGCAGAGCGGATTCTTGTGTGGTTACACTCGTTCGATATGTATTCGTCTCTTGAGCGAGTTGCATAACGAAATCTCGATGATATTCGAGAACAGAACGATTCCCTAATCCTGCCAAATCGGTGTCTCTCGAACGAGAGATCGCAAGCGCAAGGCTTCCATCTCCGGGAGCGCCGCTCGTTCCGGCTGCGATGTTGCGAACATCCGTTTTAATCTCATCGGATAAATCGAAATCGACAGCGCCGTTAGCGCCTTGAAAAAAGGCAATACCGGTGGTGCCGTTAAGGTTGACACCGGTTGTATGCAAGGCATTCACATAATCCCGCAATTCCGTTACGAGCGTATCGAGTTGTGTCGTGTAGATTTCGACGGCACGTATCCCGTTTAGAAGCCCCCCCAACTTTCCACCGCGAATTTCGATGTTGTCGCTACCATCAATCAACGAACTCGACGCAGCATCGAAATCGTTCGGAAGAGGATATTCCCCCCCTTGACCGACGAGGGTGTACTCTCCGATGTAAACTGTAATCGTTCCATCTGCGAGTTCTTGCGTGTGAACATCCACCCACGTACTCAATTCGTCGAGAAGTTTTCCTCGCCTATCCAAAAGGTCATTCGGTTTCGTGTCGTTCGCGATTTGCGTGCGTATTTCTGCGTTGAGATCACTGATTTCCTTGGCAATGCGATTGATTTGTTCGATGGAGGTCAGAGTTTCTTGAACGAGCCCCTGCCGTTGGGATTGCAGAGCGCGGTGTATGTCCCGCACTTTTTGAACAAAAAGACTCGCCTGCATTCGGAGGTTCATGCGAGAAGCCTCGCTCGCCGGATTTTGGCTCAAATCGTTCCACGCATCGAACATTCCCACCATAAGGGAATGAATTCCGTTCGATCCGGGCTCTTCGAATATCATTTCTATCTGTTCTAAAGTCGTTAGCAACTGCATCATTCGGGATTGTTCATAACTCGCTTGCCAAAACTTGCCATCGAGAAAGAGATTACGAATCCGATTGACGCTCGCTATCCCGACACCCGTTCCCATCGTTACGGGGTTCAGTGCGAAATACGTAAGCGGGGGGGTTTGCCCAAACTCCACGCGCTGTCTGGAATAACCCGATGTTTCGATATTCGAAAGGTTATGCCCGGTGATGTTTAGCGCAAATTCGAAAGCTCGAAGTGCGTTCGAAGCAATCTCGATACCGGAAAATGCAGAGGGCATGATTTATGTCCTTTGGTCAATTAATACTGCTGCGTGCGTGCGAATTCCGTAATCCCCTTCTCTATTCTCGACGATTTTCGCAAGAAGATGAAGAGACCCAGCAACGAAAGCGAGTTCATTCTCGATCAAGTTTTGATTCTTTTCGATAACGGATTGAACTGTTTGCGCACTCGCCTTCACTCTGTTTGCCAAGGCGTGAACCGATTTCGCCTCCCCCTCGTCCAGAGCTTCCACCAACGATTTGAAATTATTCGGAACATTCAATTCACTGGTGAGTTTGCGCGCGCAAGCGACTGCTTTCTCATCCACTTGCACGAGTTGTTCCAAAAGCGACTCCAATTCGGGTTGCAAACGCTCGATACGTTCCACATCTCGCAACATAATCGCCGCGGTTTGTTCGTGCAAAGAACGAAGCAAGCGTTCTGCTGTAGAAAGGTATTCCCACCAAATCGTTTGCAATTCTTTCGTTTTCACGAAGTTTTCTCCTTGAGAAGAATTTTTTCAGCGGGACTTCTCCCGCCATTGTTTTTTTGGGGAGCGCTAGACGACTCGCGAATTTTTCCGTCTTGACTCTCTGCTCGGTTTGAGAAACGACTCAATACGACCTCCTTCATTTGCGAATACAACATCTCGCTTATTCCGATTCCCTTTCCCGTCGTTATTTGTTTTGCAATCGCATCATCGAGAAAGTCTTCGTAGAATTTCGCTTGGAAATTCCCCCCCATCCATCCTTCTGTCGCACTCTTGCGCATCTCTGCAAAGAGTTGCTTCACTAAAAGAGCTTCGAACTCGCAGCATGCCTTTTTCAAACGCGCCAATTCTTTTTGCTCTGCTGTAAGAGCGGGATGGGTCGCAACTGCATTGCGGGAAGAAAACTGAATACCGTTCATTGCACTTTCACCACCGCTTTGATTGCACCTTGAGCCCGCAGCGCTTCGATAATCGCAATCATGTCGCGCGGCGTAACTCTCAAAGCGCGAAAGATTTTCGCTAAATCGTCTAAAGTCGCATTGGATTTCACGACTCCGATGCGAACGATGTCTTCTTTCACTTGCACATCCGTGTTCGTTTGCGTCTCCGTCGTTCCTCTACTGAAGGGAAGCGGTTGAACGATTTCGTTATACTGATTGATTTTTACGGTTAATCCACCGTGAGCAATCATCGCAGAGCCGATTTTGACATCCCCCCCTACGACAATCGTCCCAGTTCTTTCATTGATTACTATCGTAGCGATGGCATCGGGAACCACCATGAGGGATTCCACACGACTGAGCACCTCTACCGGGTCGAGAATCGTAGACTGAGCACCACGGACTTCCACCCCCCCTGCATCCCAAGCCACCGCCGACAAATCTTTATACGAGGAATTGATGGCTTCCGCAATTCGGTTCGCTGTGGTGAAATCCGGTTCGATAAGTTCCAAAAACAAACTGCCATTGAATTCGTATTGGGTTTCGACGGGACGTTCGACGAGTGCCCCCCCTGTTATCAATCCTACCGTCGTGTGATTTTTTTGTCGTTCCGTTCCGCCCTGCGCGAAATTAAATCCGCCAATGCTCACAGGTCCCATAGCGACTGCATAAGCGACATCCTTTCGAGCAGAGTATAAGGGGGTTTGCAATAGATATCCTCCCTTCAAACTTTTCGCATCTCCAATGGAGCTCACCGTAACGTCTATGCGATTGCCCGGTCTCACGAAAGGAGGCAGTTCAGCAGTCACCATTACGATAGCGACGTTTTTCAGATTCAGTTGACGTGAATCTATGGTGATTCCGAAATCGCGCATCAGATTCGTTATCGCCAATTGTGCAAAGGGAGAATTCCTCGTGTCTCCCGTACCTTCGAGCCCCACCACGACTCCGATGTTGCTAATCTGGTTGCTGCGTACACCTCGCACACGAGTGAGGTCTTTGATTCGTACCTTTAGCGCACCGAGGTTTTCTCCTTTTTGCATCCCCGCTTCTTTTTTCGGAGTTTGGGAAACAACGTTTCCTTGCTCCGAATCACCAAGCAGACCCCCCTCTGCATACGCGAGAGAAATACTCGCAAGAATCGTGAAACTTGTCAGCAATCTCATATCCCCCCCTTTTTAGAACAGCCAATCCAATAACTGATTGATCAAGCCTTTTCGCTGACGGTCTCCGACGGTACCTTTTCCTTCGTAACGAATCGAAGCCTCAGCGATAAACTCGCTCAAAATCGTATTGTCCGTACGGATATCGTAAGGACGAACGATGCCGCTTATTACCAAGCGCATCGTTTCTTTGTTCACTTGCACGAAACGCGAACCTTCGATGACCATGTTTCCGTTCGGCAAGATCGCTTTCACGACAACCGTAAGCCTCGCGAGCAATCTCCCCGAACGTTGAGTAACTCCTTGTCCTTCGCTTTCGAATTCCGTCCCGCTTTCCCAATGAGGGATAAGGGCGCGAAGAATCGGCCCGATGCCGGCGTCTATTCTCGTCGAATCGCTTTTCGAAGTTCTCGTTTGCGCCGAAGAACTCGCACTGCTCGTTTCCGAGATGATGACGGTAAGAATGTCTCCTACGCGCGTTGCTTTCCTATCCGCATAAGGATTTCCTACACTGTCATCCCAAAGAGAGCCAGGATTAAAAATTTGGGAAAATCCAGAAACAGAAATGCAACAAACGAACAAAGTTATAAGTCTTTTCATAGTTATAAGTCTTTTCATAACTTCACCTCCACGACACCATCGGGACGCAATGTCCCGGTTACGATTGCTTTTGTCGGTTCGATTGTAACGGTCACTTGCCCATTCTCACTCACGGATTTCACTTTCCCTGTAGTTTCAACGGTTATGCCATTCGATTGAAGAACTATATTCACAATCGCACCTGGCTTTATGTCCGGTTTTTGATTTGGCTTGTTGAAAACGAGTTGCTGAACGAATTGTTTTTCACCATCGAGGCTCGCTTCGACGGAAAGAACGAGCGACCTCTCTGTTTCTTTGTGATAACTCACTCGGAAGCGCAAGTCTCCATCCGCAACTTTTCGCGCAGAAGGTTTTTGAACTAATTCGAGGTTCTGCAGAGTCGGAAAATTCGCTTGTATCCACTCTCGAGCGAATTGTTCGATTTCTTCTCCGCTGACCATTCGCGCGCATCTTCGCACGATTGCCCGTGAAGGGACGATGATCTCCACGCTTTCAAGGGGAATCTTTGCGGATTGCAATGCATTCTGTATCGTAATCCTTGTGATGAGGCGTTCATTTCCGATATCGGGAGAGGCACCCAAAGAGACTGCATTGATTTTATCCACGAGACTTTTATGCCCTTCGACGAGTGCAACCTCCCCGAGCGAAATCGTTTTCCCGGAGATTTCGGAAAGCGATTTCACGCGAATCGAAATAGTCTTGTTATTTCGAACTTGCGTATTTCGTTTGAGGATTTTCCCGCATCCGTTTACTCCGGGAATTTCATATTTAGGTTTTGCATTGCTTTTCCATATCCCCCCCTCTTCTATCATCACGCAGGTATCGGGGAAAACTGCAAGAAGAATCTTTCCGATTTTCCTCTCTTGATTTCCCACGTGCGCCATCACATCGCCGTTCGCAGCGATTGAAATTGCGCTCGCTCCTGTCGGAACTTTTATAGGTGGATAAAGCCTTAACCCGCTCTCGTGCACCACGGCGAGTCCCTTGCATCCAAAATTTCCTTCTTTTACGTAAACGATTTCCCCGTTTTTTTCGAGAGGAAAGAAGCCGGCGCCTTCGATGAAATATACACCGCTGAAATAAGCATCGCTGCCCCGAGATGCGATGGCGGTCGAGAAGACGCCGGCGATGAGGACAAGATTGAACGAGACAAAAACCGAAAAATTCTTCATCACTTATTCCCCCCCCTTATCGCTTCAGATTATTCGTGGAATTCAGCATTTCATCCGCGGTTTGAATCGCTTTGGAATTCACCTCGTAAGCCCGCTGTGCGAGAATCAACCGCACCATTTCATCCACGATTTGAACATTCGAGCCTTCCAAAAACCCTTGCTCGAGTGTTCCGCTTCCGTTGAGCCCTGGTTCTGTTTCCGTCGCTTCCCCGCTTGCGACAGTACCACGATATAGATTCTTTCCCATTCTTTCTAAGCCAGCCGGATTCGAAAACGTCCAAATGTTGATTTGTCCTAATATTTGCGGTTCGGTTTGTCCGCTGATTTGCGCCGTCACCGTGCCATTCGGTGCTATGGTTACGCTTTGCGCATCGGGAGGAATGATAATCCCCCCCAGTAAAGGATATCCGTCGCTCGTAACGAGCGTTCCGTCTGCGCTGAGTTTGAAACTTCCGTCTCGGGTGTAAGCGGTTGTTCCGTCCGAAAGTGTCACGCCGAAAAAGCCTTTGCCGTTGATGGCTACATCGAATGTCCCCCCCGTAGTCTGTAAAGGACCGTTATCGAAACTCGTTGCATTGGAGACGAATTTTGCACCCATGCCCACTTGCTGAGAAGCAGGCAATAAATTTCCCCCCCCTTGCTCTGCGCCGGCAAGACGCAAAGTCTGATACATGAGGTCTTGGAATTCCGCCCGATTGGCTTTAAAAGCGGTGGTATTGACGTTCGCCAAGTTGTTGGCGATAATGTCTAAATTTCTTTGTTGCACCACCATTCCGGTGGCAGCAGTCGTAAGCGAGCGATTCATGCCTTTTCCTCCTATTCAGAGGAGCGGCGCTCGTTCGCCTTGCGTTACCGTCTCTTCATTCGCTCCGAGACGATAAGCCTCTCGGTTTTTATGTCACCGAGTCCGGCTTAACGCGTTGCAAGGCTTTGAAGCAACCGTTCCGTCAATTCGTCTTGTGTTCTCACAGCCCGATTTGCAGCTTCGAAATTTCGCAAAAGAGAAATCATCTCTACCATGCATTCGATTGCACTGACATTCGAGCCTTCGAGAACTCCGGATGAAACTATGGGATTCTCCGTAACGAATGGTTCCCCGACATATAAATTCTTTCCGACTTTCGTCAAGTTTCCTTCGCGTACATCTAAAGTCGCGATTTCCGCACCATCCACAATTATGGCTCCGTTCTTTGCAATTTCGATTTTTTCCGCTCCCTGCGGAAGAAGAATTGCGCGCCCTGATGCATCGAGCACCGGATATCCATCGCGCGTAGCAAGATATCCTTCGTTATTCGGTCGAAATTCTCCGTCCCGCGTGTAACGAATCCCATCGGGTGTTTCGATTGCAAAAAACTGATTCGACTTTTCCAGCATGACATCGAGTGGATTCCCTGTGATTACGGCAGGTCCGACACTTTGCGAAGTGTACGTACCTAACACATTCACACTAGAACCTAACCTCCCGATAGCATGTTCGCCGAAGGAGTCGGGGATAAACATTTCGCGCTCGAGCATCTCGGCAAATAAAACACCGTCGCGCTTGAAAGCGACGGTATCGAGATTTGCGAGATTATTTGCAAGCACATCCAAAAGGAGTTGATTCGCTTGCATTCCGTTCGCAGCGGCTTGAATTCCCCTGTTCATCCGGCTCTTTTTATCGGAGCGTTTCGAATTTCTTTCAGGGTGGGAAAGTTCGGAATTTATTCGAAGTTTATCGTTTTACGCGTAAAGATTACGAATTAACCGACGCTGCCTTCTAGGCTAACACCGAGCAATTTCTGCGCCTCGACTGCGAATTCCATCGGCAATTCCTTGAAAACTTCTTTGCAAAATCCGCTCACAATCATGTTCACCGCGTCTTCTGTCGAAATCCCCCGTTGCTTGCAATAGAAAATTTGGTCTTCCCCGATTTTAGAAGTCGAAGCCTCGTGCTCGACGATTGCCGTCGGATTTTTCACTTCGATATAAGGAAATGTATGCGCACCGCATTGGCTCCCTAAAAGCATCGAATCGCATTGCGAGTAGTTCCGCGCATTGTCGGCTCCTGCATTGATTTTCACCAAGCCACGATACGTGTTCTGTCCGAACCCCCCCGAAATTCCCTTACTGACAATCGTGGATTTCGTATTTTTGCCGATATGAATCATCTTCGTTCCCGTGTCAGCCTGTTGGCGATTCACGGTCAATGCGACAGAATAAAATTCTCCAACCGAGTTATCCCCTTTCAAAATCACGCTCGGATATTTCCAGGTGATTGCAGAACCCGTTTCCACTTGCGTCCATGTGATTTTGCTGTTCTCGCCTCTGCAGATTCCTCGCTTCGTAACGAAGTTGTAAATCCCTCCGTTTCCTTCTTTATCACCCGGATACCAATTTTGTACCGTCGAATATTTAATCGTTGCATCCTTGTGAGCGATGAGTTCGACGACTGCCGCGTGCAATTGATTTTCGTCTCGCATCGGTGCCGTGCATCCTTCGAGATAACTTACATATGCACCTTCGTCTGCGATGATAAGCGTTCTTTCGAATTGACCGGTTTGCTGTTCGTTGATACGGAAATACGTAGAGAGTTCCATCGGACAGCGCACACCCTTCGGGACATAAACGAATGAGCCGTCACTGAAAACCGCCGAATTCAAAGTTGCGAAATAATTATCGCTGTAAGGAACGACAGAGCCTAAATACTCACGCACTAATTCCGAATGCTCTCGAACCGCTTCGCTCATTGAGCAAAAGATGATTCCCAACTCTTTGAGTTTCTCTTTGAAAGTCGTGGCAACCGAAACCGAATCGAAAACCGCATCCACAGCGACACCAGCAAGCACTTTCTGCTCTTCCAACGGGATGCCCAATTTCTCGAAAGTTCGAAGAAGTTCTGGGTCTACTTCATCGAGGCTTTGGTATTTAGGGAAACCCTTGGGTGCAGCGTAATAACTTATTGCCTGATAGTCAACAGGTGGGTAAACGGCGTTATGCCAATGAGGCTCTCTCATTCGCAACCAATGGCGGAAACTCTTCAGCCGGAATTCCAGAAGCCAATCGGGTTCTTCCTTCCTTCGGCTTATTTCGCGAATGACCTCCTCATTGAGCCCCGGTGGAAGCTTGTCCGCTTCGATGGGGGTCACGAAACCCCACTTATATTCCTGTCCCGCGAAAGTTTCGATGATTTGAGTGCCTTCTAATTCTTTTGCCATGGCTTGTTTTTCTCAACCCGGATTATAGGAGAAAGTTTACTAAAAAGTCAAGTATAAACCGCAAAAAATTTAACCCTTGACAAATTTTTCAACCTAGGTTAATATTTAACGCGTGACCTCAGCAATTCAAGACTACGTAAAGGCGATCTACACCTTGAGCCGAACCGGAGAAAGGGCAAACACCAAGCATCTGGCAGAGGTCTTGGGAAACACACAGGCGGCTGTGAGCAAGATGCTCAGGTTTCTCAAGGCAAAAGGCTGGGTCGAGCACACCCCCTACTACGGTGCTCGCCTAACCCCTGCCGGTGAGGAGTTAGCACTCGAAATGATCCGACATCATCGGCTCCTCGAACGGTATTTGACCGAGCATTTGGGCTTCACTCCTGACGAAGTTCATGCTCAGGCGGAGATTCTCGAGCACCACATCACGGAAGAATTCGAGGACCGTATCGCCGAACTTTTAGGGCACCCCACCACCTGCCCTCATGGCAAGCCGATTCCCCCGAAACCTACCAAGGAGGTTCGAAATGCCAGCGATACATAGCGAGACAATCTTATCGCAGTTATCGTCAGGGGAGCGTGCCGTGATTCTCGAGGTACGTGTCGATGGCGCAGCAAGAAGGAGACTCTTAGACCTCGGCTTTATTCCGGGCGCTGAAGTAGAAGTAGTCATGCTGAGCCCGTGGGGCGACCCCACTGCTTATCGGATAAAGGGTTCGCAGGTCGCGCTTCGGGAGGAAGATGCTTCGAAGATTTTCGTTAAGCGAATAGGTTCTGGGATAGGAAGAAAAGATGACGAAGAGAATTGAAGAATTCGGCTTGAAGCTGAACGGTTTCGATTTTCTCGTCGGCTTGGCGGGAAATCCGAACACCGGCAAAAGCACTCTTTTCAACGCGCTAACTGGTTTAAGGCAGCACACCGGCAACTGGCCCGGAAAGACAGTTACGCGCGCGGAAGGTTCATTTCGTTTCAAAGAAAAGAAGTTCAAATTAGTGGATTTGCCGGGGACCTACTCCCTTTATGCACCCACGGAACACGAAGCGATTGTTCGAGACTTTCTGTTGTACGGAGCACCGGACGCTACCATCGTGGTCATGGATGCTACGAACATCGAAAGAAATCTCAACCTGACTTTGCAGATTTTAGAAATTACGGGAAAGGTAGTAATTGCATTGAATTTAGTAGACGAGGCAGAGCGTAAGGGAATCGAAGTGAATCATCAACAACTCTCGAAAGATTTGAGCATCCCTGTAGTCCCTTGCATTGCGACTCGTAAAAAAGGCTTGGAAGAATTAGCAGACGCCGTTTACAAAATCGCTTCGAAAGAAATAATAACGAAGCCTCGCCCCCCCAAAATCAGCGAGGAACTGAAATCGGCAGTCGAACAACTTTTGCCATTCGTACGAGAGGCTCTTCCAGGAATTTCGAATCCGGAATGGATTGCGTTGAGGCTTTTGGATAGTGACGCGAAATTAGATGAAGAATTGGCGAACGGACGACTCGCATTGTTAACGAAATCACTTACGAAGGAGGCTCGCTCATGAGCGCTCCTACTTTCGCTCAGAACAATCCAAAACTCGCGAGTTTGTTGGAGCGCGCTAAAGAAATGCGCGAACAATGGGGGGACAAAGTTCGTGATGCGAGTGTCACGGAAATTTATTCCGAAGCCTCTCTCATTGCATCGCGTGCAGTTAAGCGAACGCGAAAAATTGCGACGAACTGGGACGAGAAAATAGACCGAATCCTGACGAGCAAAATATGGGGCTTTCCCGTAATGCTATTACTTTTGATGGGGGTGTTTTGGGTAACGATAAAAGGTGCGAATTACCCTTCTCAGATGATTGCAACAGGGTTATTTTGGCTCGAAGATCAACTCGAATTTCTGTTTACGAGTATTGGTTCTCCAACTTGGTTCACCGGATTTTTCGTGCACGGTGTTTATCGCGGTCTCGCATGGGTCATTTCGGTCATGCTCCCCCCCATGGCGATTTTCTTCCCGATTTTCACCCTTTTGGAGGATTTAGGTTATTTACCGCGAGTGGCTTTCAATGTGGATCGAGTTTTCAAACGCGCAGGGGCTCATGGCAAACAGGCTCTTTCTATGGCGATGGGTTTCGGTTGTAATGCAGCAGGAGTGATTTCCACACGCATCATTGATTCTCCGCGAGAAAGACTCATTGCCATCATCACGAACAACTTTATGCCATGCAACGGGAGATGGCCCACGTTGATTATGTTGGCTACGATTTTCGTTGCAGCTGCATTTCCTGCCGGAATCGCATCTATCGCTGCAGCGTCTTCCTTAGTCGCACTCACGCTTTTCGGGATAGCCGTTACTCTTTTGGTTTCTTGGTTTTTATCGCGCAGTGTATTGAAAGGGCATGTTTCGAATTTCACTTTGGAATTACCGCCCTATAGAAAGCCTCGAATTCTTCAGATTCTTTACACTTCGATGATCGATAGAACGATATTCGTTCTTTGGCGAGCTATTATCATGGCTGCGCCATGCGGAGGCTTGGCTTGGATTTTAGGGAATGTTTACGCCGGTGATCAAAGTTTGATGGCTCACATCGCCGGTGCATTAGACCCACTCGGGAAAGCAATCGGTTTGGATGGAATCATTTTGTTAGCCTATATCATCGCGATTCCTGCTAATGAAATCGTCGTTCCTACGATTTTGATGGGATACATGAATATGGATAGGATGGTAGAAGTGGAAAACATGGAACAGTTGCGTCACCTATTAGTCGTTGACCAAGGTTGGACAATCGTAACTGCGATTTCGCTGATGCTTTTTTCCCTTTTGCATAACCCTTGCTCTACGACAATCCTCACGATTTATAAAGAAACAAAAAGTATAAAATGGACTGCCATCGCCACTTTATTGCCGCTTGCGCTTGCTTTCCTCGTCTGTTTCATCGTGGCACAGACGGCGCGATTGCTATTCGGCATCGGTTCGTAGGAGCGATAGCGAGTGTTTAAGTAAATCGAATCACATTCGAAGAAATTTTCTTTTTCGAATAATCCAACAACCCTTTCGCGTTTCGAACGGCATTCTCCACCGTCAAACCCACCTCTTCCGCTAACTCTTTTTGTGAACCGTGTTCGACAAATCTATCGGGAAGAGCCATCACAATTACAGGAATATCCGCAAGATGATGCAATTGTAAAAGGCGAACGACTGCTTCTCCGAACCCCCCCGTAGCCACGTTTTCTTCCGCAACGACCAACCTTTTCGTTTTTTTAGCAAGCGAGAGAATTGCGTTTTCGTCGAGTGGCTTGGCAAAACGTGCATTCAACACTTCCGCTTCGATGTTTTCTTCTGCGAGTGCGCAAGCGGCTCGATAACACATTGCGACCGTCGTTCCGATTCCGATGAGACCGACATCCGAACCCCTGCGCAACGTCTCAGCGACACCGAATTCGATAGGAGTTCTGCTCTCCGGAAGAATCGAATCCGAAGAACCTCTCGGATATCTCACGGCAATAGGTCCTTTTCCGTAGTTCATTGCAAATCGAATCATCTCATCGAGTTCGTTCGTGTCTCTCGGTGCGAGAATAACCAAATTCGGAATGAGCGAAAGATAACTGATGTCGAACGCTCCGTGGTGAGTCGCACCATCCGCCCCGACTAAGCCAGCACGATCGAGGAACAAACGTACAGGCAAATTCTGAATCGCCACATCGTGCAAAACTTGGTCGAAAGCGCGCTGGAGAAAAGTGGAATAAATCGCGCAAGCAGGCTTGAGCCCCCCCGCAGCCAAACCGGCAGCGAAAGTTACTGCATGTTGCTCTGCAATCCCTACATCATAAAATTGATTCGGAAGTTCCTTTGCGAATTTTGCGAGTCCAGTGCCATCCGGCATCGCTGCGGTGATAGCGACGATGGTCGGGTCCTTTTTTGCAAGTTCCAAAATGGTGTCTCCGAAAACTTGCGTATAGGTGGGAGGTCCCGAACTCTTCGGCATTTCACAAGCATCCGGGTCGAAAGGAATAACACCATGCCATTTGCGAGCATCTTGTTCTGCAACTTCGTATCCTTTTCCTTTCACGGTGATGCAATGCGCGAAAATAGGACCTTTCAATTCCCTCAAATTCGCAAACACGTCCAACATCACATCCAAGTTATGACCATCTATGGGTCCGAAATAATGAAAGCCGAGTTCCTCGAAAATCGCACCCGCATCCTCGGGAGCGAAATAGTGCGTAACACCGTGTCGTAATCCTGCCGCCGCGCGTTGAATCGGCTTGGGAAGTCTTTCCACCATGCGTTTTGCAATTTCTTCCGCATTGGTAAACCATGGCCGGCTGCGAAGTTTCGCAAAATGGTGAGTAAGAACACCCACGTTTTCCGCTATGGACATCTTATTATCATTGAGAACTACACAAATATCCGTTTCCAAAAGCGCGGCATTATTCAACGCTTCCCAACTCATCCCCCCCGTAAGAGCGGCGTCTCCGACGATGGCAACGACTTTTTCGTCCGTTCCTTTTTTGTCCCTTGCCACGGCATAGCCGAGTGCCGCAGAGAGCGCAGTGCACGCATGCCCTGCACCCCAATGGTCGTATTCGCTTTCTGACATTCGAAGAAAACCGCTCAGCCCCCCGTATTGTCTCAGCGTTCCGAATTTCGATAATCGCCCTGTTAGCATCTTATGAGGATAAGCCTGATGACCCGTATCCCAACAGACTATATCGGGAGGAAGGCGAAAGGTGGCATATAAGGCTACGGTCAGTTCAACGGTTCCTAAATTGCTGGCGAAATGCCCCCCCGTTCTGCAAACGTTTTCGACGAGGGCGCGCCGTATTTCCGTGCAAATTTCATGCAATTGTTGCCGAGTGAGTTTGTGTAAATCCAATGGTTTCGTTATAGTTTCAAGCAAAGGGAAACTGTTGTGTTCTTGCATATCGCTATCCTGCGTCCTTCGATGCTCCTACAGTCGGATAATTCGGTTCGATTTCTTTATGATACACACTCACCAATTCCGCAATTGCAAGAGCGTATCTTTTAGCAGCGTTTCGATGCCGTTCGACCAACGCTTTCCCCTGAGAGCCCATATCCTCCCGAAGTTTTGCATCATCGAGAAGAGTTTCGACAATTTCCCGTAGTTCACGCGAAGTATGGGCGACTTTCAAAGCCCCAGCTTCCATTCCTTCTTCGAATGCTTCCCTAAAATTATCCATATGCGGACCACACACAACAGGGCACCCTGCTGCCATGGGCTGGATGATATTTTGACCACCCAGTTTATCGAAACCTCCTCCGATAATTGCAAGGTCGGCTTGCCAATAGGTAGATGCAAGTTCACCGAAAGTATCCAAAACCAAAAATTGCGCTTCGTTTTCGCCCCGCGAACGCCTTCCCGTTCGAAATCCCATTTTCTGCGCTTTATTCAAAATTTCTTCCGCTCTTTCGATATGACGAGGAGCGAAAAGAATGCGTGCTTCGATACCGCGCAATGCCTCCAAAACGAAATCCTCTTCGTATTCTCCTCTCACGCTCCCGACTACGATCCATCTCTCCGAAGGGCTTAGATGGATTTCTTTTCGCCAATCTCTTTTAGTTTCTATCCTCGATGCCTCGTCATATTTGGAGTTTCCGAGAACCCGTATGTTTTTCCCCCCCAGTTTGCTAAATCTTTCTGCGTCTCCTTCTGTCTGTACGAAGCAAGCATCTATGTACGAAAACACACTTCTATAATAGAACGAAATGCGCGAGGCTTTGCGAAAACTTTTTTCTGACATTCTTCCGTTTGCAATACATACCTTAGCCAGAAATTTTTTCGCAGCCCAAACGAAGTTGAGCCACAATTCCGTTTCCATAATCACGACCACGGAAGGAGATACACTCGCCATCGCACGTTTGCAAGCACTCGGCAGATCTAAAGGAAAATAAAATAAATAATCCGCCTCCATTCCCAACAAGGACCGTGCAACTCCATAACCCGTGCTCGTCGTGCACGTTACGACGATTCGAACGTCTGGGAGCAACGCTCGCAGTTCTTTCAAAATCGGTTTCGCCGCCATCACCTCTCCCACACTAACAGCATGAAGCCATATCCGTTTGCGCGTATCGTCAGGAGAAATCGAATAATTGCCCCACCTTTCCGACCAATTCGGCTGCTGTTGTCGCTTTCGGGTGCGATACACCATCCAAACTAGCCAAACTGGCGAAAGAACGATCATCAAAATATTGTAAAAGATGCGTATCATGAATAACCCAACGCCGTTTCTGCTTGTTTCTGTAAGTCATTCAATTCGCTTTCTAACTTTTCAGCCAGTTCCGAAAGCCCTTCCTCTCCGAGATGATCAGAGACAGATATCGGATTGCCGATGATAATAATTCCTTTACTGAACGGATAGGGGATCATGTAACTATCCCAACTGGAAAGAATTTTGCGCGGTCTTGCTGAAGAGGCCGCAGGGAAGATGAGAGCATTTCCTTTTTGCGCGAGCCATAAAATCCCTCTCTGCACGCGTTGCGAAGGACCACGAGGTCCATCCGGTGTCCACACGAAAGTATTGTTCTCTCTTAATAACTTCGCACACTCCACCGCTGCCCTTGCCCCCCCTCGACCGGTGCTTCCTCGCACGGTTTTGAAACCGAAACGCCGAAATATCCCGTATTGCATCTCTCCGTCTCTGGAATGGCTGATTAAAGTGTAATAACCTCGATTCCGAAAATATATCGCCGCCAAAAATGTGCGTCCGTGCCATCCGGCGATGATTTTTCCCCCCGCATATTCTTTTAACTTTTCCTCTCCTATAACACGGATTCTCATCGTAAGACCTATGATTCTCGCCAACCAGTGTATAAGAACGCCGTAAAGCCTCGGTTGATTCCTACTCCACCACTCTCCAAGCGACATTTTTTTACGCAATTCCTTTTTTACCGGAGTTTTTTCGAAGGAAGACTCTTTGGAGTTCAGCGTTTTCACTTTAATTTGCTAAAAAAGTTTTTTCAGATTATTCTGAAATCGTTTTCATACACCTTGTGTGGAATAGACATGCCGAAAATCATAGGGATGACTGTAAATCCCGTTTTCGGTAACGATGTGAGAAATGAGATGCGCTGGAGTTACATCGAATGCAGGGTTCCATACGTTTCCTTTTATTTTCGAGGAATGCAAAATATTCATAACTTCTTCTACTCCTCGCTCTTCGATAGGAATCTCGTCTCCGGAATGCTTTCGGGAATCAATCGTCGAAGATGGCGCCGCCACGACGAAAGGGATATTATGATACGAAGCCTGAATTGCAAGAGCATACGTCCCTATTTTATTCGCTGTGTCTCCATTCGCTGCGATACAGTCCGCTCCTGTGACGATTAACTCTGCGCTTTTAGTTTTCATATAGTATGCAGCCGCTCCATCGGTGATAATGCGAAAAGGTATTTCGTCTTTTTGCAATTCCCATGCGGTGAGTTTCGCGCCTTGTAATCTTGGACGAGTCTCCAAAACAATCGCTTCGTTCAACATGCCCATCCGAAATGCAGTGCGTATCACACCCAAAGCAGTTCCTATCCCAGCCGTTGCCAAACTTCCTGTATTGCAAAGTGTCATGATGTTTCCGCGATTTTTCAGTAACGTAACACCGTGTTTTCCGATTTTCTCGTTTCTCTCGCGCTCCTCTCGATGGATTTTTTGTGCCTCTTCGAGGAAGTCGCTCGAATTTATCGTTCTTTCTAAAGCGAATGCCAAGTTCACTCCAGTCGGGCGAGTTTTCGATAACTCTTCGTATGCAAATTTTACGTTTTCGCCTTGTCGTTGCGCTAATGCGAGCCCGTAAGCTGCGGCAATTCCGATAAGAGGAGCACCTCGCACCGCCATGTTGCGAATCGCTTCGGCTACATCCTTCCAAGTTTTACATTCCAACCAAACCTCCTCTTCGGGAAGGAAGCGCTGGTCGAGCACGAAAAGGGAATTCCCCTCCCATCGGACGGGTTGAAGTTCCATATCCTTGAAGGATACCGCTTAGAACCGATAGAGAATCTCCCAGATTATCGTAAAAACTTGCTCTTTTATCCCTTTTCTGCCATACTCGAAAATCATGGACGAACTTGCCGTATTCGCGAAGTTCATGATTTTTATAGGTTTGAGCTTGGCTGGTTTCGGGCTTCTTTTGTGGCTCGCCTCGAAGGGAAGTGGGTTTCGAATCGGAAGATTGCCAGGCGATATTTTGATTCAAAAAGACGGATTCACTTTCTACTTTCCTATTGTAACGATGATTCTTTTGAGCATCGTGTTAACTTTGGTGCTTTGGTTTATCGCATGGCTGAGAAGAGGATAAAGTTAATTACATTCGATGCTGCAGGAACTCTCATCGAGAGTCGTTGGGAACCTGCAGAGTTGATTTTGCGTGCTGCAGAAGAGCATGGAATTCTTTTAGACAAAGAAATTGCAAAACGAAATTTCGAAAAAATCCATTCCCTAAAAAGAGCGGAGCATGAAGAAGTAGAACTCCGCAAAGATCCTGCGGAAATTCGAGCTTTTTGGCAGGGGGAAATTGCAGAATGGTTAGTATCCATCGGTCAAGACCCGACGCTATCTCGCGAATTATACGAATGGCTCACAAGAAACATTTTTTCAACCGATGGGATGGTTTTTCGATTGTATTCGGATGTCGTTCCTACACTGCGACAGTTGCGAAAATCGAATTTTAAACTCGGAGTGCTCAGCAATTGGGATAGTTCACTGCATAAGATTATCGATAATCTCGAGTTACGAAAATACTTCGATTTCGTCATTCCCTCTTTAGAAATCGGCATCGAAAAACCGAATGAGGGAATTTTTCGAGAAGCATTGCATCGAGCAAATGTCGCGCCGAGCGAAGCGCTCCATATCGGCGATTCCTTCGAAGACGATTACTTAGGGGCAAAGGACGCAGGTTGGAATGCGCGTTTGATTATTAGAAATGGTGAACGGCCGCATTTTCTCGTAGAAGACAAACCGCTCCAATCTCTACTCGAAGTCACGCAAGTGGTGGGAATATGCGTATAAGCGAGTTCGATTATACGTTGCCAAGAGAAGCCATAGCGCAATCGCCTTTAGAACCTCGCGATAACGCAAAGATGCTCGTTGTTCATCCTAATACCGGAGTAATCGAGCATCGTTTGTTTTACGAACTTCCTAATTATCTCGAAGAAGGAGATCTTTTGATTCTCAACGATACGCGAGTTACTGCGCTGCGACTTTACGGACGGAAAACTACGGGGGGGAAAGTGGAAGTATTGCTTCTCAGGGAAACGGGTGATGGGCTGTTCGAATCCATCGTACGACCGGCTAAAAGGTTGCAACTCGGAACATGCATCGAATTCTCGAATGGAATTCGTGCAACAGTCCATTCGATTTTAGATGACGGAATGCGCGTTCTGCAATTCTCCCCCCCAGTTTCTTATGAAGAACTGAAAAGTTTCGGTAAAGTTCCTTTGCCACCCTATGTGTTTTTCGATTTGGAAGATTCCGAACGCTACCAAACGATTTATTCCCGAAAACCGGGAAGCGCCGCTGCGCCAACAGCGGGCTTGCACTTTACACCGAGAGTTTTAGAAGCGCTCGAAGAAAAAGGCGTTCAGCAAGCGACCATCACACTGGATATCGGTATCGACACTTTTCGCCCTGTCCGAACCGACGATGTTTGCGACCATAAAATGCATGGGGAGCGATACGAGATTCCCGAAGAAACATCGCGTAAAATAGAGAACTGCCGCGGTCGTATCTTCGCAGTAGGAACGACTTCCGTTCGTGCGGTAGAATCAGCCGCAATAAAGAAAAGAAAAATAAAATCAGGAGAAGGAGTAACAGAGCTTATGATTACACCGGGCTATTCTTTCAAAATCGTGGATGGACTCATTACGAATTTTCACATGCCGAGAACGACTATGCTTCTTTTAGTCGCGGCATTCTGCGGTAAAGAACTTCTTATGAAAGCCTATCATGAGGCACTTAGACTCGAATATCGTTTTTTGAGTTTCGGAGACAGCATGCTTATTCTCCCGAAAAATAACATCTAACATAATAGCAACATCTAAAACGGAGGTAATGACTATGCCAAAAAAATTCGATGACCCGATTGAATATATCGAGAATGCGTTCCTCGATATCACGAAAGAAGAAGACCAAAAAACTTTTTTCACGCAATTAGAAGAAAACCTTCCGGAAGATATCACCACTCTGCCGAAAATTTTGAGAGAACCTACTGAAGAACAAACTCCCAAAAAGGAGAATTTGTTTCAAAAAGAAGAACAGCGGCATTCTGAAACCATCGCCGTGCAACTCGAGCCAGCCCCTTCCATTGCGGAAAAAATTACAGAAAAAATTTCGCCACCACCCGCTCCTCAAAAGAAACCATCAGCAGAAAAAAAAGGGCAAATGCAAGCTCCACGACCTCGCAAGCGAAGAACGCCCGTGGAATCCGTACCTATTTCCTCCGACCTCGAAAAAATTATTCAGCAAGCGCCGAAAAATCTCAAATTTCTTTCTCAACTTTTCGATGATAACATCACACAAAAGTATTATTCGACGCGATTCAAAGAATCCCGCGAAGAACTAATTCGCAATTTAATTGACCCCGAACTCACTTTAGAAGAAACCGCGCGCCTATTAGGTGTTTGCCCTGCCACCGTAAGGCGGTATACGAACCGGAATTGGCTGAAGCATCACCGAACGGCGGGAAATCAAAGAAGGTTCCGACTATCTGGAATCGTAGAATTCGTAGAAAAACATGGCAGACATCCGGAGTGAGCCTTGCGAATTGCAATATTCTCCGACAGTTTTTCACCGATCATCAACGGGGTATCGGTAAGCATCGAAGGGCTTATCGAGGAACTGCGGAAAATAGGGCATTCCGTCCACGTGTTTACCTCTTCCTATCCCAACTACACTGAAAAAGACCCGAATGTCATTCGATTCCGTTCCATCGTTACACGCTATGCAAAATCCTATCCCCTCGCGATTCCTCCTTTCTCCCCTTTCAAAAAAGAATTCCTTCACTTTCGATTCGACATCGTGCATACGCACACGCCATTCACGGTGGGGCTCATCGGAAAAAGTTGGGCAAAGCAATCGCAAATACCGCTCGTAAGCACATATCACACTTTATACGAAGAATATGCCCACTACGTGCCTTTCGTTCCGAAGCGTGTCGTAAAATTCGTAATTGCGCGCATCACGAATTCATATTACAACCAATGTGCGCATATCATCGTTCCAAGTGAAATCGCAAAAGAAAATCTACTCAAACATAAAGTTATCAAACCGATCTCGATTATTCCGACAGGAAACCCCGCACCCAGAAAAATACCTCGAGAAGAAGCACGCACGGAAATCGGAGCGAAGGGCGATGCGAAACTTTTACTCTACGTCGGCCGTCTCGCTCCAGAAAAAAATCTCATTCTTCTATTCCGAGCGTTAAAGAGAATTCTTGCGGAGAGGAAAGACGTGCAATTGTGGCTCGTGGGAGACGGTCCAGACATGGAAAATTGCAAGAGAACGGTGCGCCAAATCGGAATCGGCGATTACGTCGTTTTCACCGGTGCAGTCCCGCGTTCGAAAGTTGATAACTATTATGCAGCAGCCGATGTTTTCGTTTTCCCGAGCACGACGGAAACACAAGGATTAGTTATCGGCGAAGCGCTTTCTTACGCGCTTCCTGTGGTCGCCGTAAAAGGAGGGGGGGCAAGCGTTATGCTCGAAAACGGAGAAACCGGCTTCGCTGTAGATAATGAGTCCCATGAGTTTGCGAATTCTGTTCTTATGCTTCTCTCCAATCCTGCCCTTTGGGGACGAATTTCAACGAATGCCCGAAAATCCTCGCGACGATGGACATTCCGTGATATGGCTGAGAGCGTTCTCGAAGTTTACGAAAACGTGCTCTCGACTCGTGAAAGAATTTCCCCCCCATTTCCGAAAGAGGATTCATGGAGCACAAT
This sequence comes from Fimbriimonadales bacterium, assembly GCA_035559795.1. NCBI lineage: Bacteria > Bacillati > Armatimonadota > Fimbriimonadia > Fimbriimonadales > Fimbriimonadales bacterium. Next base: position 681,815 of record DATMAR010000003.1, on the reverse strand, counting down.
CCATGCCCACACAGATACGCGAGAGAACTGAAGCACTCGAAAGGGAATTACTTTCTCCCTACGCAAAACTCGCATGCGCTTCAGCGGGACGCGCTCGTGAAGAAAAACCCGACCCTGTTCGCACATGCTTTCAACAAGACAGGGACAGAATTTTGCATTGCAAATCTTTCCGTAGATTGAAACACAAAACGCAAGTTTTTATAGATCCGTCGGGAGACCATTATCGTACGCGCCTTACACACACTTTGGAAGTCGCGCAAATCGCGCGAACGATTGCACGAGCCTTACGAATCAATGAAGACCTTACAGAAGCAATTGCATTGGGCCATGATGTGGGACACCCACCCTTCGGGCATGCGGGTGAAGAGGCACTCGACGAAGCAATAAGGGAATTCGAACCCGCGAAAACATTCAAGCATTACGAACAAAGCGTTCGCGTACTTACAGTTTTAGAAAAAGATGGCAAAGGATTGAATTTGACATATGAAACGATCGAAGGAATCCGAGCACACAGCAAAGGGCATTTGGATTTATCGCCGGATACTTCGGAAAGTCCTTTTTTAGAAGCCGCCGTGGTACGCATAGCCGACCGCATCGCCTATCTCAACCACGACTTGGATGACGCTTTGCGTGCAGGAATGCTTCGTTGGAGCGACGTGCCGGACGAGATTCAAAAGATGGGAGAACCCCAGGGCCAACGCATCGGTTATATGGTTACCGACCTTATCGAAAACAGTTTCGGAAAACCCGTAATCTCCTTTAGCGACAAAGTTCTTGCGAATGTAAATGCAATGAAAGATTTTCTATTCGAACGGGTATACTTAGAATATCCGAAACGATATCCCGACATCCAAAAAGCGAAACATTTGACGCGAACTCTTTTTCATTATTATTTATCCGATTCTTCTCGCCTGCCGGAAGGTTTTTCCGGGTTTCAAGGGGCGATTGATTACGTCGCAGGAATGACGGACCGATTTGCAATACAAACGTATATCAAACTTTTCGTTCCTGTCTCATGGGGAATCGGAACGGAAAAAGAAAGCGATTAAATCCCATCTATGACTTTAGGCGAACTCAAAGAAAGGCTCAACGAAAAACAATACGAAGCGGTAACACATCCTGGAGGTCCGCTCTTGGTTTTCGCTGGGGCAGGAAGTGGCAAAACACGTGTCATTACCTACCGCGTCGCTTGGCTTATTCAACAAGGAATCCCTCCGCATCGAATCTTAGCCGTCACTTTTACGAACAAAGCCGCTGAAGAAATGCGCACGAGAGTGGAAGAACTCGTAGGAGAACGAGCGAAAGGGATATGGATGGGCACATTTCATCGCATCTGCGGACGCATATTGCGACAATACGGTCATTCCATCGGTCTCGAACGCAACTTCGTTATTTATGATGAAAGCGACCAGATCTCTTTAATACGGGGGATTCTAAAACAGCAAAACTGGGATGAAAAATCTATAACTCCGAGAAACATTCTAAACGAAATTAGTCGCGCTAAGGAAAGATTAATCTCACCCGAAAGATTTTCAGCCCTTGCGACAGGCTTCATCGAGCGAATTGCAGCCGAAATCTATCCCCTCTATCAAGAACAACTCCGAAAAAACAAAGCCCTCGATTTCGACGATATGATTTATTACACCGTTCGTCTTTTGAAAGAACGGGAAGAGATCCGAAAAGAACTCCAAGAGCGTTTCCTGCACGTCTTAGTGGATGAATTTCAAGACGTAAACCTATCTCAATACGAGTTAGTCAAAATCCTTTGCGGAAAACACAAAAATATTCTCATTGTAGGAGATGACGATCAATCCATCTATGCTTGGAGAGGAGCGGATGTTTCGCTGATATTGAAATTCTCCAACGAATACGAAAACGCGAAGATTCTTATGCTCGAGCAAAATTATCGCTCAACGCAAAGAATCTTGCAATCCGCGAACGAAGTCATCAAATCGAATCGCAAACGCGCACCGAAAAAACTATGGACAGAAAACGAGCCAGGTCCGCCCATCACCATTACAGAAGTCGGCACCGAACAAGACGAAGCGATGCTCGTAGCCGATACCATTTTGCAAGGAGTACACACAGGAAAAAGACGCTTCAGCGATTTCGCGGTTCTTTATCGAACGAACGCACAAAGCCGAGTCCTCGAAGAAACTTTCCTCATGATGCGCATCCCCCACCTCCTGATTGGAGGTCAGCGGTTCTACGAGCGCAAAGAAATCAAAGACATGGTCGCATACCTCCGCGTCGTAGCAAATCCATACGATGACATTAGTCTTAAAAGAGTCATCAACGTCCCCATGCGAGGAATCGGCGAAAATACCATACAAAAAATCGAATCGAAAGCGGCAGGAAAACCCTTATGGACGGTAATTACCGATAACGAATTCCTCCTTCTCCTGCAACCGAGAATTCGACATGCCATTTCACAATTCGTAAAAATCATCGAACATGCCGCCCCCTTGGTGGAAAAGGGTTTCACGGAACCTATTTTGCGCACACTTTTGCAAACAACTGGATATTTAGATGCTTTGCGTTCGGAAAATACAGAAGAAGCACAAAGCCGTTTAGAAAACTTACAAGAATTAGTCAACGTCGCCGCACAACATGACGCAAATGCAGATGAACCGGGCTTGCATTCTTTCTTACATGAAATTTCTCTTCTTACCGATGCGGACGAAATTAAACAAGGCGCAGAGGCTGTCACGTTGATGACGGTTCATACGGCTAAAGGGCTCGAATTTCCTGTAGTCTTCATCGTCGGATTGGAAGAAGGAATCTTTCCACACGCGCGTTCGATGGACACAGATTCAGAACTCGAAGAAGAACGACGACTTTGTTACGTCGCAATGACACGCGCGCGAGAAGAATTGCATTTACTTCATGCTGCACGTCGCAGTACTTACGGACAACCGAGTTTCAACGCACCAAGCCGCTTTCTGGCTTCTATTCCGAGAGAATGTGTATCTTCGCTTCGCGAACCGATTCCTTCGATTCTGCAAGACCGTCGTCCTTCTCGCGAATGGGCAATGATGAGTACCGATTCAACCGCCTCGCGTCCGCTGCGCGGTCCGGAATGGACGGCTCCTTTCCAAGTCGGTCAGCAAGTGAGACATCCGAAATTCGGAGTGGGCATCGTGATTTCCTGCATTCCCGTAAAAGACGATTGCGAAGTAACCGTCTCATTTCCAGGCGTGATCGGAGTAAAGCGACTCATGCAGAATATCGCGAAATTAGAACCTGGATAAAAACCAGTACAAAAAAAGCCTCAACAGCAGGAGCTGTTGAGGCATATAAATATCGCGAAATTAGAACCTGGATAAAAACTAGTACAAAAAAGCCTCAACAGCAGTGGCTGTTGAGGCATAAAAACTCAGTTCTTAGTGTTTCAAACGCAAGAGTATAAAGCGGTTCCCTTTGCGAAGAAGGGAAAATCTTTAAGGAGGGGCTTAAAGAAAATTGTGTGTTCTTTCTTTTCCCTAATCGGCATAGAAAATAAAACCAAAGTTTACGAAACGGCGCTTTTATCGAGTGCAGAGTGCAAGCGCTGTAAATACTCTTCATGGGAAATTTCTTTAGCACCCAAAAAAAGAAGATGCGGAGTTACGAATTGAGCATCAACGAGTTCCACCCCTTCTCGTGTCAATTTCTCGATGAGTTTCCACAACGCGACCTTTCCGGCATCCGTCATCGTATGAAACATAGATTCCGCCATAAACGCGTTTCCTAAGCGCACTCCATAAACGCCCCCCACGAGTTTTTCCTCCCACCATACTTCCGCGGAATGCGCCTTCCCATCCCGAAACAACTCGCCATACACTCGAAAGAAATCCTCGGTAATCCATGTCCCCTCTTCACGATTCGCACAGCACCGCATCACCTCCTCGAAGGCCATGTCGAATGTAATCCGATACTTCTTCGCCGAGCGGCGAAGAGAACGTGTTACTCGAAATTCACCGGGGAAGAAAACCGCCCTCTTTCGCGGTTGGTACCAACCTATCGTGCCATCCTCCAATCCCATCGGGAAGCATCCTTCACGATAAGCCACTTCCACCATCCAAGGCTCGAGCCATGCCATGACATTATTATAAGAAATTGGGTATACTAAAATATCCTCCATCGGGGGCGGGTGAAAGCGATTCTCTCGGTTTTGCGGAAATCCGGGAGAAAGACAAGAAAAGAATTTGTAAAGTCGAATTGTAAAAAATGGCAAGCATGCAAAATAAAGCGAGAGAACTCGAAATATTAATAAACTCGACAAACGAAAACACGCCTCGAATTCATCGAAAATAAATTTACAATACACGCACTACACGAACCCGATGGAATCCCTACGAGCGGCTTCAGCCGTTTACAGAAGAATATAACCATAAAGGGTTTATTTATGAACAAAGAAATCATCGTTAATGTCACTCCGAGAGAAACTCGAATTGCAGTATTAGAAGACGGCCAATTGATGGAGTTGCGAGTCGAAAGGGAGGAACGTATTGTCGGAAGTATCCATAAAGGAATCGTTCAAAACGTTCTGCCTGGAATGGATGCCGCATTCGTAGACATCGGTATGGAGCGCAACGCTTTTTTGTATGTTGCAGACATCTTGCAAGAAGAAGAGACGAACGGCGAAAGCCCCGCCAGCATCAAGCGCTCCGAATTGCGAAGACGGCAAATTAAAGACTTATTGAAACCAGGGCAAGAAATCATGGTGCAAGTTATAAAAGGACCACGTGGCGCTAAAGGCGCACGGGTTTCGAGCCGCATCGCATTGCCAGGACGATATGTCGTTCTTCTGCCCACTGCCTCCCTCGTCAGCGTAAGCCGAAAAATCGAAAACCGTCAAGAAAGGGAACGTTTGCGACGCATCGGAGAAAAACTTCGACCGGAAGGCTTCGGATTAATCATCCGCACAGAATGCGAACAAAAAACGGAAAGGGAACTCAAAAGCGATGTGCAATTTTTGCTCGCAACGTGGCGACAAATAGAAGAAAACGCAAAACGTATGCGCGCCCCCGCTTGTGTCTATCGAGATTTGACACTTTTGTATCGAACGGTTCGTGACATTCTTTCTGAAGACGTTACTCGCTGCATTATCGACGACCCGGATGAATTCGAAAGAGTCCACGCAATCGTCAGCATCGTAAATCCGGATTTAAAAAATCGTATTTTCCTTTACGACGGAAACGTTCCCATTTTCGATTACTATGGAATCGAAAAAGATTTAGAAAAACTCCTCAAACCGAAAGTGTGGCTGAAAAGCGGAGCCTATCTCGTGATTGACGAAATGGAAGCGATTACGGCAATTGACGTAAATACAGGAAAACACGTCGGAACGACGAGCCTTGCCGATACGATTCTTCGAGCAAACATGGAAGCAGCGGAAGAGGTTGCCAGACAACTTCGACTGAGAGACATCGGTGGAATCATCGTAGTGGATTTCATTGACATGACGAATCCGGCAGACCGAAAACAACTCCTGCAGCATTTTCAAAACCTATTGAAACGCGATAGAGCGAGAACACGTATCGGAAGAATCAGCAGCCTCGGTCTAGTTGAACTAACACGCAAACGCACCGACCTTTCGATTACACAAGCATTGAGTTCCGCTTGCCCCACCTGCGGAGGACGCGGAAGAATTCCCAGCAGCGAAACCGTCTCTTTGTGGGTCGAACGTGATTTGCGTCGTAGACTCGAAGAACCTGGAAACGCTTTCTATGTCGAGTGCAGTCCCGCTGTATGTGAAGCATTAATCGGCACGGATGGAGAAAACATCGAAGAATTAGAACATCTCCTTCGACGGGGTATCTACGTGCGCGCAAATCCCACTTTGCAATACGATGAATATGAAATCCACTCCGGGACTATAGAATCTTTCGAAAAAAGTCTTTTGCCTTACCGCCGTGCCCAAGTCGTCGAATGCAACGTCCGTCCGAGCACCCTACCATCGAATCCCAAACCTGTCGGATGGACCGATTCGGGATACTATGTCGAACTCTCCGATGCAGATGCTTATGTCGGGCAACGTGTCAAGGTATGCCTCGAGGATGTACGCCGCTCCTTCGCCTTCGGAAGTGTGATCCTTCCTGGCGTCGCTCGAGAGTTGGTCTAATCATGGTGAGCCGGGTGGGTATCGAACCCACGACCTACGGCTTAAAAGGCCGTTGCTCTACCACTGAGCTACCGGCTCGGATTTTGCGCCATGTTCTACCCTATTTCGAAGAACTTTAATAAACAATTCGAACAGACGTATGAATCCAAACGTTCTTTTTAGCACTTCGAATAAACGATTATCGCGATGAATTGGGAACGAATTTTTTATCCGAATACAACGACTGAAAAAGTTGTTTCCAATGCGCTCCTTCCCTTATCTTGGATATATGCTGCCGGATGGAAGACGTACGAAAAACTCTATCAATTTCGCATTTTACATCCGAAAAGATTTTCGATTGCTATTCTTTGTGTCGGAAGTTTAGAAGCAGGCGGCTCGGGGAAAACGCCGATGACCATCGCACTCGCTAAAATTTTGCAAAAAGAAGGATCTCGAGTTGCCGTGAGTTGCAGTGGTTATAAAAGTTCCTTTGCAAAGGGTGCGAACACAGCGCCATTTACTAAAAACCTCGACCCAGAAAAATATGGAGACGAAGCGAGCCTTATTCGCAGAAAACTTCCCGAAGTGGGATTGATTGTCGGAAGCGACCGTGTGCGTGCAGCTGAACTCGCAGAAACACTCGATTACCGAATTCTAATTCTCGATGATGGCTTTCAGCATCTGCGCTTGCATAGAAATATCAATCTTCTCATGTGGACTGAATCTACGAAGAAATCGAGGTGTTTGCCGGCAGGTCCTCTGCGTGAGCCGATTTCTGGAATTCATCGTGCCGACGCTTTGATTGTCCCGGAAAACTGTTCCCACGGCTTCGATGGCATAAACAAAACGACCTTCACATTCGAAAAACGATTTCCCGCAGTGCGCAATCTATCGACGAACGAAATTATCGAAGTGAATTGGCTGAAAGACAGAAATGTCAACGCTGCATGCGCCATCGGGAAGCCAACGCAGTTCTTCGAAACCTTAGAGGCGTTAGGCGCACACGTCGAAAGGAAAATCGTTCGAGGCGATCATGCGTGGCTCGAGACGCTGACGGAAAGCACACTGCCCTATGTCGTCACGGAAAAGGACGCGGTTAAACTCGAAAAACATCATCTTCCCCGTTGCGGAGTTTACGCTCTCGAAATGGAAATGAAATTTAATGATGAGGAAAACTTAACGAAGTGGCTCAGGGAAAGAATAAACCTCTAAAAAGACACTGGTATAAAAAAATCGCCGGGTTATTTATTGCAGGGGCGAGCCGATTGGTTCTTAGGCTCCCTGAGGGAATAGCGGAAGGCTTCGGTTCTTCGATAGGCAAATTGGCTTACTTCTTTTCAAAGAAATATAGAACTCGTGCCATCGAAAATCTGCGAATGTGCTTTCCGGAATGGGACGAAAACAAAGTAAAACGAACCGCGCGAGCCGTCTTCGAACATTTCGGTCGAACCGCTGCTCGTTTCTTTCGCTCTTATAAAATGCCCCCCCATGAAATCTTGAACACGATTGTTGCCGAAGAAGGCCTGGATGCACTCGAACAAGCCAAAGCATTGCAAAAAGGGCTCATCATCGTTACTGCGCATTTCGGCAACTGGGAACGTGCAGCACAATACATGAACGCGAAAGGATACAAAATCAACACCGTTGCCCGAGACGCGGATGACGAACTAACCGGAGAAATCGTCAATCGAGCGAGACGCGAACAAGGTACAGAGGTTTATTCCAGGGGTTCTGCCGCTAAAGACTTGCTGCGAGCCCTCTCGCGCAACGAGGCTGTGGCGATTCTCGTAGACCAAAACGCCAATGATGTGTTCGTCCCCTTCTTCGGTTTCCCCGCTGGAACCGTGGCGGGTCCTGCAGTTTTGCACCTAAGAACCGGTGCTCCTATCCTCATCGGCTTTTGCTTAGAAAATGGAAAAGGTCAGTATAGGGTAAGTTTTGTACGCCCGACTTTTCCACCTGCGACCGGAAACCAAGAAGAAGACATTCGAACGATCATGACCGTCATTAACAAAGTCCTCGAAGATAAAATTCGCGAACATCCCGAACAATGGCTTTGGATGCATGATCGGTGGCGTTCTGCAAGAAAGTTGGGGCTACTCGAAACGAAGTGAATAAACGCGTTTTAATTATCCGCTGGAACAACTTAGGCGACGTGGTTATGGCGTTGCCTACAGCAGCAACGGTAAGAGCGAGCCAACCTAATGTAACTTTGGGATGGTTCGTGGATGCGCGATTTCGAGAACTCGTACAGGATAATCCCCACATAGACACAGTATTCGCCTTCGATAGAGGACGCTTCCGCGGACGCGAACTCGACCCATTTTCTTGGAGACTCTATTGGAAAAATTTAATGCAACCCAGAAGATTCAACCCGGATGTCGTGATTTGTCTGCGTGGACATTTGCGGGAAACGATATCCGTCGCCTTTTCGGGAGCAAAAGAGCGCTACACTCTCCAGCCTCGAGGAATGCTCGCAACACTTCTGGGGGGGAAAGCCGTTCACCCTGAAAAAGATCGCCATGTCGTTGAAAGATTTCTCGACGTCGTGGAAGCGGCAGGCTTTTCCAAACGAATCTATGACTTTTATTTGCCCATCTCTCCGGAAGATTCTAAATTCGTAGATTCTCGTCTCGGCTCGGGGGGGTGGGTAACGCTTCATTTGGGAAGTGGCGACCCGAAAAAAGTTTGGCCCCCCGAGAGATACGCCATCGTCGCAGAAAGACTGCGAGCGGAGGGCTTGCGCGTTGTGCTCTTAGGAGGTCCAGGCGAAGAACCCTTGCGAGACCGCTTTTTGCATTTTACAAAAGCGGAGGATTTCGTGGGAAGGACGACCTTACTGCAACTCGCTGAGACCATCCGCCGAAGTCGCTTGCATATCAGCAACGATTCTGGATCTGCACACATCGCTGCAGCACTCGGCGTCCCGTGCGTAACGATTTTTGGTAGAAAAAGGGCATGCGTCTATCACCCGTTTCGACAACCCGAAGCAGTCATTGAAGCGGGGGGGAACGTTTTGGCAGTGCAACCCGAAGAGGTAGTCGAAAAATGTTTCGAGAGACTCGAACTTGCTCCCGTGTAAGGAAACTGTCGAAGTGAAATACGAAATGAAATACGAAGGACATCACAAAGAACAAAACTAAGGAATCGAAGATGGCAAGCCAACGTGTTCTTTTGATGCGATGGAATTGGATAGGTGATATCATTCTCGCCTATCCTGCTGCAGCGACCATCAAAGAAAGCAATCCCGATGTCGAACTAGCATGGTTCGTGGATACGAGATTTCGTGAACTCGTGGATGGTCACAAACGCGTAGACAAAGTCTTCACCTTCGACCGCAAACGCTTCAAGGGCAGAGAATGGAACCCATTTTTATGGCGCGCGCTGATACGAGAATATCTCAAAGCGCGTTCGTTCCGACCCGATGTCGTTATTAATCTGCAACCGAGCGACCGCATCGCATTCGCTGCATGGTTATCGAAAGGCAAAAAACTCGTAACGCTCGACCCAAAAAGACCCATTGTCCGTTTTCTTGCAGGTCATTCCGTCTATTCTCGACCGAATCAACACGCTGTCGAAGCGAATCTGGATGCAGTTTCTGCAGCGGGCTTCACGAAACGCACCTACGAATTTGCAATACCCATTCGTGAAGAACACCGCAAATTCGTTGACGAAAATATCGGCCATGGAGGCTGGATCACTGTTCATCTCGGAACGCGCAACGTTCGAAAACAATGGCCCCCCGAAAGGTTTGCACAAGTCGCGCAACATCTCGCAGCAGAAGGATTTCGCATTGTATTGGTCGGAGGTCCTGGCGAAGAAGAATTGCGAAACCGTTTCCTCAAAATAGCAAATGCGGAAGACTGGGTCGGAAAAACGAACTTAATGCAACTTAGTGAAATCATTCGCCGTAGTAGAATCCATCTTAGTAACGACACAGCCTCTGCTCACATTGCCGCTGTCTTCGAAGTGCCTTGTGTAACCGTATTCGGATATATGTCACCTGCAGTATTTCATCCTTATTTACAACCCGATGCAGTAATCGATTCCGGTGGCGATATTTTGGGAGTTCGCGTGGAAACCGTATTGGAACGATGTTTAGACAGAATCGGAGCGAAAGTAACTGCCCGACAGTAATCCGTTTATTCGTTTGGCTTGCGATGCAGAAAAATGATAAACTCTCTATAAAAGTTTTCCATGCCTCGCAGGAAAAAAAGTTTTTATGGTTACATAATAATTTTTATGTAGTTGAATAAGTCATAATCTCTTCGGAATACGCGTAATTATGAAAATCCTCTTCGTCAGACTCTCCGCTATGGGTGATATCGTTCACGCTATGCCGACCGCGATGGCGATAAAAAAAGCGCTCCCCGATGCGCAATTGGATTGGGTCGTGCAAACGAATTTTGCGGATTTGTTGTTGAATCATCCTGCGGTGGATAACATCATCTCTTTCCGAAGGCGTTCGCCAATTTCAGAATGGTGGCGCCTTCGCGAGAAAACTCGAAAGGAAAAATACGACATCGCTCTCGACATGCAAGGTCTATTGAAAAGCGCGGTAGTCGTTTTCTTGAGCGGTGCGCCCGTAAAATTAGGTTACTATCATCAAAGAGAATACACGTGGCTTTTCAGTAAAGCCATAAGACCCCCCCAAGACGCACTTCATGTCATCGAGCATTACCTCGTCGTTGCAGAAGCGATTACGAATCGTAAAGCGGATGTGGAATTCGGATTACGACCACAACCGGACGCAATTACTAGCGTGAAAGAAAAGATCTCCGAATTATTAGGTGAAAAACTTCTCGCAATCAATTTAGGGGCAGGAAAAACATTCAAATGTTGGCCGATTCCGCACTTTGCAAAACTCGTGAATCGTGCGGAGAAAAACGGTTGGCGATGTGTGATTGTAGGTTCCTCTCATGAGCAAGTCCTTTATGAGGAATTGTGTAAAGAGCTTCAATATCGTCCCTTCAGTATGGTGGGGAAAACGTCTGTCGGCGAACTCGTTGCATTGATTTCGTTAGTAGATGCGCATGTCGGTGTAGATACGGGCTCGATTCACATTGCTGCAGCACTCGGCACTCCTGTCGTCTGTATCATGGGACCCACAGACCCTCGAAGAAGCGGACCGTATCCATTGCAAAACTCACGCTCTGCAATTTTATATAAAGGACCAGATGGGATCTCTCAAATCACACCGGAAGAAGTTTTCGAGAAGGTAGAGCAAATTATCGAAATCACCGATGAACGCACAGAAATTCGAAAATTGTAATTTACGAAAAACCATAACGGCTTGGACAACATTACTGAAATACAAAACACTGGACGCCGAGGATATTCGGGAAACGATTCGGTAGACTGAAATCTGAATGCGGTTTTTTCCTTTCAAAAAAAAGCCACAGCGAACTCCCCTCCGAATCAACCGCAATTTCTATCTCTCGGTTCTCATGGGTCAGGGCGTCTTTCCGCCTCTTCTTCAATGGCTGAATCCTGCAGGTAGCAACAACGCAGTCCAAGGGTTAGGCGCACCCCTTTTCGAAGGAGCTTCTAAGGATATCTTGAACCAACCCGTCACCACAGGAAGTTATGTACTAACTACTACAAATAAACTAACTGTGCTCCAAGCCACTATAACCACGAAGGAAAATGTCAATTTCACACTTCCACAAACTCCCGAGGAGCGTCTCAAGACCAACCTGACTCCCGAAAAACTCTCGCGCGCAGAGAAAATGCAGGCGATTTGCACTTTGGTATTCAAGGGATACGATCCAGATGTGTACCCTTCTGTCCAATTTATGCTTGCCTGCGCCAAGCGATTGGCGGAACTCACGGATGGCATTATCGCCGACCCACTTGCGGAAACCTATCGGATGCCCGACGAGTTCCTTTTGCCTCAACGACTCGACCCGAGAATAGATTTTCGAGAGGTCTGCTCCGTAAAAGCCTATTCTCTTTCAGATGGAATCTGGGTGAGCACCCGTGGCTTAATCAAATTCGACCAGCCAGAATTCGAAATGTACGGCATCCCACGAAACTTGGAGGACGTGGCAGTGCGAATGTTGATTTCCGCTGGTCAGCAGGTGCTTATCGGCATTCCGATGATGCCTAATCAAACTGCATTTTCGACCGTTTCTCCACTCGAAATCGTTCCCGGGACGAGGCAAAAAGAGTTTTGGGGTGACCGCCCCGTTCTCGAATTTCGCGACGTCGGAGGCTCAGGCGCTGCGAAAGGAGTCGAGGCTTGGGCACGAGAAACAGGATGATTCACTTCGTGCCTAAACGTGCTCCAATGATGAAAGACTTGTAGGAGCGCCGTAAGGCGCGAAAATTTTTAATGCGCTTTTTAATTTTTGATCCTCAAAACCCTTCCCACCGAATCAACGAGTGCCGAAACGCCTTGGTGAATATCCTCCTCGGTGTTATCTTTTCCGAAAGAAAAACGAAGCGCTTCCCTCGCTTCCTTTTCGGAAAAACCGAGAGCAAGCATAACGTGAGAAGGTTCTAAACTACCGCTGCTGCATGCCGCACCGCTGCTTGCGGCGATACCTGCTTGGTCTAAATTAATCAAAACCGCTTCTGCGTTCGCTCCCGGAATGCGAAAATGAGCATGACCGGGAAGAACACGCGAGCCTTCTTTTAGATAGGGAAGCGTCCAAAGAGGTTTTATTCTGTTCTCGACAACAGGGGGGGGATTTTGCGATGTCTCTTTCGAAACCGCCTCAGGAAGCGACAACGATTCGAATTTCTCCTCTGCCTCGACGATAAAACGATTTCGCAAATTCGCTATCCTTTGCGCTCTTTCTGTATCCTTCGACGCCAATTCCACAGCCTTCGCAAATCCTACGATGCCTGCTACGTTCTCCGTTCCTGCACGCATTTCTCGCTCTTGTCCCCCCCCTACGATGAGCGGTTTCGGTTTCACTCCCGCTCTAACATACAACGCTCCGACACCTTTTGGTCCATAGATTTTATGAGATGCAACCCATAGCAAATCGGCATGAAACTTTTCTACATCTACCGGAATCAACCCGAAGGACTGCACAGCGTCGCACGCATAAAAAGCGCCATATCGCCTGCAAATCTCACCAACACGCGATGCATCGTAAATCGCACCCGTTTCGTTATTCGCATGCATCACAGCTACCAAAAGCACATCCTCTTTCATCATCTTTTCGAAAGCATCGAAATCTATTCCGAAAAGTGTTGCAGGAATGATTTCGACACGATAACCGAAAGATTCCAAAATTTCTTTCGTGTCTAAAACGCAAACGTGCTCCGTCGAACCGAAAAGAATTCTGTTGCGACTTTTTCCTCGATATGCGAGCGCTGTCCCCACAATCGCCGCATTCGCCGCTTCCGTTCCAGAGGAGGTAAACACGATTTCGCCCGGTAACGCGCGGATTGCAGATGCGACTTGCTCACGAGCCTCGTCAATCGCCATTCGCGCTTTTCTTCCCCCTTCGTAAAGGCTGCTCGGATTGTGAAAATTCTCCGTCAACCATGGGAGCATCGCCTCGAAAACCATCGGGTCGAGAGGCGTAGTCGCAGCATGGTCGAGATAAACCTTTCGCACGGAATTTATTTTGACGGATTGGTATCCGTAAAGACCGAAACTCTCGTGGGCTGTTTTTAGATTAGCGAAAGTATTGACAAAAGTGCCTCTCCCTCAGTGAGATCTACATGGGAGAACGTATCACATTTCGCACTTTCCAACTATACGGAACGAGGATTGCAACACGTCGGTTGGACGAATGAAAGGGGTCGTCAGGTACTTTTAATCTCCTGTCCGCAAATCCCCTTATCGCCAAAACGTTTTTTTCTTCAACTCCGCTTTGGCATAAGAATCTAAAAAGTGCGTTCGCGCGCTGCTGAGACAAATCCCAGTTGTCTATACTCGAACCAGGAGCGTAAGGGCGAGAATCCGTGTGACCGTCTATAACGAGTTTTCGATTGCTCTTCGCAAGCGCTTTTCCTATTCGGGAAAACATTTGTTTCGCTTTCGGAGAAATTTGGGCACTGCCCACTTCGAAAAACGCCTCTCCTACCCCTTCCAAAAACTCTATGATGAAGCCTTCCTCGCTCGTTCGAATCTCTACGAGATTCGCTAATTTTTCATCGTCGTTTCGAAGGCTCTGTTCCACCTCTCTTTGTAGTTTTTGCAAGGAGTCTTTCTCCTTGGCTATCTCTTGTTCGGTAAGAAGGACCGACCCCCCCTCGAACGGAGTCGGCTTCGTCGAATTATTTACTTTTCTTCCTTGATATTTTTTCGAATTCCGTAATGGGTCTTTGAAATAACCGGCAATCGCACTTCGTGTGTCTTGGTCTAATCCCAACACCCACATCGCCAAGAAAAATGCCATCAATGCCGTCATAAAATCCGCAAAGGCTACTTTCCACGTGCCGACAGTAAACGCGCTTCTGCTTTTGCGAACTTTTCTGATGATAATGGGTGTCGGTGATTCTGCCATGTTAATTTTATGCCGCTAATCTTTGTCTCACCGTACTTTCCATTTCGGAAAAACTCGGACGCAATTCGGGGTCTATGTTCCGCCTCGCAAATTCGACACAAGTTATCGGGCTCTCCCCTCGCGCAAAACTAAAAAGCGCATAACGAATACTGTGAAGGTACTGCATCGTTTGCTTATTGCGATGATACAAAGCCTGTGCAATGGGAGAAAAGACACCGTAACAAAGCAACACGCCCAACATCGTGCCGACCAATGCAGCCGCAATATGTTGCCCGATAGAGCGAGGATCCCCCCCGATAGATGCCATCGTGATGATCACTCCTAAAACCGCAGCCACGATTCCGAATCCCGGCATCGCTTCGCCCGTCTTTTCGAGAACTTGCGCTGGACGATTCAATTCGTGCTCGAAAATCTCCAAATCGATTTCCATCATCTCCATCAAATCTTGAGAATTAATTGCCCCTGTCAAAATCACTTTCGTTGTATCCGTCAAGAATGCCAAGGCTTCAGGATGTGCAAGAAGTTCAGGACATCGTTGGAAGATTTCGCTCTCGTGGGGTCGCTCGACGTGGCTTTCTAAAACCAAAAGCCCATCTCTCCGGGCGTGGTTGAACATGTAAAAAAGCATCTTGAGCAGGGAGATGTACCCTTCTTTCGAGTACGGGCTCGGCTTGAGCAATCCGAGGGTCTCTCTCATGATTCTTCTCAAAAAGGAAGGTGGATTCGAGACCAATATCGAGCCCAAGCCCGCCCCGCAAATTACGACGATTTCCGCCGTTTGGGCGAGGACGAAGACATTCCCTCCACCGATGACGAAGCCCCCGACCACCGCAAAGGCGACGACCAGAAGACCTAAGATCAGCATGCGAAGTCACCTCTGCGTGGTCTTTTCACCCCACAGGACCCCAAAAAACACCCGGGCATTTGTTATCTTTAATATCGGCTGGAAAGGCGCCTTTTATGCTGGTGGAATTTCCGCCTTTTTGCCTTTTCCTCTAACTCGATACAGTGTGTTGTGCGTCCTAAGTCCTAGCCTATCCTTCCACACCTTCTACGTGCCCAACCTGTAGCTCCACATCTGCGCGTGTCTCGATTTTTTCGATCTGCCCATCTCGTATCCATACAATCCGGTCGCTCACGTCGAGCATCTTCAAATCATGGGTCGCGGAAATAATCGTAAGCCCCCTCTCTTCGTTCAGCCTTCTCAGCAATTCGATAATTTCTTTTCCGGTTTTCAAATCCAAATTTCCCGTTGGTTCGTCCGCCAAAAGTATCGCAGGGTCGTTCGCCAATGCCCGCGCGATAGCAACGCGCTGCTGCTGCCCCCCCGAAAGTTCGTGGGGGCGATGATGCAGACGATCACCCAAGCCGACCGATTCTAACAATTGCGCCCCCTTTTCATCCGCTTCCTCTGCAGTCAGTCCAGCAAAAAGCATCGGGAGCGTAACGTTTTCCAACGCAGTTCTCACTTGAATCAAATTGAATGTTTGGAAGATGTAGCCTATCGTGCGATTTCGGAGATACGCCAACTCTACCGGTGTTAACTGAGCGATATCTACCTCGTTGATATACACACTCCCTTTCGTAGGCTTATCCAACCCTCCAATCATATTGAATAAAGTGCTTTTTCCACTTCCACTTGGACCCATGATGCTTACATATTCACCGCGACGTACATCGAGAGAAACTCCATTGAGAGCGAAAACCGAATAATCCCCCAAACGATATTCTTTCACCAAATCGCGCGTGCGTACGATCAGTTCGCCATTGCGTTGGTTCACGGCGGTCATACTTCCACCCTCAACGCTGCAGCAGCAGGCATTTTCGCCGCTTGAATTGCCGGAAGGATGGCAGCAATAATCGCAATCGTCACACCCAATAGAAGCGAAGTGCCGAAGATAGGAACCGCGCGAAATCCCGCCTGAGCAATTTCATTCCATCCCCCCGAAAAACCTTTTACCACATAAGCAATGAGAATTCCGAAAAGCCCCCCCGATATGGAAGCGATAGTGCCGAGGATAAGCGCTTCCAGAAAAAATAACTTCACGATGAAGCTATCCAGTGCCCCTAAACACTTCAACGTGCCGATTTCTCGATATCTTTCCGTAACGCTCATCAGCATCGAATTCATTATCCCGACGAAGCACATGACGAGCGAGACGAAGACGAGCCACCGCAAACGGTTCTCCGTTTCCGCTATGCCGCCTTTTTCGCTGACCGATGAAAACATCTGCATCGTTCGCACCGCAGCATAAAGCGCAATTCCCAGCATGACACCCAATGCAGTAAACAATTGCCGCATGGGTCTCATTCGAATGCTTTTTACTGCCTGTTGCAGCGCTACCGACAGCGGAGGCTCTTTTAGTTTTCCTATGTTCGATTTCACGGCTCTGGAATAGATAAAACGATGAATCCCCTTTTCGCTAATGTTTCCATAAAACTCAATAGCGATGCCTCCGCCTCTACTTTGGAAATTTTGAATTCTTGCCGCAACCGTTCGACGATGTTCTCGAGGGTGCGTGAACCATCGCAAAGTTTCCACACGAAAGCCCCTATCGGCTCCAATTCCACATCACGAGTCGGCGGGATTTCCGTCCAACGGGCGACCCATTTATAAATCCCTTTGCGCAAGTTCAATGGCACATGCAAACGAACTGCACCGGATTCCAACTCCGTGTAAGGAATTTGCGAATTCCGCAAAGGCTTCGCCTTGCGTATTTGCTTTTTCGACCATTGTTTGTGTCGAGAAAAAAATTTCAACCAAGCCATTCCCATCGAGGTTCGTTTCCTTTCGAATATTCACTTTGGATTAGTGCAATTTGATTGCGATTCCGATGATACGAAATCAAAGCCTTCGCTTCTCGAAACAAAAACCGCTTCCATAAAACAGGTCGCCCCGAAAGCACGAGTTTTTCTTCATCGTTTTCTGTTTGTAGGGATAGCACATTCTGTAAACCTGTGGCCGCGCATGCCCATTCCACGAAACCGTGTTTTTCGATTAATTGTTTCGCGAACCCCCACCTCTCCGCTTTCAGTCGTGCGCCTTTCGAACGGAAAAAAAGCGTCGTTCGTCCGCTTAAAAAACGAAAGGAATCCAACTTGTATTTTACGGGCAAACGCACAGAAAGCCCATAAACCTCCCACGGGCGCAAAACATCGGCTTGTGTTTCTACAGGATACGTTTGGAGGTTTTCCCAAAGAATGCGCGCCTCTCTTTTGAAGGAATCTTCTCTCCTTCCCGAACGTTCGAGCAAGATTACATGTTTTGTCGCTGATTGATAGGCAATACATCCGTAACCTTTATTTCCGGCGTGCCATTCGAAAAGGAGCGCATGAGGACTCGAGTTTTCGTGCCCCCCCTGGAAAACGAAACCTCGCTTTTTTGCACCTCGCTTGAGTGCGTCGAAATATTTAGCGAGGTTTCTTTCGAGATTCGGACAAACGCGTGAAAGATTCCAGCGAAGTTGGATTTTTCCCTCGTTTTCGCCTTCTAAGCGAACATAGCCTTCCCGTTCCGTTCCGCTAAAAACGACTGGACGCCAATCCTCGTTTACAGGGAAAGAAATTCCCTGCCAGGAAAAGCGCTGTTGCAAAGGTACGAGCGCGTCTAATTCAACCTGTCGTTGGAGTCTCGTTCTTCGGGGAAGACTTTTCCGTCCCACTGTCGCCTTTGGCTGCCTCGTTGGCTGCCTCTTCTAACACGCGCTTTCCTTCTTCGATTCCACGACGGAACTCCCCAACCCCGCGGCCAAGGCCACGCATCAGTTGTGGAATCTTTGTCCCTCCGAAAAGTAACAAGATAACGAGAGCGACGACAATCCATTCGCTTCCGGAAATCCAGCCGAGTGGTAAAAACATAACTTCCCCTAAAATATACAGTGTCACTACACAATTATACGCTTTTCGGGCACTTTGCCTCACCTCTCCTGCACAAAAATCTGCCTGCAGCCTAAATTGACCATTTCCCGAAAAGGGATAGAATCTTCGTGTGAATGAACTTTTCCGTGGGCTTCCGAGCGTAGCGACTCTCTTGGATTCCGAAGAGATGTCGAAATACCCACACACGCTTGCCCTCGAGGCATGCCGAAAAGCAATAGACGAAGCGCGCGAAATTGCCCAAGCGAGTAAAAAGCTCCCAGATCCGCAGAGCATATTCTCTCGAGCCGTTCAAATTGCCCAAGAGATGGCGGTCCCCTATTTCCGTCCCGTAATCAATTGCACAGGAACGATTTTGAATACTGGCTTAGGCAGAGCGAGGCTGGCAAAGCCCGTTGCCGAAGCCATCGCAAAAGTCGCGCTTTCCCATTCCACTTTGGAAATTGACTTGGAAAGCGGAAGACGCGGGAACCGACAAACCAGCCTTAGAAAACTTCTTTGCAGGCTAACCGGAGCAGAAAGCGCTTTAGTCGTCAATAACAATGCGGCAGCGGTAATGCTTGCTGTAAATACGTTCGCTAATGGGAAAAAGGTGTTGCTCTCGCGCGGGCAGAGCGTGGAAATCGGAGGGTCGTTTCGCATGCCGGACGTCGTTCGCTCTGCGGGGGGGATTTTGGTTGACGTCGGATGCACGAATAAAACGAAAGTTTCGGATTACGAAGAGGCGACAGACAGCGAAACGAAAGTCTTGCTACGATGCCATCCGAGCAACTTCACGATTTCAGGATTCGTGGAAGAGCCATCTATTGCAGAACTTGCCGAAGTCGCTTCTTTGCATGGTTTAGTTTTGATTGACGATGTAGGAAGTGGTTGTCTTATCGAGACGACTCGATATGGCCTTCCGCATGAACCGACAATTCGTGATTCTTTGAAATCGGGAAGCCACATCGTAACGGCAAGCGGCGACAAACTTTTGGGAGGACCTCAAGCCGGCATTATCTTAGGAAAAATGGAATTAGTGGATAAAATCGCGCGAAATCCCCTCGTGCGTGCAGTGCGAATCGATAAACTGACCGCAACAGGATTGGAAGCGACACTCCGTTTATACGAAGAGGGAAAAGAAGAAGAGATTCCCGTGATTCGTTATATCGCGCGAAGCAACGACGAAGTACGTTCGTTAGCGCAAGAATTAAAGGAGCAATTGAATAAACGAAACATAGAAAGCGAAGTTACTCCCGCTGAGTGCGAGGTGGGGGGAGGTTCGTTGCCGGGAGTGCGATTACCGAGTTTTCGCGTTTCCTTCAAAAAGAATGCTCAAGAATTCGCCAAAGCGCTTCGAAAGGGTGACCCCCCTGTTATAGGATATATCGCAGAGGACACTTTCCATCTCGATATGCGGACCGTAGAAAAGGAAGAAATCCCTCTTATCGCATCTTGCATCGAAAGAGTATCGGAGAGTCTGAAGTGAAAGACGTGGAAGATTGGCGAACCGCCAATCGGATCGCGCGAAATCTTCTAAACGAACTCGAATCGCACAACCCTTCTCGAAAAGGGCATGGAGACCGCGTGAGCGTTTATGCCGTCGCCTGCGCCTACGAGTTGGGTGCGCGGGACGAAGATTTGTATTCGCTGAAATTCGCCGCTATGCTGCACGATATCGGAAAATTGAGCATATCCCGTGAAATCTTAGAAAGAAATTCCGCGATAACGGAAGAAGAGAGAAGCGCGATTCGAAGAAGCGTGTTATCCGGGGGGGAGATTCTTGCGGAAGAATTCGAAAAAAGAAATTTCTCTTTCCCTCTCGAATCCCGCATTTCGCGAGAGGAGTTTATTCGCGCTTGCAAAGAAATTCTTCTTCATCAATACGAAGGATTGCCATCCGATAGAGCCCCCCTTGCTTCGCGAATCCTCCATCTTTGTTGCGCTTACGATGTTATGGTGACTCCGCAACCCTGGTGCAAAGAAAAATCGGAAATCGAGGCTATTCGTGAAATACAAAACCTTTCAGAAAAACAATTCGATCCTAAAGTCGTCGAAGCATTTCTAAAAATACGTCATTTAATTCAACCGATTTTTCCTATATCTTGGAAACCCTAATTTATTCCGAAACAAGACGCTTCTGCCCGCAACGAGCCGCAATCGGTCCACGATATTCTGAGCGAACCTGAACGAGTTCGGCAGCAATGCTCACCACGATCTCCATTACTCCTTCTGCTCCGATTTCCAAACCCATCGGCGAACGAACCCTTTCGAATTCTTCTTCGCTACACAAACCACTCGAAACCATTTCTTTTTTTATCATTTCTCGCTTTCTGTTGCTTCCAATCATCCCGAGATATGCCCATGGCAAGCCGACTAAGGAGCGCAAAACTTTCGAATCGTTACGATGCCCTCGCGTTACGATGCAAATATAGGTCTCATCGGGTTGGATATTCGAAATGTCCTTACATAAAGAGGCTTGCTGCTCACTTATGTCAGACGAAACTACCCTCCCTTGCAAAAGGCTCATCACGCTTTCTCGTATCTTTTTTGCGAACTCCTCAGGTTGCTCGCAAATCCTCTCCTGCACCCAAGGAACTCGTTC
The DNA here is from genome assembly GCA_035559795.1 of Fimbriimonadales bacterium. Classification (NCBI taxonomy): domain Bacteria; kingdom Bacillati; phylum Armatimonadota; class Fimbriimonadia; order Fimbriimonadales; species Fimbriimonadales bacterium. The sequence goes on along the minus strand of DATMAR010000003.1, from coordinate 660,802 downwards.
TTCCGAAACGAATTCTGGTCGGTCATCTACCAAGGTAACGAAAAACCCCAATTCCTTTCCCAATCTCGAGAGTTCTTTCCCGATATGACCTCCACCGAAAATAATCAGACGCTCTGGCGGCAAAATCGGCTCGATGAACAAATCCCCCTTTCTTAAAGGTCTTCTCTCGATTTCCTCTATAGAATCGAATCTTACCCCCCCCTCTTTCAAATCGTATACCAAACAACCCCGTGAAGACAACGCTTGCCGAAAAGCGGATATGTACTTTTCCGGTTTAGGTAAAAGCAAAACCTGCACACGCCCCCCGCAAATTAGCCCATCGTCCCAGCCGAAATCATCATCCAATTGAAACTCTCGAACGAGATGCTTTCCGGAATAAAGCGCCTGCAAACCCAATCGGCGGCATTCCATCTCCAAGCATCCCCCCCCAATCGTCCCGAAGATACGACCGTCTCGCAAAAAAATTCCTTTCGCTCCAGGCACTTGCGGCGCACTTCCGCTTTTCGCAATCAATACGGCAAGGCAAAACTCCTCCCCGTTTTCATGCAATTCGAGTGCCTTTTTAATAATGTCCATCTCTTTCTCTATGATGATTTCTCACTCGCCGCACGTTGGGATTGCGCAGGCAACACTGCATCCATCACACGTTCTGCAACTTTCCAATTCCCGAAAGGCGGCATGAGATAAAGCCCCTGTGCCATCGAAGGCAATTTCGCTGCAAACTCCTGCGCAACTTCGATGCCGATTTTCAACGCATCCGATTCTTCTGCTTCCGCAAGTCGTTTCCGGAGCCAATCGGGCACGCGTATCCCCGGAACTTCGTTGTGCATAAACTCCGCATGACGATAACTGCGCAACGGCATTACCCCCACCATAATCGGGCGTTTGTACTTTTGCGCTATTTCGCACGCAAATTCCGCATCTCGCATCTCGAATAGTGGTTGCGTATAAATCAAATGAGCCCCCGCTGCCATTTTTCTTTCTAATCGCTCTAACTCTACATTTAAATCTCGCGCTACAGGATTGAAGGCGACAGCTATGGTAAACGCGCATTTTCTTCCGATGGAATTGCCCGCCAAATCGCGCCCTTCATTGAAACGCGAAATGATTCCTACCAATCCGATGGCATCTATATCGAAAACGCTCGTTGCGCTGGGAAAATCGCCGATGTTTGTCGGATCACCTGTAACCGGCAAAACGTTGCGAATTCCCAAAGCGTGCGCACCTAATAAGTCTGCTTGCAATGCCAGCATATTTCTATCTCGGCATGCGACATGCATCATCGTTTCGATTCCCACATCGCGCTGAATGATATGACAAATCGCCATCGGGCTCATGCGCAGTCGAGCGCGTGCGCCATCGCTAATGTCAATCAAATCCGCCCCCCTCTCTTTCAATGCGCGCGAACCCTCTAAAACTTTTTCCGTTTCCAATCCTCTCGGTAAATCCAACTCCACCGTAATCACGAACTTTTTGAACAACTTACGACTCAATTCGCTTGGTTCGCTTTCGGGAAGAGGTGTCTTGCGCTCCTCCTCCATGATTTTCGTTATCGTTCTTTTGCGCAAGTTTCTATTTTGCAATGCATCGCTCAGTGCTCGGATATGCGCCGGAGTCGTACCGCAGCAGCCTCCTATCAGGTTAGCCCCCCCATCTGCTAATCTTGCCGCGGCGCGACCGAAATACTCCGGAGTTACATCGTAAACTTGCTGACCGCGCACCAATTGCGGCATCCCCGGCGTCGGCATTGCGACAACAGGCGTTTCACCGACTTCCGACATCCAGCGAACGATGTCGAGCATTCTTTGCGGACCGACCACGCAATTCGCCCCCACCGCATCGGCGCCCAATTCCAGCATTTTGCGAGCGGCATGCAGCGGAAAACCTTCTGCAAGTGTCTCTCCATCCTCGATGAAACTCTTGCATGCCACAATCGGCAAATCGCAAACGGATTTCACCGCCTGTATCGCGATTCCCATCTCTTCCAAATCGGAAAAAGTCTCTAAGATGATGGCGTCTACCCCCCCCTCGAAAAGGGCGGATGCTTGCTCGGCGAAATCCTGAAAAACCTGTTCCTCCGGAAGGATTCCCACCGGAGCGAGTGGCTTCCCGCAAGGACCGATTGCTCCTAAGACGTACGCGTTCGGAGCACCTTCCCGTGCGAGTTCGGCTCCTTTTAGACAAATTTCTCTCGTAGAAGCGTTACTCCCGAAGGAATGCAATCGGATACTCCCCGCCCAGAAGGTGTTCGTTTCGACCACTTCCGCCCCAGCCTCGGCGTATTCGTGGTGGACCTTTCGTACGAGTTCGGGGGCTTCTAAATTCGCGAGGCAATAAGGCAGTCTCCTATACCCTTCCATGCCCAAAAGCGTCCCCATCGCCCCATCAGCGATGAGGATTCGGCTGCGTATGGCTTCAAGAAAGGTCATTTTTTGAGATTATGCGAGAAGGAACAGGTCACTTACTACTTCTGTTGACCCACAAAAGCGGTCATGTGACCGAAAAGCTCGGTCACAATATAATATAAAATATAAACGGCATGCCAAGAAAACTAATATCCACAAAACAAGAACTTCTAAATAACCTGCAAACTTTTGTATCTTACTCGAAATCGAATCTTGAAGCAGAACGAGAGTTTTTTCGTGAGTCACTCTCAAGGGGGAAGTGCTTTGTTGTTGATGAAAATGGCGCTCACTTTGCGCCCAGTAGATTTTTAGGATATGTTGCTAACAACATGCCTGAGCATAAGAGAGATGAAGAAAAAGATGGACGCATAACTAATAATGCCATTAATAAAATCCTACAATCTCGTCCAGTTCAAAATAATGAGATAGAGCAGCGCTTCATTCAATATTGTGAAGAAAATGGCGTACGTCTTTACAAAATAAAAAGAAAATATTGGAGTTTATGATTTTGTCGAATTGCGCTCGTTTTTTTTGATTCTACTTATCAATATCCATTCGCATAAGTCGCCATGATCCTCTTGGTTTAACTTGTTCAACCGTTCGTTCACGCTCCATGATTTTTAATACTGTATACTGAAACCAGCCCTGCTGGTCTTCAAGGAAATCCGCATTAACACCTAATAAACGCCCAATTACGCTATTCCGCAAACCTTCAGGATGAGCTTGAAAAACACGTCGAATAGCACGCTTTACAAGAATCACGCCTTCTTGCGCCAAATCATATGCTTCGATTTCAATAGACGAAAGAGGCATACTTTTATTATTTCTACGCACGATTTCACTCCTTCTTCTCTGGCTTCAATATCGGGAACCAAATCACTTCGCGGATCGAGTCAGCGCCGCTCAATTGCATTGCAAGGCGGTCCATGCCGATACCGAGCCCCCCCGTAGGCGGCATGCCCAATTCCATCGCATAAAGGAAATCCTCGTCCAGCGGGTTCGCCTCGTGATGACCCGCTAAAAGCATACGATGCTGTTCCTCCATGCGTGCGCGCTGGTCGAACGGGTCGTTCAATTCACTGAATGCGTTGCAAACTTCACGTCCACGCAAATATCCCTCGAAGCGGCGCGTCAATTTCGGGTTCTGAAGGTGCCTCTTCGCAAGCGGCGAGGTGTCTATCGGATAATCCTCCACGAAGGTCGGTTCCTGTAAACGAGGCTCGACGAACTTTTCCAATAGTTTCTCGATGATCCCCCCCACGCTGGTTTCCTGCGATGGGTCGAGCCCCACCCGTCGCATCGCCTCTTTTGCAGATTCGAGACTTTCGAATTCCGAAGGTTTCACTCCGCAATGTTCCTCGATTGCCTCGAGCAATTTCACGCGCTTCCACGGTTTCGTGAAATCGAGAGTCACATCGCGCACCCGCAAAACTTCGCTTCCATAAACCTCTTTCGCTAAATGACGGCAAAGTTCTTCCACCAAATTCTGTATGTGTTCCATTTTGGAATACGCTTGATAAAGCTCCAAGAGAGTGAACTCCGGATTGTGGCGCGTGCTGATTCCTTCGTTGCGAAATACACGCCCTATCTCGTAAACCTTATCGAAACCGGCGATAATCAAGCGTTTCAGGTGAAGTTCTAACGAAATGCGAAGTTTCAACTCCATCTCCAACGCTTCATGATAGGTAACGAAGGGTTTCGCAGCAGCCCCCCCGACTACCGATTCCAGCACCGGAGTTTCCACTTCGAGAAAGCCCAAAGCATCCAAATACCTTCGCGTTTCAGAAACCAGTTTCGCGCGTTTAGTCAAAATATCCCGCGATTCCGGGTTTGCGATGATATCCAGATATCGTCTCCGGTGCCGTTCCTCTACATCGTGTAACCCGTACCAGTGTTTTCCTTCTTTTTCTTTGCCGATGGGAAGGACATGAATGCACTTGGCGAGAACTTTCAAATCGCGCGCATGAATCGAGATTTCGCCCGTTTTCGTTTTGAAAACTTCTCCGCTCGTTCCGACAATGTCGCCGATATCGATGAGATTAAAAATTTCCCAAAGCGTTTCCCCTACGTCTTCTTTTTTGACGTACACCTGCATGCGCTCTGCCTCGCGCGTGATGTCGAAAAACCCTGCCTTGCCCATGGGTCTCAAAGAAGTAACGCGTCCCGCAAGGGACACAACCTTTCCTGCGAAAGCATCGTAGTCTCCCTTGATTTCGTGCGGCAGGTGGTTCGTAGGGAACTCTTCGAAAGAATACGGGTCGTGTCCGAGTTCTCTAAGCCTCTTTAACTTATTCAGGCGAATTTCGGTTAGTTCTTGTTCACTCACTTCACCGCCTTCCCGATTTTTAGAATTTCATAAGTCACTTTACCGGAAGGCGTTTCGACGGTTACGATATCTCCTTTTTGTTTGCCAATAAGTGCCATACCCAGGGGAGATTCGTCGGACACATAATTTGCATTCAAATCAGCCTCGGCACTGCTCACTATCGTTACCGTCACTTCTTTGCGTGATCTGCGATTTTTGAGGGTCACCTTCGTCCCGACGCTCACGACTTTCGTGGAAACCTCAGAAGGCTCTAAAACATGGGCGTTCGCGAGAATGGATTTCAACTCCTCGATGCGGTTTTCGACGACGGCTTGCTCGAATTTCACCTCGTCGAGTTCTGTGTTCTCCTCACTGTATTCCCCGTGCTCCATGCTTTCACGGATACGCTCTGCGATTTGACGGCGCTCGAAAGTAGAAAGCCGCTCGAGTTCCTCTTTCAGTTTCGAGTAGCCCGATGGGGTCAAATAGATTGCGTCTTCGTTGAGTGGCATATTTTCCTAAGTAGTTTCTCTAAAAGGCTCGACAACTCTCATTCCTGTACTGAGGTTTATTAGCCTCGGAGACAAGGTGCTGGGGTTAGAGCCTCTGCAAGAGGCGCATTATAACCTATTTAATGGCGAAAAGCGTAGAACCGAAAGCAGAACTCGAGATTTGCCCATCTGAAGAGGAAGCCTTTTCCGCCGAATATCCAATTGAGCCGATTTAGGCTCGAAAAACCTGCGATGATTCTCGAAAACCTCTTCGGACCCTTCACGGAAAGATTGCAACTCGCAATGCACCGCGCTGTGCAACGACATGCTCTTTTAAGCGCAAACCTGGCGAATCAGAGTACACCGGGATACAAGCGAAAAGACATGTCCTTCTTTCTTTCACTCGAAGAGGCAGGGCTGAGAGAGCAGCAGCGCAGTCTTCGGATTACTCATCCAAATCATATTTCCGAATCGAAATTTTTCAAAAACGCCATGAACGGAATAGTACGGGAAGAGCGATCGATTCGGCAGGATGGGAATAGCGTAGATTTAGAACGCGAAGTCGCCGCTTTGACGGAAACACAACTTCATTACAGCACATTGAGCGAGATGGCTCGCAGGTATTTCCAGTCCATGCATGAAGTGATCAAGGAGGGTAGAAGCACATGAACTTAATTCACACACTCGGAGTTAGCGCAAGCGCACTCGCGGCAGAACGCTTCCGAATGGATGTGATTTCGACGAATTTAGCGAATGCTAACACGATGCGAATCGGAGGAAACGATCCTTATCGCAGGAAAATCGTTTCACTCCTGGAAAATTACGATGGAAGCGTAAGCATCAATGGCATCGTGGAAGACATGTCTCCCTTCCGAGTCGTGCAAGACCCGGGAAATCCTTATGCAGATTCGGAAGGACTCGTATATTACAGTAATACGAATCCTATTACGGAAATGGTAGACATGATTAGCGCAAGTCGAGCGTACGAAGCGAATTTGAATGCATTCAATTTGACAAAACAAATGTTGCAAAGCGCATTGGATATCGGAAGAGTTTAATCCATGCAAGGAATTTGCTGAAAAAAGAAATGAGGATCGAAGATATCCCGCCCATAGACCAGAATCTTTTATCTTCGACTCGAACGGAAGCACCTGATTCCGGTGAGAGTTTTTCCCAACTTCTGATGGACGCCATAAGAGAAGTCAATCTCGCGCAATTGGATTCAACGAGATTGCAGTCAGAACTTATGGCGGGTCGGAAGGTGGATTATCACGATGTGATGATTGCAATGAGCCGCGCTTCTTTGGCATTGAGCCTGACTTTACAAGTGCGAAATAAACTTCTGGAAGCGTATCAAGAAATTCAACGCTTGCAAATCTGAACACACGAAGCCCCCCCTTTCGACCACGCTTAGGAAACGCCTATGGGTGGAACTTTGCTTAAAATCAGAGCGTGGTGGGAAACCGCCGATAAAACGACTAAGACGGTAAGTATCGTCGGGTGCGTTCTGCTGTTTGCACTTTTGTCCGCTGTGTTTTATTTTTCCAAATCCCCGGACATGCGCCAATTATTCCCCCCCTTAGAACCGACGGAGCAAGGTCGTGTCATTCAAAAACTGCAAGAAATGAAAATCGCCTATCGTCAAGAAGCGGATGGCAGCATTTTCGTCCCATCGCACCTCATTCCCGAAGTCCGCGCGAAATTGGCGATGCAAGGAATTCCCTCTTCTGGCACGTTAGGAAAACTTCGCCTAAACGATATGGGATTTACCGACCCTGCTCCTTTGCAAGAAGAAAAAATCCGAATCGCTCTAGAAGAAGAACTCGCAAAAACCATCATGATGCTCGCTCCTATAACTGCAGCGAAAGTGCACATCAGTCCGGGTTCGGATTCCCCTTTCGCAGATTCGAAAGTAGAACCTTCCGCGAGTGTCGTAGTGGGTCTAAAACCAGGAACATCCCAACCGCGTGAAACAGCAGAAGCCATCGTAACGACTTTGATGGGAGCGGTAACGGGATTGAAACGAGAAAACATTTCCGTTTCCGATTCGACGGGTGTAGTTTTATTCAACGGAAAAACGGAAGTAGAGAACGCTACAGGTCTTGCTTTGCGAAAACGAGAAGCAGAACTCGCGGAAGCGAAAAGACTCAAGGACGCACTCGACAGCATGATTACGCAAGTCGTCGGACCAGGAAAGGCAATCGTAAGCACGAGCGTCGAAATGAATTTCGATAAAGAGGAAGTCATCACACGTTCGGAAACACCTACGAAATCTCCTGTAAGCAAAGAATCCGTTACCGAAACCTATTCTCAAGGCGCTCCGAATCGAGCAGGTGGACCTGCGTCTTCTTATGCAGCACCAGGAACCGCGAGTTCGACATCGGGACAAGGAAACTACTCGCTCGTACAAGAAGTAGTGAACAACGCCACGGTGCAAGAAAAAAGCGAAAAGATGGTTGCACCGGGAAAAATCATCGCGGCGCGTGTGAGCATCATGCTCGACCAATCTGTTGCAGCATCCGCTCGACAAATCGAGCAATTCGCAGTAAATCTCATCGGTGCGGATAAAGACCCGGAAAATTTCAAAGTCTCGGTAACGACATCCAATTTCGATAAAACCGCAGCAGAGAAAGCCTCCGAAGAACTTGCCGCCGCGAAAAGATCGCAGTTCTTTCAGCAAGCACTATCTATGATTCCGATTATTGCTTTATTGATAGTAGGATTTCTCATCGTACGTTCGATAAGTAAACTTACTGCTAATAATCGAAATATTATTTTCAGCGCGCATCCGCTGCCGGAAGTATATTCGGATAGTGAAACGAGATACGAGCCAGCCTCGCCGAAAAGACAACTCGTAGCGAGTAGTTTGCAAGATGAAGACCTTAGCGAAAGCGCGAAAAAACGTGCTTATGCTATCAAACAAGCCATCCCCGATGTCGGTGAAATTCCCGAAAAGTTCAACGAAAACCTTTTGAGAATTCTGAAAACTGCGGATACGCGTCCGGAATCAGTTGCATTGCTTATCAAGAGTTGGATGCTGGAGGAGGTTCGATAACCATGAGAAGTGCTTCCCATCCGGTTTCGAATCGCAAAAAAGCGGCGATTATGATGATGATTCTCGGTCCCGAGATAAGTGGAAAGGTGATGCAGCATCTCGATGAGGAACATGTCGAGATTCTCACGTTAGAAATTGCGCGTTTAGACCGCGTAACACCGGAAATAAGGAATCAAGTTATCGAAGAATTTCATCAAATGGCTTTAGCGCAGGACTATATCGCCGAAGGTGGGGTGGAACACGCTAAGAAATTATTGTTCGCCGCGTTCGGTAGCGAAAAAGCGACAGATATGATTGAGAGAATCAACCAAACATTGGAGGGAGTTCCCTTCGATTTCTTGAGGCGCAGTGACCCAGCGCAATTAGCGACGATTTTGACGGACGAGCATCCCCAAACCATCGCTTTGGTGATATCGAACCTTCCCACTGGTTTAGCGGCGCAAGTTTTGGAACGGCTCAATCCCGAACTCCGAGTGGATGTCGCAGAGAGGATTGCCCTTATGGAGCGCACCCCCCCTGAAGTCATTCGGCGGGTGGAAAATGTATTGGAACAAAAAACCAGCGGGATGGCGAATACAGGTTTGGCATCTTCGGGGGGGCTGAAAAGCCTCGTGGATATTTTGCATCATGTAGACCGCAATACGGAGCGCAAGATTCTCGATAATCTACATTCGAAAAATCCAGAATTGGCGAACGAAGTGCTAAATATGATGTTCGTTTTCGAGGATGTCGCGAAACTCGACGACAGAGCCATTCAGCAAATCCTGCGAGAAATCGAAATGAAAGAACTCGCCTTGGCTCTGAAAGGGACTTCCGAAGAAGTTCGCGCAAAGATTTTCATGAACATGTCGGAGCGAGCAGCAGATATGGTGAAAGAAACCATGGAATTTTTGGGTCCTGTAAAACTACGCACCGTAGAAGAGGCTCAACAACGCATCGTTGCCATTATCCGACGTTTAGAAGAGGCTGGCGAGATTTCCATCGGTCGCGGAGAGGAGGAGGTCCTTGTTTAAAAAGCGCATTCTTCCTCGGGAATCGGGTTCTAAATTTTCCAAATTAGAAGAACAATTGCCCGAGATTCCGAAACTATCGTCTGCAAAAGAAAAGGAGCCCCCCCTTCCGCTCGTTTCAACGACTCATGCCATTGCAACGGAAAGTTATCAAGATGGTTTTGCAAAAGGATACGACGCGGGATTCCGAGAAGGACTTCACTGCGCTAAGGAATACGAATTAGAAAGATTGAAACGTCTCGAAAGCGATCTCGAAACGTTGTTCGCTCGCATCGAACACGCCATGGAACTGTGGTACGAAAAAGCAGAATCAGGACTCGCACGATACGCGAGCGACATCGCCAAGAAAATCCTCGCAGAAGAGTTGACATTGCGTCCGGAAGCCATTGTATCGCTTGCGCGAGAAGCGATAAAACGAGTCCGAAATACCACAAATGTTCGTATTCGCGTGAATCCTTTCGATTTGAATACTTTAAACGAACGCAAAGAGGAACTTTTCCGAATCGCGGCGGGGGTGAGAGGAATAGAAATCGCAGGAGACGAAACCCTCGAACGAGGTTCCGTCATCATCGAAACGGAAAACGGAATCCTGGATGCTCGCATCGAAACGCAGTTGGAAAATTTATGTCGAAAGGAGGTGGCATAACATGCGAGTTCCGGTTGCGTCATTCGATAGAGAACGAAAAGCGCTCGAAGTCGCAGAGCCGTTTCGAATTTATGGGCAAGTTCGAAAGGTCGTTGGCTTAATCATCGAATCTTCAGGACCTCCAGCACGGATAGGTGACATTTGTTGGATCAGCAATTCCACGACATCGAAGATTGAAAAAGAGAATCTCATACGCGCAGAAGTCGTTGGATTTCGAGAAAATTCCGTTCTGCTCATGCCTATCGGGGAAATGACCGGAGTGCAGGCGGGAAATCTCGTGATCAATACAGGGGAATGCTTGAAGGTTCCGGTCGGAGAGGCACTGCTCGGACGCGTGCTCGACGGATTAGGCGAAGCGATAGACAAAAAAGGGAATCTCGATACACGAGATGTTCAACCCGTATTCAATGTCCCCCCCCATGTATTGCAGAGACGATTCATTCGCACTCCGCTTACATTGGGTGTTCGCGCCATTGATGGACTTCTAACGTGCGGAGAAGGTCAACGCGTAGGCATATTCTCGGGGAGCGGCGTCGGAAAAAGTACGTTACTCGCCATGATTGCTAGGAATTCGAGTGCTGACGTAAACGTCATTGCACTCGTCGGGGAGCGTGGAAGGGAAGTGCGAGAATTCATCGAAAACGACTTGGGAGAAGAGGGGCTAAAAAAAAGCGTCGTCGTCGTCGCTACGAGCGAACAACCTGCACTCGTACGAATCAAGGCTGCATTCACGGCAACCGCAATCGCGGAATGGTTTCGAGAAAACGGGAAAAAAGTAGTTTTGATGATGGATAGCATCACGAGATTCGCCATGGCGCAAAGAGAAGTAGGATTGGCGATCGGAGAACCTCCGAGCACCAAAGGATATACACCGAGCGTATTCGCCCTTCTTCCTCGTCTTTTGGAACGAGCGGGAAATTCTCATAAAGGTTCGATTACAGCCTTTTACACGATATTGGTGGAAGGAGACGACACGAATGAACCGATTGCCGACGCAACACGTGCGATCTTGGATGGGCATATCGTTCTCGATAGAAAACTTTCTAACCGTGGGCATTATCCGGCAATCGACCCACTGAATAGTCTTAGTCGTGTAATGCCTTCGATAGTTTCCGAAGAGCATCAGCGTGCCGCAAATCGCTTTCGTGAACTCTTTGCTGCATATCGCGATGTGGAGGACCTTTTGATGATTGGTGCATATAAACCAGGCACGAATCCCGTTGCGGATTGCGCAATAGAAAGATGGGAAAAGATCAATGCGTTCTTACGCCAAAACAAAACAGAACGGGTGGCAGATTTTCAAAACACGTTAGCGAACTTAATGGGAATTACCGATGCATAAATTCCGTTTTCGATTCCAAAAAGTGCTCGATTATCGCATGATGCTGGAAGAATCAGCGAAAGAAGCATATCGCCTCGCCCGAGCCGCTTCCTTAGAAGCCGAGAACAAATTTCAAGCAATGAGAAAAAAACTCGCTGACGCTTTGAAAACGCCCGGAGAAACCATCGAAGAGATGATGATTTGGGAAACGTATATCGAACGCTTAGAAGACGAAATCGAACAACAAATCGCTCTCATCGAAATTAGGAAAAAAGAAGAAGCCACCGCTTTCGCAAATTGGCGTGAGGCTCGCAAATCGCGCAAATCTTTGCAGAAACTTTGCGACATCGCGAAAGAAGCCTGGTCTAAGGAAATCGAAAAAACAGAACAAAAACAATTAGACGAATGGACGGTTCTAAAAAGGGAGGCTAAATGAGAATTACTCCATTCGGCGCAGAGCGAATACAGTCTCGTATCCGAGAAATCGAGGACCGGCTGAAAACCCTTTTCCATCGCGAGCGACCCTCCCCCACCAATCCGAACCGTCTAAGAGAACAATTTCATCTGCATACGAGCGGAATTTCCGCTGCCCCTTTACAACCGTTGAATGTTTTTCCTTCCAATCTTTCCATCGATGTGCAGACTTTATTAGAAAACGCCAACATGGTGGCTGACGAATTCGGATTAGACCGCAATATTTTTCGAGCATTGATTAGTGCAGAAAGCGGATGGAATCCGAATTCGGTTTCCCCTAAAGGTGCACAAGGACTCACGCAGTTAATGCCCTCCACGGCACAAGCGCTGGGAGTTTTAGACCCATTCGATCCGATACAAAACCTTCGCGGGGGGGCTAAATATTTGCGGCAAATGCTCGACGAATTCGGGAGTTACGAATTAGCGCTCGCTGCCTATAACGCAGGTCCAGGCGCAGTGAAACGATATGGAGGAATTCCTCCCTATCCGGAAACTCAAAATTACGTCCGAAAGATTCTTTCGGAGGTTGAAAGATGAAATGGACTCATGGGATAACTCTTCTCTTTTTACTCGGTGGATTGTTCCTTGCATTGGGATTCACCGGGATTATCGAACTTCCTCTATTTTCGAAACCTGAACCCCCCGCATCATCCGAAGCAGAGAAGCAAGAAGTCCTTTCTCCTCCCTTAGAAATTTCGATGAATCGTAAGTCTTCCTTAGGCGACCCTTTCTCGCCCCCCGACATGAGCCCCCCCGTCCGTAAAGACGGTACGGAGCGCTTAGCGAAAATATGGTCGGCTATGGATGTCGAAGCACTCGTAAAAATTCTCGAAAAATGGGATGACGCCGATGCACTCCCTGTTCTGGCAAGATTAGAAGACAAAAAACTTGCCGAACTTTTAGCGGAACTTCCACCTGAGCGTGCGGCTACATTGAGCAAAGGCATCAAAACCATGCCGAAAGGCGGGCAGAAATAATGAATGCCTTCGAACGAATTTTAAAAAGTTCGGATTTATTGCTGGCAGTCGGAATCATTACGATTGTCGTGATGCTCGTCCTGCCTTTACCCGAATGGTTATTGGACGCGGCTCTCATTGTGAGCATCGGCTCTTCTTTGGCGATCGCATTGATTGCAACGAACATTTCCCATCCCTTAGAATTCAGCACATTTCCGTCCGTTCTATTAATCACGACATTGCTCAGACTCGCTCTCAGCATCGCTGCCACGAAATTGATTCTCGGCACTGCTTCCGCCGGATATGTCATCCAAACTTTCGGAAACTTCGTAATGGGGGGGGATTTCGTGGTCGGGCTCGTTGCCTTTTCCATTCTCGTCATCGTGCAGTTCGTGGTGATTACGAACGGCGCAGGCAGAGTGGCAGAAGTCGTCGCGCGGTTTACACTCGATGCCATGCCAGGAAAGCAAATGTCCATAGACGCAGATTTGAATGCAGGCCTCATTACCGAGCAAGAGGCGAAGGCAAGAAGAGAAGAAATCAAACGCGAAGCTGATTTTTACGGCGCGATGGATGGTGCAAGCAAATTCATCCGAGGGGATGCGATTGCCGCTGTTCTCATTATTCTTGTCAACATCATCGGGGGGCTTATTGTCGGGAGTATGAGGGGTGAAGGAGGGTTGTTAAACATCCTCAGAACCTATGCCCTGCTCAGCGTGGGAGAAGGACTCGTATCGCAAATCCCAGCACTGCTTATCAGTACGAGCGCTGGATTGATGGTCACACGCTCCGGGCAAGATTCCGGAATGGGAAGCGCCGTTTTTCGTCAAGTTTTTTCACAACCGAAAGCATTGCTCGGTACATCCGCTGCCCTCGCTGCACTTGCTTTTGTTCCAGGGTTCCCGACAATCACCTTTCTCTGCATGGCTGTCATAGCATACGGTTCGTATCGTTTCGCACAAGGCTTTCATCTACAAAAATCGAAATCGCAAGAAGGAAAACAAGAACAACCGCAAACGACATCCGGTCCGGATGCTGTAATGCCATTATTGAATGTAGATCCCATCGAAATCGAAGTCGGATATGCGCTTACGAAAATCGCAGACCCGAGACAGGGGGGGGATTTACCGCAACGCATCACTGCATTGCGACGCCAACTCGTGCTCGAAATGGGCTTCGTTATGCCCAGTGTTCGCATTCGAGACAGCATCGAACTCTCTGCAAACGAGTACCGAATCAAAATCCGCGGAGAAGAAATCGCAAACGGTAAATGCTATCCCGACAAAATTCTCGCAATCGATAGCGGAAATGTCATCAACCCTTTAGTGGGCACGAAAACCATCGAACCTGTTTTCGGAATCGAAGCGATGTGGATCGAAAAAGGACAACGAGAACAAGCCGAACGTAGCGGATATATGGTGGTCGAACCGAGTGCGATGATGTGCACTCATCTCAGTGAAATTGTAAAAGCACATGCGGCAGAACTGCTCAGTCGCCAAGACGTACAAAATCTATTGGACAATCTAAAAGAAAAAAATCCCGCACTCGTCGAAGATTTAGTTCCTTCGAAAATGACTGTGGGCGATATCCAAAAGGTCTTGCAACATTTGCTCCGCGAGCGAATTCCCATTCGAGATTTGGTCACCATTTTGGAAACGGTAGCGGATTTCGCCGACAGAACGAAAGAACCGGACCAACTCGGAGAACTCGCGAGAGCAGCAATCGCGCGCACGATTTCGCGCCTATACGCTAATCGTGAAGGGAAATTGGCGTGCATTACACTCGATCCGACATTCACACACGCCATACAAGAACATATCCAGCACACTCCCTACGGAGCGACGCTCGCGTTGGAGCCTGAGCAAGCGCAAAAATTGGCAAAAGAAATCGCGCAACACAGCGAAAAAGCGATTGCAGAGCACGGTTCAGCAGTTGTTCTTACGACCAACTCAATGCGATTGCCTCTGAAAAGATTGCTCGAGCGCTACCGCGTGCAAACACCGATCTTGGCTTTCAACGAAGTTGTCGCAAATGTAGATGTCGAATTCGTCGGTCAAGTCGCTGCGTAACGTTTTACTCGTGAAAAAAATCTCTAAGTTTCCAGCGCTGCACTAAAGCGCGGAGTTTACGAATCGTTTGTACTTCGATTTGCCGAATGCGCTCCTTAGAGATTTTCATTTCTTCTGAAAACTCCGCTGTGGCGGTTTTGTCGCTGTCCATACCCAACCGGCGTTGCATAACCTTTCGTTCTCTTTCCGTCAATTCTTGAAGAATTTGCTGTAAATAATTGAGCAATTCTTCCGTGAGCAAATGCTCCTCGGGGTTCGCAGCATTCGCATCTCGCAACAAAGAAACCAAATCGGTCTCTTCGTCATCGCCGATGATGATATCCAAAGAAACCGTGTCTTGCGAGGATTGCAAAAGAACTTGCAATTTCCTCCTACTAATTCCCAATGCGGCGGCTAACTCATCGGCTGTAGGGTCTCTTCCTAACTGTCGAACAAGTTTCGCTCTCTCCTTTTCTAATTTGCGGATGCTTTCCGAAATATGGGAAGGAACGCGGATTGCTTTCGCTTTCGAATCGAGTGCACGACCTATCGTCTGACGAATCCAATGGGTGGCATAGGTCGAAAAGCGATAGCCCAATTCTGGGTCGAATCGCTCCACCGCATTCATCAAACCGATTGCCCCTTCTTGAACTAAATCTTCGAAAGGAATGCTGCGATTCTTGTAGTGCTTGGCGATATTGATGACCAAGCGCATGTTTGCTTCGACGAGTTTCCTCTTCGCCTCTCTCCTCTCCTCCTCGTTACCCGTGCGAGCGAGTCGAGTTAATTTCTTCTCCTCGTCTGGAGTGAGAAGTGGGGTTTGGGTTAAACGAGAAAGATAAGACGGAAGCTCATCTCGACGCTCTTCGTCTTGACCTTCTGGGACTTGAATCTCCCAATACATCGGACACCTGTTTTTATGCTTGATTTGGGGTCTTTACCAGTAAAGTCCGTTTATCCCAGTAAGTCCTCCGAAAAAAGTCTCCAACGGGTGATGCAATTATCATGCCACCCGGGGCTTTAGCAACGCTGCGGAGCCACACTCCGCGGAATATCTTACGGCAAAGATTACCCGTCTTTCGTTACCCGGTTGCTACTCGCCCCGGGCTATTTGTTAATTCCACCCCTCTTGAAAAAAATCCTTTTTTTCAGACTTTTTCGAAATCTTCTGCGTTAATAAAAAACGGTATACTGAAAAAGTAAATGCCGCCGAACCCGGTTTTTCGGCAGGGGCGGCTTCCACGTTAAAAAACAAAAATGTATAAGCATGGCTTAACTTGCGTAAACCCGGACTTTATGCCGGGGGTTGGGTCGGCGCGTGGGCGCCTCTGTGACCGAATAAAGGGGTGTCGGCGATGGCGATACTAAGTGCCTTTATCGGGCTTTTCGTCCTTTCGGCAGTAGCCGGTTCCTCGAGGGTTTTCTCCTTTAGCGCTTGGCTTGGCAGGCTGTTTTCCAAAATCAAAAACGCAACTGCCCTCCGTCCCAGAACCATCGGGCGAGGTTGGCTCGTGCTTCCAAGCGACGACGCTGTCCGTTTTCGCGATTGGGTAAGTCGAGACGATTTCAAAAATCCCGAAGACCCTCGCATGAAACCCGCGTTGGGAAGTCATTTGCTCGTCGAACTCTACGGCTGCGCAAGAGAAACATTGGAACAAGAAGATTCCGTGCGAGAAGCAATGGAGGACGCAGCCGAAAAAAGCAACGCAACGGTCGTTACGAGTTCTTTCCACGAATTCAAACCGTTCGGCGTATCAGGCGCAGTAATCATTCAAGAGTCTCATTACACGATTCACACTTGGCCCGAGCATCGCTATGCCGCCGTGGATTTGTTTTATTGCAGCGAAGCAGTAAAAGTGGAACAAGCGCTGGAAGCACTGAGAAAACATTTTCAACCTAAGCGCGTCCGTTTTCTTTTAGTTCGTCGAGGATTGCAAAACGAGGTGGAAAAATAAATGCGTTTCTCGCAGCGTGAAGGGCTTTTCATCAGCGAAACTCATACAAAAGCGATCGAATGGTCCTTCACCGTAGAAAAAATATTAGCAGCAGGAAACACGAAGTATCAGGAATATCAAATCGTCGAAATTCCCCGCTTCGGGAAAACGCTGTTTTTGGATTGGAAAATCCAAAGCAGTCTTTTGGATGAGTACATTTTTCACGAATGTATGAGCCAACCCGCGATGACGCTGCATCCCAATCCGAAAACCGTATTCGTAGCAGGGGGGGGAGAAGGCGCCACCCTTCGAGAAGCACTCTCCCATAACACGGTTACCAAAGCGGTTATGGTGGACATAGACGCTGAGTTGGTCGAAATGACGAAAAAGCATATGCCGGAATGGCATCGAGGTGCCTTCGACGACCCGCGCACCACTCTCCTACATACAGATGCGCGCAAATATTTGGAGGAGACAGACGAACGATTCGATGTGATCTTGAGCGATTTGCCAGACCCCGTCGAAGAAGGACCGGCGATTTACCTTTTCACGAAAGAATACTTTTCGATTTGTCGCGACCGTTTGACCGAGGATGGCGTATACGCAATGCAAGCGGGATGCGCAAATCTTTCTTATCCCGAATGCTTCGCCGCTTGTGTACAAACACTAAAAGAGGTTTTCCCGATCGTCCGGCCGTATTACGCCATTATGACAACCTTCATGATGGCATGGGGCTTCGTATTGGCAAGCAATAAATACGACCCATTGCAACTCACAGAATCGGAAATTGCAAAAAGACATAAAGAACGCGGAGTTTCTACACGCTACTACACTCCTCGCTTTCATACCTCTGTCTTCACCCCCCCGGATTACTTGCTGGAAGCGATAGAAAAAAATAGCCGAGTCGTCACGGATGCGGAACCTTTCGTTTGGTCAGCATAACGCATCCTGTAGGAGCGCCGTAAGTCGCGACATCGTCATCCGCGAATTCGCATCCTTTGGGATGAGCCAATAAGACGTACGAAATAGGGAGGCTTCTCGCCCTATAAAACTCACAACTTCCCTAATCTAATTGGAGCGGCTGATGGGAATCGAACCCACGTCACCTGCTTGGAAGGCAGGGGCTCTACCATTGAGCTACAGCCGCGCATCTACAACTCTAAAACGTGTCTTGTGGAACGACAATTCCCGTAAGAACCTTCAGAAATGCTCCATACGAAAGGATACCTCGGGAAACTTCGTGCGAGAAAACTTCGACACTTACAAAGTTTTTGATATCGCGCCTTACGGTGCTCCTACAGAGAGAATCGAGGAGAACTTTGCACTTACCAAAGCGCTCGAATGTCGCGCCTTACGGCGCTCCTACAATAAGGGGAATCGAAATGTTCCACTCACCAAAGCAAATCCGGTCGAACGATAATGGTCTGCTCTCTTTCGGGTCCTACCGATACAATAGAAATCGGTATTTCGAGAAATTCTTCGATGCGATTTAAAAAGACACGCGCCTCGGAAGGCAAATCGCTCAAGGAACGCGCCGAAGATAGTTCACCATCGAAACCATCGAATGTCTCGATGCGAGGTGCTACGCGCTGTAATTGTCGAGTCTCGCAAATAAATTCATCCGTGTGTTCACCGTCTAAGTCGTAGCCGGTGCATAAGCCGATTTCAGAAAACCCGGAAAGCACATCCAAACGAGTTACTGCAAGGCTCTTGAAACCATTAATGCGCGCAGAAAATCTCAAAGCGACCAAATCCAACCAGCCTACACGGCGAGGTCTCCCGGTGGTCGTCCCGAATTCCTTGCCTTGTTGGCGTATTCTTTCACCCGTTTCATTGTTCAATTCCGAAGGGAAAGGACCTGCGCCTACTCGAGTACTGTATGCGGCGCAAACCCCGATAACGTTCGTGATAGCATTGGGGGGGAGTCCCGTCCCTATGCATGCACCCGCTGCAGATGGATAACTGCTCGTAACGAAAGGATATGTCCCGTAATCCAAATCGAGCATAAAACCTTGAGCCCCTTCGAAGAGCAAGTTCTTTCCTTTTCGAACCGCTTCGTTCACCAAGTTTTCCGCCCCCCCTACGAAAGGTGCGATTTGCTCGGCATAACCAGAATATTCCGCTAAAATTTCTTCCATAGACATTTTCGGTTCGCCGAAACCAGCAAACAAGCGATTTTTCTTTTCCAAAACTTCCTTCAGTCTTTCCGAAAGGGCATCGGAATCAATGAAATCACCCATTCGAATTCCGATGCGAGCGGCTTTATCCTCATAAGCAGGCCCGATCCCACGCCCCGTCGTGCCGATTCGCGTTCGAATATTTTCCAACTCCTCTTGCTTTCGATGATAGGGAAAAACCACATGTGCGTTTCTCGAAACGACGAGTTTCCCCAGTGAAACTCCCGTCTCACAAAGTGCGTTCCACTCTTCGAGTAGGGATTTCGGACACACCACCATCCCAGAACCTATCACCGCAGTGCATTGGGGATGAAGAATTCCCGATGGAATGAGATGAAATTTATAAGTCTTCTGCCCGACTTGGACGGTATGCCCTGCGTTGTTACCTCCCGAAAAACGGACGTTCAGGTTTGCATTTTTTGCAAGAACGTCTATAATCTTGCCCTTGGCTTCATCGCCCCACAGGGCACCCACGACGACTATAGTGGGCATTGGGAATAATGCACTAATCCTCTCGTGCTGAAAAAGTATACCATTTTGCGTACAATATTCTGCGAAACTTTAAGGAGAAAGAAATTTTGAAAATCGCCGTACCCAAAGAAACGAGCCCTTCCGAAAGAAGAATTGCGCTCGTGCCACAAGGATGCAAAACTCTCGTAAACAAAGGATTAACCGTATCCATAGAATCGAAAGCAGGGGAAAATGCGGGCTTTTCCGATGAAAACTATACTCAAGCGGGCGCTTCCATAGAAACGAGCCGTCGTGCTTTGTTTTCTTCTGCGGATTGCGTGCTTATGGTTTCCGGTCCTTCCGATGACGACAGCGAACACGACCTCCTCGCAAACCTAAAAGAGGGATGCGTCTGGATTTCCTTTATCTTTCCCATGAGCAACCCGAAAACGGTCAAGCGGTTGGCAGAAAAAAGAATCACCGCATTTGCGATGGACCTCGTGCCTCGCATTTCTCGCGCGCAAAGCATGGACGCTTTGAGTTCGATGAGCGCTGTCGCCGGATATAAAGCCGCTTTGATAGCTGCAAATTCAGTTCAGAAATTTTTGCCGATGATGATGACAGCTGCTGGCACGCTCCCCCCCGCACACGTCTTTGTCATCGGCGCTGGAGTTGCGGGCTTGCAAGCCATTGCAACATGCAAGCGCCTCGGCGCTACCGTAGAAGCGTTCGATGTGCGTCCCGCTGTAAAAGAACAAGTCGAAAGTTTAGGTGCCCGCTTCGTCGGTCTCGGACTCACCGCTGACGAACTCGAAGATGCATCCGGATATGCAAAAGAGGTCTCTGCCGATACTTACGCAAAGGAACTCGAATTAATCGCCTCGAAACTGCCGCGATGCGATATCGTTATCACCACTGCGTTGATTCCAGGCAAACCTGCACCAGTTTTGCTTACGAAAGAAATGGTGAAATTAATGCCGAAAGGTTCCGTAATCGTCGATATCGCCGCTCCTAATGGCGGAAATTGCGAACTTTCGACCCCTGGTGAAGTCACTCAGCATGATGGTATCACCATCGTCGCGCCGCTAAATTTGCCATCCGAAATGGCAACGCACAGCAGCATCATGTATTCGAAAAACATTACGGAATTTCTTCTCCATCTCGTTCGAGACGGTCAATTTTATTTCGACATGGAAGACGAAATCACTCGTTCCACAATGGTAACATTCGAAGGAAAAATTATGCACGAACCGACTCGCTTAGCCATGGAAAGAGGAATTACTTTATGACGCTCATCACTGCTCTCACCATATTTCTCCTCGCTGTTTTCGTAGGTTTAGAAATCATTTCCAAAGTCCCCCCCACTCTACACACCCCGTTGATGTCGGCGACGAACGCGATTCACGGAGTGATTCTCGTCGGAGCGCTCATCGTTTTAGGAAGTGCAGAAGACCCGCTTTCGATCGTCCTCGGTTTGATTGCCGTTATTTTCGGTACGCTCAACGTGGTAGGGGGATTCGCCGTTACCGATAGGATG
This sequence comes from Fimbriimonadales bacterium, assembly GCA_035559795.1. NCBI lineage: Bacteria > Bacillati > Armatimonadota > Fimbriimonadia > Fimbriimonadales > Fimbriimonadales bacterium. Next base: position 639,993 of record DATMAR010000003.1, on the reverse strand, counting down.
TTGGAAATGTTCAAACGCAGACCAGCGAAAAAGGAAAGTAAATCGTGACTCGCGCAGAATGGATTGAAGCAGGATATCTTTTTGCAGCGTTGTGTTTCATTCTTTCCCTCAAACTGTTGAATTCTCCAGCAACGGCAAGACGTGGAAATTGGCTCGCCATGCTCGGTATGGCAGTCGCTCTCGCAGTAACGTTTTTGAACGAAGCGATTCGACATTACGAGTGGATTGTCGTCGGAGTACTGCTGGGAAGCATCGTCGGATTCGTTGCGGCACGCCGAGTCGCAATGACAGCCATGCCTCAAATGGTCGCTCTTTTCAACGGCGTCGGAGGGGGGGCTGTCGCCTTAGTGTCTCTTAGCGAATACCGAAACGCAGTGAACGCAGAAATGTCCCTCCCTTGGGTTGGGCTAATCACCTCCGTGCTCAGCGCAATCATCGGGTCGTTAAGTTTCTCCGGAAGTCTAATCGCTTTCGGAAAACTCCAAGAACTCATCACGACCCGACCGCTTACTTACAAAGGGCAACGAGAAAGCAATTTATTTCTCCTTTTCTCGCTCGTGGTTCTCGCCGGTGTTTTGTGGACGGGACTTCCTTCGGTTTGGCTTTTTTGCGCGATGATTGGTCTCGCTTTACTGACCGGGATTCTCTTCGTGCTTCCAATAGGGGGGGCTGATATGCCGGTCGTCATCTCTCTTCTCAACTCTTTCACCGGAGTCGCTGCCGGCTTAGCAGGATTCGTCTTAGGAAACACTGCCTTACTTACAGGGGGGGCACTCGTCGGTGCGAGCGGTCTCATCTTGACTTTTTTGATGTGCTCTGCGATGAATCGCTCTTTGGAAAACGTTCTTTTTGGCGCTTTCGGCGCGGAAGGAGGAACGATGGCAACATCCCTTTCCTCCGGAAAAAGCATCAAAAGCTACACCGTCGAAGACGTCGCCATCATGTTTTCTAATGCGGAAAACGTCGTGATTGTTCCCGGATACGGAATGGCAGTCGCGCAAGCTCAACACGTCGTAAAAGAACTGACCACGAAGTTACAAGAACGCGGAATCGATGTGAAATTTGCAATACACCCCGTCGCAGGAAGGATGCCTGGGCACATGAATGTTCTTTTAGCGGAAGCCGATGTATCCTACGATTTGCTCTACGATTTGGAAGAAATCAATCCTCTTTTCCCGCAAACGGATGTCGTTTTGGTCGTTGGTGCGAATGACGTCGTAAATCCTGCGGCTCGTTACGACAAAAATAGTCCGATTTACGGAATGCCGATTCTCGATGTGGATCGGGCAAGAAGCGTGGTTGTTATTAAACGTTCTATGGCGCGAGGTTTCGCAGGGGTGGATAACGAACTCTTCACGATGGACAACACGAGTATGGTTTTCGGAGATGCGAAAGCCGTAATCACGAAACTTATCTCTGCAGTCAACCAATACTAAAATTTGAAGATCCCCCCCTTATTTTACAAAGGGGAGGATCTGGAATTATCGCTTTACGAAATCTCCGAGAGCAATCGTGTATTCTTTTCTCACCTCGTCGTATGTAACTGAATAACTCGAAGGATAATAGAAGCCTTGTTTTTGAACTTTGCGAGGCTGCTTTATCGGAGCGCTAACACTCGGTTTCGTCAGCAGATAAGACAGCGTAACCATAGGCTCCATAAACACGACCTTGCCGTCATAACTTCCGTATATGAATGTATGCGTAAAGGGTTTACCGTTGAACTCCGGTGAAGATAAATCCACCCAATGCGCCCCCATATATTTAATTTCACTCTGCGGTGCATAGATGTAACCTTCCGGCAAACACTCAGCGGGGGGCTGTTTTTGGCATCGCTTCATGTCTTGCGAATCCAAAACAATTTTTTTCCTCACATTGGTCGAACACATATAAAAATGAAAATCGAAATGAGGAACGTCATAAATTCCTGGAGGAATGTGCCCTTTAGGATTCCAATCCACCGCTACGTGGTCAAAAGGTAAAACGCTAGCCTCTTTAGGCAAAGACAAAGTAAATTCATAACCGTCCATACCGTTATCCGGTTTTTCCGTTGGCAACCCGGTAAGGGCAGTCTCCGTGAATGAGATGCCGACTGCTTTAGGTTTGTTTTCTTTGTCGAGATGCACCCATGTCCACACAAGACCATTCCCCATAATCTTGGGTTCTCCCAAAGCCACACCTGTGGCTTGTTGACAAAATGGTCAGACGTAAGTGAACGATGGAATGAGGCTTCCCATTATCACCGCAGAACAAAGGAGGGCGACGCGATTGACAAGCAAAATCATTATTATAAAACCTCCTACATCTAGCTCCCTCCCCTTAAACGAGGGAACCCTTTGAATTTTATTTGAAATAATCTTACCACAAAAAAAAGAATTTTTAATCCTAAAATCCAGTCTACGCAGCGAATTCTTCTTCCGAAATCTCCGACTGCCGTATCATTTCAACGAATAACGGAGCGAGGACTGGGTCGAAGTGTGTTCCGCTCGCCTTTTCGATTTCACGTAGGGCTTCTTCTTTCGATAATGCCTTGCGATAGGGTCTTTCGCTCGTCATCGCGTCATAGGCATCCACAAGGGCGATGACGCGTGCGATTTTCGGAATTTCTTCCCCTTTCAATTTGTCGGGATAACCGTTTCCATCCCAACGTTCGTGATGGGAACGCACAGCTGGTAACACGTCTTCGAGTTGCGGGACCTTACGGACGACGAGTTCCCCCACTACGGTGTGCGTTTGCATAACTTCACGCTCTTCATCTGTCAATGGTCCTGGCTTTTGCAGGATAGAATCTGGAACGCCGATTTTTCCGACATCGTGAAGCGTGCCTGCTCGATAGGCTAATTCGATTTCCTGCTCTGATGCGCCGATGAAACGCATGAAATGTGCAGCATATCGTGCGACTCTATCGGAGTGCCCTTGGGTGTAATGGTCTTTGGCATCTACAGCGGCGGCGAGTGCCTGCATTGCAGCGAAAGAGCCGTCTTGAAGGTAGAGAAAAAGTTGGTAAGGGTCGGCGCTGGAATTGACTCCGGGAACTTGGTCGAAACGAGCGATGCGGTCGCGCCCGAGTTGTTTTGCACGGTTCATCGCAATTTCTGCGGCGAGCAATAAACCTTCCGGCTCTGTGGTATTGACACGATATTCAGCCCCCCCTATACTTACTGTTACACAAGGGATGTCTCTTTCAGAGAAGGCTGCTTTGACTTTGTTTCGTATATTTTCTGCCAGCGACATCGCCTGGTTTATATGATAAAGGGGAAGTAAAATTGCAAACTCCTCCCCCCCGTATCTCGCGATAGTGGCAAATTCAGGCGCGGTTTCCCGCAAGACTTCTGCCACGAGTTTCAAAGCCTCGTCTCCCACATGGTGCCCATAATTGGAATTATACGAGTTGAAGCGGTCTACGTCTATCACGAGCAAAGAAGCAGTCTCTTTCGATGCATCACATCGCGTGATTTCTCTTTGCAAAGACTCTTTGAAGCAACGATGATTCTCCAAATTCGTGAGAGGATCTAAATCTGACATTGCCAAAAGTCGTTGTTGAGAGGCTTGCAAAGAGTCCGTCATTTCATTGAACGCCGTTTGCAACACACCGATTTCGTCTTCCCTCGTTACTTCAAACTTTTCAGGCCAACGCCCTTCCTGCACAGTCAACGCAGCATCCACGAGTCGTGCCAAAGAATGCGTGATATATCCTGCGCATTTTCCGAAAATCAACATTCCTATAGCGAGAATGCACAAGAAGACACATAAAAAAGCATAGAAAATATTACGATAGGGAGTCACAATTTCATCAACGTCGATAAAAGCCACATATCCAGCTCGAGGGTTGTACGATGAATCAGGAAGTGAAGAGTAAATCCCGAGGTATTCTTTTGCCCCATCGAAAACTTTGTGAAAGACGCCGCTTTGAATCGGCAATGGGCTGGAAATGGGCATCGAGGAGCCCACGATTTTATTTCCGTCTACGAACGCGACATGCACACCTAAAATTTTATAGATGCTTTCGGCTATTTCCGAACCGATCTTTGAATATATTGTTATCGTTCCGCAAATTCGATTTCCTTCGGTATAAGGCACCGTCGCTACCAAAAACAAACCTGACGGATAACTCCTTATCCCTGCCCAGCTCCCCCCCCTCAAAGCAATAGAAACTCCAGGATTTTCGGATTGCATCGTGAGTTTTTCTGTAACCTCACCCGCCTTTGCGATTACTTCGCCTTGGATATCGGTAAACGTCAGCCCATCTGCCCCCGATTGTTCTACGATAAACCGACTTAATTCTGTGATGGAGATGGAACTTTTGTTTAAAAAGTTCACCTCCAAAGCCGATAACCCTGTAGCGAACCTGAGCTGCCGCAACAAGCTTAGTTTATTTTCGTGAAGAGTGCTCGTCAAATACTCTCTACATCTGTCTACGCTGGATTCTATTCGAGCCTCGATTTCCTTTTTTACAATAAACGCAATGGTAACGACAACGATCGTCGCCAATGCAAAGAGCACGAGCGTGAACAATACTTGAATTTTAACGCGAAGTGATTTCCGCATAGATGAACTGACTTTCTCCACTTCCAAAGATGCTTAACGCAACGCTCACAAATAACTTCAAGTTATATGCTTCTCCCCTAAGCACCTACTTTATTATCATCGGCAAATCCAAATAGAAAAATTCCCTCTCCTTTGATTAAAAATACATGGAACGCAGGAAACCATGAAACATTGAAAAACCCTCGAGTTATCTATGAAATTTTATTGTCGTTGGTGCCAATACCTTTTCGATACCATTGAAATCCGCACCTACTCCTTGGGTTTTTCTCCTTCGATGGGAGGAAGGGAAGCAGGGTCTACTTTGAAAAAGCGAACTCTGATCCAACGCACGATGTCGTCCACGATGGTATGCATAATCGGGATATCCAAAAGCGAAAGAATCGTCCCGGAAACGAGTCCGCCGATAATGACCGTGCCCATCGGTTGATATGCATCTAAACCCGACTTCGGGAAGAACGCAACGGGTGCCATAACGAGAATCGTAATCAAAGAAGTCATAAGAATCGGACGCAAACGAATAGGGCACGCCTTTGCAACCGCGTCGTTTCTGGGCATCCCTTCTGCGCGAAAATGCAAAATGAGGTCTATCAATAAAATCGCGGTAACCAAGTCCATGCCGCTCAAAATAATCACAGCGAGAATAGAAACGGTGCTAAAGGCTTGATGCATCAGCCAAAGCATCAAAAAGACACCGCTCAATTCCAGAGGCAGGCTGAAAATCATTTGCAACGGTTGTAAAAATCCACCGAATTGCGCAACCAAAACGAAATACATCAACACTAAAGCAATCAACAATCCATAGAGCATGATGCGAAAGGAATCCATCATCTGCGTCATATCGCCGCGTGCCTCGATGCCGTATCCGGGAGGCCAATTCAATTGCGCTTGTGCTCGCATCTGCAAATCCATCGTAACATCCATGCTCGGGCGCCCCTCTTTTCGATAATATCCACCGATGCCAATGACTCTTCGCAATTGGTCATGCTCGATTGCGGTGGGTGCTTCGCGTTTTTCCAAACGAACCAATTCGAGTAACGGCACTTCTTCGCCATTCATGTCTTGGATATACATTCCTTCCAAATCATCCACATTCATGCGATGCTCTTCCTTGTAGCGAACTTGCACTGTGGTTATTCTTTTATTGGGTAAACGATAAAATTCGTTAGTAAATCCCCCCCGCAATGCATAATACGCTTGTTCGGCGATCTTCGCAGGGGTCAATCCGTGTCTCGCTGCCTTCTCTTCGTCAATTTTCAAAGTGTAAGTCGGTTTCGTCATTTCCCAACTCAAAAAAGGCTGATAGATATCCACTTTGTTCGTTGCCGGATTTCGCACATCTTCTTTCGCAATCCTCAGAGCTTCTTTACCCATCCGATGAAGCATTGCAAGGTCGTATCCATAAATAATGAGAGCGATAGGGGCAAGCGAAGTAGCCATTACATCGCTTCCCATTTCTTTGAGTTGAATACGTCTTATATTGGGAATTTCTTTCATGGCGCGGTCGTGTATCTTGTCGAGAATCGTCCAAACATCGGGTCGCCCGCTATCCTTGTCACTCAGCGAAAGCATCGCACTCGCACCGTTCACCATCGTAATTCCATAACCCGTGAAATAAGCCCCCCCTGTCATTCCGGGTCCGCCTTCCATGCCGATTTCGATAGATGCATGTTTTATCCAACCTTGTTTCACCCCTTCCTCTATCAAAATCTGTTCCAGTTTCTTAACGGCACGTTCCGTGGCTGCAAACGAAGTTCCCGGCTGCATCTCCATCTGGAGACTAGCTTGTCCCACGTCTCCCAAAGGCATCATTTCAGAACCGATGAAATAATAAAACGTAAATCCTAAAATAACGGTAATGCCAATTCGTACGAAGTTGACGAACCGGTGCTTAAGAAGCCAACGAATCAATCTTTCGTATGCATGCTCCAATCTTTCCAATCGGCGCTCGAATGGCTGTAAAAATAATCTCGTAAACCACGTCTGCGGACGCTGCTCGGGGAGTTGCATGAAAACTGAACAAAGAACAGCGGTCAATGTCATCGAGACGATAAAACTGAAAATCAAACCGAATATAATCGGAAAACAAAGTCCCACGAACATCAACTGCGTGATGCCCCCGCTCAATAAAAGAGGAACGAGCGCGATAATCAACACGATGGTCGCCGCAAAAACAGAGCGACGAACTTCCGTTATTCCATCAATCGTCGCGGTACGACGGTCTTTCCCCATTCGCATGTGCCTTTCTACCGCGTGAATATCGATAATCGCGTCGTCAACGAGACGCCCTATTGCAATCAGAAGACCCACGAGCGTGCTGGAATTGAGACTCATCCCCAAAGGAGCCATCGCCAACAAAGACATAGCGAGCGAGGTGGGGATTGCAGTGAGCGCAATCATGGTCCCCCTCCATTCTCCTAAGAAGAAAAGCACAGCCAAACCCGTCAAAATGATTGCTACGACAATTTCTTCATACATATTCTTGAAAAGAACATTCACGAACGAGGAATTATCGTACGCAATCTCGAAATGAATTCCCGGATAATCCTTCTCTAATTCTTTTGCAACCTTCATTACCGCCTGAATCGTTTTAGGTGAGGATGCGTCGGGGTTTTGTAAGACATTAATCGCAATCGCTTTATCAACACGCGCGCCATTTCGAGGGTCATGGTAAAGATGGTGATATGCAGAACGATGCTCGATGACCGTGTCTCGCACTTCTGCAACATCGCGTACCCTGACTACTTGGTCACCAATTGCTTTAATGGGATAAGAACCGACGATTTCCGCGCTCGTTCCTAAAGTGTCTACTCGGAAAATAGGCTCTTGTGATTCGTTAGTTACTTGGCCAGCAGATTTGGCAACGTTATATTCGTCAATCGCATCTCGTACATCCAAAATCGAAAGACCATAGGCAACGAGTTTTTCACGGTCAACACGAACTTGAAGTTGTCGGCGATAACCACCGAAAGGGGAAACCGTCCATACATCACGACTCGCCGCCTTCAAACGATTAATCACTTCGTTATCTGCCAAATCACGCAAACGGGCGAGGTCCCAGCCCATCTTTTCATCGCCCGTGAGACTCAAAGTCAAAACCGGAAGGTTCAACGGGTCTACGCGAAGAATCCAAGAAGGCTTTAAATTCGCACCCGTCGCCGGAAGATCTGCTTGAACAATATTGAGCAAACTTTGGACTTCCGTTTGCGCCTTTTGCATATCCGTTCCATAAGGAAATTCCAACGTGACCATGCTGAAACTGTCTTGGCTTACAGAACGAATGTAGCGAACGTTGGGGATGTTAATCATTCGCTGTTCGATAGGCGCACTGAAATATCGCTCCATCTCCTCTGCGCTCAGACCGGGCATCTCGGTGACTATGCCGATCATCGGACTCTCTACATACGGCATGAACCTTCTCGGCATCCAATAACCGATCGCTAAAACACCCAACACGAACATCGCAAGATAAAACGCAGCAATCGCATAGGGATGGTCAACCGACCAGCGTATGAAATTGAAACCTTGTTTTTCTTCGTTCACATACTCCCTCACTTTTATTGAGTCATAGCGTATTTAGTCAGCATGCAATCAATGTCCTTTATGAGCTTCTTCTTCTCGCATGCTTTCTTTTTCCGAAGTCATTGGGGGGGCGCCATGAATATGCGTCGTCTTCCCTGTTCCCATAGGAAGTTTTTTCGGACCGCTCTCGCTCCATTCCGTTTCCTCGACCGCTGCCCCCTCCGTGAGGTTTTCATGACCAGCCCAAATCACTTTATCGCCTTTTTGCAAGCCACTGAGAATCGCAGTGTATTTTCCATCCTCAGCCCCTGTCGTTACATAACGACGCGTTGCGATGTATTTCCCGGTGCGCGTTCGCGGAACGAGGTCCATTTTGCATATGGGGCAAATCCCGGGACCCTTTTCGCTGACCTCTGGATGCATCGTGCATGTCCAATCTGTCGGTTTACCATTCTTTTCTTCTTTTTCGACCATCACCCACACGAATCGTTTTCCATCCGCGTCCGTTTTTACTGCAGATGAACGAACAGCAAGCGCATGAATTCTTTTTCCTTTCGCAACCGCCACCTCCACGAATTGACCCGGGAAGTATATGCGTTCGGAATTGTCTATGAGCGCTTCCGCAGTGAATGTTCTCGTCTCCGGACGAACCGCTCCGAAAATACTGGTGATGAACGCCTTTCGTGCATTCCCGTTGCTGATGATTTCCACTGGCGTCCCTTCACGCACCACGTCCAACAAACGTTCAGGAAGTTGAACTTGAATACGAACTTTTTCTGTAACCTTGATTCGCAAAACTGTCTGACCAGGCATAACCAAACTTCCAGGACTGAGCACTCGTTCGCTTACGACACCTCTCCCGAGCGCGCGTAGTTCTCGATAACTCGAAAATGCACCAGCCATTCCTGCACCTTTTCTCTCTGCGATACTTTCGCGTTGCCTCGCGATGACTTCTGATTGAGCCTTTTGCAATTCCTTTTCGACTTCTTTTACGAACGTATTCGCTGAAGCGAGTTGTGCACGTGCTTCTTCCAAAGAACCTTCTGCAGCCTTCAATCGCTTTTCCGCTACGGCAATCATGCGCTCGGCAGCACGCGCCTCGGCTTTCGCGCTTTCCAATTTCGCCGCGGCTGTTTTTCTCTCCGATTGGGAAGCCTGAAACTCGTTTAGGGAAATCGCCCCCCCTTCGTAGAGTTTTTTATCGCGTTCGAATTTTTGCTCAGCGTAAATAAGTTCCGCCTCGCGTTCGGAAATCATAGCCTGTTTCGATTTCGCTTCCTCTTTTGCACGCTCGAGTTCGCTTTGCGACATTTCGCGTTCGGCTTGTGCGCGATTTAAAAAAGCCTGCTTTGCATTCGCTTCTTCTCGAGCGCGGCTCTTCGCTGTTCGAAGCCTCTCGACTTCCCGCTCAGCAACCGTTACCCACCCGGATGAAGCATCCGCTCGCGCAATCGCTTCTGCATATTGCGCTCCATATTCATCCGCTTCCAAGCGGGCGAGGAGTTGTCCAGGGCGCACAGTATCGCCGGGATATACAAAAATCTGCGCAACTCTTCCCTGAATGCGCGCGGTGATTTCTTCATCGTTGTAGGCTTGCACTGTCGCAGGAAAGATTTCTTTCCCTTGAATCTCCTGATACTCGACTGTTTCCACAGCGACAGGGTGAACACCAGGGGGGGCTTTCATTGTAGTCATATCCATTGCCTGCGCCTCGATTGGCGTCATCGCTCCGGGCGGACGCTTCGTTATGACAATCCAACGTGCCAAATAAACGCTTCCTGCAAGAAGCAACAATGTAAACCAATGTTTTTTTACGAATTCGAATGCAATTTTCATAGTTAAACCTCGCTTAAGTGTGCAAATGGGCAAAAAATCTGGAAAGACGAGACGGGGGGGCTACCCGAAATTAAGCGAGTCGAGGAGGTGCGCGCAGGAAGTGTGTAGATTGATCGAAAAATGAAATCGGTGGACCGCGTTCGAAAATATCACATGGCTGCTCGAAACTAAGAGGAAGCACGATGGTCTCGAAAAGCAATACCGCTTCCATTTCTGGCCAAGTGAAACTCGGCAATGCCGTCACACTTACGTCTTCGATTGGAGCGGAAAGGACCTTCTTGCAGCCCTTGTGATTCGGCACAGAGCATTGACACCCGTCTGCTTTGGACTGGGCGTGACAGGCAGATTTGCTAGAAACCGAAGTGTTTTTCTCCTCGGAACAAACACACTGCGAGAGCATGCCCCCCATGCGAGAAAGCATCAGGACAATCGCTACTCCGAGCAGTGTAGGTTTCAAGCGTTCACCTTAATATACGGTCGGATAGAGTAATAAATGTACCCTCAAAGGTAGGTCTTTCGGCTCATAATCATGCTTAGAAAGACGTCTATGCAACATTCGAGCAATACGACTTACTCTATCGGTCTTGACTACGGCACGAATAGCACACGCGCCATTCTGGTAAACACGGCAACAGGCGAAGAAGTTGCAACCGCCGTCTGGGACTACCCTTCTGGAGAAGCAGGGATTCTCACTGACCCTCGTGACCCTAACCTTGCCAGGCAGAACCCTCGAGATTACATAGACGGGCTTTATGCAGTTCTCACCGAAATCGCAACGAGTGCAAAAAAAGCAGGGATCAAGCCAGAACAAATCGTAGGAATCGGTGTAGACACCACTGCCTCCACGCCAATCCCCGTGGATGAACAAGGCATACCTCTATCCTTTCAAGAACGTTTCAAAGACAATCTCGCCGCGCAAGCATGGCTTTGGAAAGATCACACCGCGCATGAAGAGGCCGCCAGCATTACCGAACGCGCAAAAAAAATGAAACGTCCCTTTTTGGCGAAATGCGGGGGGGCGTATTCTTCGGAATGGTTCTGGTCGAAAATCTTGCACTGCAAAAAGGTTGCACCGGAAGTATTCGATGCCGCTTTTTCGTGGATAGAACTCTGCGATTTCATTCCCGGAATTCTCACCGGCAATACGAATCCACTCCATATTGCTCGCAGTGTATGCGGAGCAGGGCACAAAGCAATGTACTCCGAAGAATGGGGGGGTCTGCCGGACGAGGAATTCCTCGGCTCTCTCGACTCTTCTCTCGCTGCCTTACGGAAAAGGCTTTACGAAAAAGCCTATCCTTCGGATAAACCAGCAGGAACTTTATGCGCAGAGATTGCGAAGCGCGTCGGCTTGCCTGCGGGAATCCCCGTCGCTGTCGGAACGATCGACGCACATGCGGGGGGGGTCGGCTCCGGTGTAAAACCGGGAACTCTTGTAAAAATCATCGGCACGAGTTCCTGCGACATTGCCGTCTCACAAGGTTCGCTTCGAGATATCCCTGGCATTTCGGGAATCGTTTTCGGTTCTGTAATTCCTGATATGGTGGGCTTGGAAGCAGGGCAAGCAGCAGTCGGCGATATTTTCAATTGGTTCGCTTCGAATCTTTGCCCAGAGGCAGCAACGCCTTCGGAATCCCATAAAAAACTATCGGAAAACGCAGAAAAACTTCGGCCCGGAGAAAGCGGCCTTCTCGCATTGGATTGGAATCATGGAAATCGCAACGTTTTAGCCGACCCACTGCTCTCCGGATTGCTCATAGGCATGACGCTTCATACTACTTCTGCAGAAGTCTATCGCGCCCTCGTCGAATCCACTGCTTTCGGCGCATTGACGATTATCAAAAGACTCGAAGAATACGAAGTGCCCATCGAAGAGGTCGTGGGTTGCGGAGGAATAGCAGAGAAAAATCCTTTCGTCATGCAGATTTATGCCGACGTTTTGAATCGTCCCATGAAAGTGAGCCGCTCCGCGCAAAGCAGCGCATTAGGCGCTGCAATCTTCGGAGCCGTGGTCGGGGGGGCGCATCGAAATGTTCCCGAAGCGCAACAGGCGATGGCTGGAGTCAAGCCTTTCGTCTATGAACCGAATCCTGAAAACGCAAAAATCTATGCAGAGTTGTACGCCCTTTATAAAAAACTCCATGATGCCTTCGGAACGCCGGATTATAACGAATGCCTTTATTCCGTCATGAAAGAACTGATTGCCATACGAAACCGCACGAGAAAAATATAGAGATAACTGCATCGCAAAGTTCATCTTACGGTAAACCCAATAATTTATGCATCTGCAAACTTAAACGCCAGCGCGGATGCTGCAAACAATACTCGACAGCCAACTGAATGTTTTTCTCCAAATCTTTGCAATCCATCGGCTGCAAAAAGAAATGTTTAAACGAAAGATTTTCGAACTGCGCTGGGTCCAACCCATCTTGCGGAAACACCAATTTCAATTCGTCTCCTGAAATTTGGCGAAGAGGTGCTTCGGCTTTCGGGCTTACGCAAATCCAATCGATTCCAGGCGGGGCTGGAATCGTCCCGTTCGTCTCGATGGCGATTTCGAAACCTTTTTCATGCAGGGCACGGATGAGCGGAATGTCCAGTTGCAAAAGCGGTTCTCCGCCTGTGCATACCACGAATTTCCGCCCCCCCTTCTGTTTCCATTTCTCGGAAACTGCTTCTGCCAACTTTTGTGGGGAAACGAATTTCCCTCCGCCGGGTCCGTCTGTACCCACGAAATCCGTATCGCAAAACGAACAAATTGCTTCGGCGCGATCATCTTCTTGCCCACTCCATAAATTGCACCCTGAAAAACGCAAAAAAACAGCCGCACGCCCCGCGTTGGCGCCTTCCCCTTGTAATGTGTAATAAATTTCTTTTACCGAATATACACGTGCCATAAATCAGCGAACCCTTGCGCGTCGTATGCGATATTTTATCGGGTCGGGTACCCCCACTTCACGAAATCCCTTTAGTCGAAGCAAACAAGAATCGCACTCCCCGCATGCTTCACCGCTCTCCGATGGGTCGTAACAACTGTTCGTTAAAGAAAAATCTACTCCCAAACGTAAACCCTCACGAACGATTTCCGACTTGTGCATTTGTATTAATGGTGTGTGAATCTTCGTTTTTACTTTTCCTTCGACTGCCGCTTTCGTAGCGAGATTCGCCATTGCCTCGAATGCCTCGATATATTCCGGACGACAATCAGGATAGCCGCTGTAATCCAAAGCATTCACACCTATGAAAATATCCGATGCATCGAGCGTTTCGGCATATGCCAAAGCGAAGGCTAAAAAAATCGTGTTACGCGCAGGGACATAGGTAACAGGAATCTCTTTTGTTATTTCTTCGAGTGAACGGTTTTTCGGAACTTCGATATCAGAAGTGAGTGCTGACTCCCCAAAGGCATTCGGGTTAATCTCTATGATGCGATGTTCTTCGACTCCTAAAGAACTCGCAATTCTTTTGGCGCATTCGAGTTCATACGAATGCCGCTGCCCATAGCGAAAAGAAAGAGCATGAGTGCGATAGCCCCTTTCTTTGGCTAAGGCTAAACACACAGCGGAATCCATCCCTCCGCTGAGCAGTACGACAGCCTTGTTAGAACTCATCTCTAAGAAAAGTTATACTATTAAAAAAGCACTAAAAGCGGTCCAAAGAATAAACCGGTTTCGGGTGGAGTAAACGAAGCATATGTTTTAAAGCATTCTCGGAATGCACTTTTACCATTCCCTGTCTCACTAAATCCTCTAAAGACGGCTCTCCCATAAACGCCTGAGAAAGTCGCCCCCCCTCGATTTCCACATCCGCACTCTGCGTCCGCTCTATCTCCACGCATCCCGAGCCGAAGCGCACATGCCAAGGTCCCTCGTTCTCCGGAAGTTCCGGGTCGAAGACACGAAAGGTAAACTCACCCGACTCGTCCGGTTTCAATGCGCGAAATGCCGACGGCAAATCGATAACGCGAAACATCGTCGGTGACCACATCGAAACACTTACTCCTGTATCCAGGCTTTCTGCAACGAAAGGGCTATCCGATGGCTCGTGCCATGAAACCGACTCTCGATTCACTCCTATCGCGCTGAACAGAGCTAACAGTCCTAAATAACCCTCTCGAGTGCTCCATGCACTTTCGAGAATCTGCTGCTCCACCCAAAAATCCTGCGTCAATCGAAAAACCGCATAAGCCTGAATGGGCTCACCAATAGCGTAGATCAGGGGGGGATTGTCGGGGTGCTCCAATAATCTCCGCCACCATTTTGCCGTCCGTAAAGTCATTCCCGAATATTTCCTCGCAAAAGGAAGATATGCAGACTCTAATTCTTTCCATTTCTCGAATGGAAACTTGCGAATAAGTAAATCGGTTTGAAATTTACTTAGAAATTGACTCGGGCACTTAATACGAATGCTCTTACCTGCACATGCCCACCCGAATGCGCGATAATAACTTTCTCGAAAAGCATAAAGCGAAGAAATGTGCCAATTCGCTTTCTGCATTTCTCGCAGAGACCAACGCAACATTTCCTTGCCGATGCCCGTATTTCGTGCTTCTATCGCCACTGCCACAGCCGCAACACCAGCGCAATGTAAGTCGCTCTCTCCACGAGTAACCCTCATCTCATGTAATCGAAACGCTGCAAGCACCCGTTTTTCTTTTTCTGCAACATATATCTTAGATTCTTCCCCTTCGAGTTCTTCACCGAACCGATAAGGACGACCTGCGCTGAAAGCCACCGACCAGATATTCGCTACCTCTTCGAAATCGCTCGGCTGATAAGGTCGAAAATGAAGTTCTTTCATTCTTTGCTGATATTACTGACTTTCACGCATTTTCCATCGCAACAAATGTCTCGAAAATCACAAAGCAGGAAGAATCGTTCCGGAAACCTCGCCGAAACCTATACGATATCCATCCCCTAAGCAATATCCCCGAATAATTACCGTATCGCCATCTTCTAAAAATGTCCGGCTCTCACCCGTTTCCAAGCGAATCGGAAACTTCCCCCCCCAGGTCAACTCGAGCAAGCATCCCAATGTCGCCGGTGGGGGGCTCGACCCATCGCAAAAATCCCCCGAAACGGTTCCCGATGCATAAAGGTCTCCGACTTGTATATTCGTGCCGTTCGATGCTTGGTGCGCGAGTTGCTGCGCCATATTCCAATACATCTTTTTGAAATTCACCTTCGATATCGTTTTAGGAGAAGCAGCCTTTGCCGTTTTCAAAGCGATTTCCAATTGCAAATCGAGCCCCCATTTCCCTTTCGAACGCAAATAAGGTAGCGGCTTTGGCTCTTGCTTCGGTCCTTGCACTCGCCACGGCTCCAACGCCTCCCAAGATACAACCCATGGACTAATCGAAGTCGCAAACGATTTAGACAAAAACGGACCCAACGGTTGATATTCCCACTGCTGGATATCTCTCGCAGACCAATCGTTCACCAAAACGAGACCGAAAATATATTCCTCCGCCTCCTCTATCGAAATTGGTTTTCCGAGTTCGCTCCTTTTCCCCGTGAAAAAACCCACTTCCGTTTCGAAATCCAATTTTTTCGTCGCTGTGTATTTCGGAGGGGCGTCACCTGTTTTAATTTGCCCCTTAGGACGGCGAATCGAAGTCCCAGAAACGACAATACTCGACACACGACCGTTGTAACCGATGGGCATGTACTTCCAATTCGGCAAAAGCGGGTTTTCGGGACGAAACATTCTCCCCACATTCGTAGCATGTTGTTCACAAGAATAAAAATCTACGTAATCGCAAATCGAAACGGGCACATGAAGTCTTATCTCATGCAAAGGAAGGAGCGCCCGCAATCGGAGCATCGTATCGTCGCGCAAAATCGGATTATCCTCTTGCAAAATTTCCGAAACCCTCGAACGCGTTTCTCTCCAAGCCAAAAGACCACAATCCATAAACTCGTTCAACCGCGGTAAAGCGAATACGTTCAGCGGCACGTGCCTTGAGGAAAGCAACCCCTCATCGTAAAGCACGCTCAAATCCAAAACATAATCCCCGATTGCCACACCTACGCGCGCATGTTCGCCGAGACGAGAAAATACACCGTATGGCAAATTCTGAATAGGGAAATCACATTCGGGACCATATGGAACCCACGAACGAAGATGAGGAAGATTAGTTGGATTCACTTCGATTTAAATTATTATTGAATTTCTGCATGCGCCGCTTCCCAATATCCCAACGCTTCGAGCCCTTCGATAGGTTCGTCAACGGAACAGGAACCGAAAGAAATTAACCACTCCCTCGCCTCGCGAATGCGAGAGATCTCCGCTCGATGACCGAGAACCTCGAACGCATCCTCTAAGAAACGAAATTCGGAAGAATCCCCGCACTCTAAAATAGAATTTACGACGAATTCATCCCCACCGAAATACGCAATCGTCCCAGCGCAAAAAAGATTTAAAAAGCCATGTTTGTATGTCCCCCTCTCATCCAAATAAATCGGATGATGCAAACCCGCTGTCGCTTTGAAAGGCAAACGAAGATTGGCGCATAAAACAAGCCATCGAGCCAATTGCTCGCCGGAGAGTACGGAATCTCGTTCTGCAATACGCACCTTTCCGAATAAGTTTTCAGTTTTCAATGCACTCAAGGAATCTGAAAGCGTTGTTTCGTCGAATGGAATTTCGATGAAGGCTCGAATTCCCGGAAACATTCGATGAAGGTCTTCGAACCATGAACCGTGGATTTCCAACGGTGAATTCGCTCGGATTTCGTACGATTGAACCCGATAATCTCTCGAATGAGTTTTAGAAAAATCACTCAACAACGCAAAATCCTTCTCTACGGTTTCCTTTATCGAATTTTCTGCACGCGTTCCAATGACAGAAAGAACGACTTCAGATTCGACACGTTCAGGCAAATCCTTCAATACCGAAACAGGGCAAACGAAAGAACGCACGAGCGCTCTTTCTGCTCCTTTTCGATAACGAAGATAATTCTCGAACGCCACTTTCAAATCCAATCGAGCAGGGGGAAACGTTCCTGCGTAATCCAAACAGTTCTCTAATAAAACAGCAACGGAACGCGGCATCATATCTTTCGATATTAGCAGACTCTAAGGACGCATAATTCTTTTCAATGAACGCGGCAGAGAAAATTGCCGAAGCAACCCGCGGTACCCAGTGGGAAAACCGCCTCTATTTGGTTGGCGGAGCCGTGCGGGATCCGCTCTTAGGTCTCCCGAGTCCTCAAGAGATAGACATCCTCGTGGATGGCGACGCACTCGAGTTTGGGTATTTTCTCCGAGAAAAAGGAATCAGCAGCATCGAACCCGTAACCTATCCCAGATTCGGAACGGCGCTCGTCATGGTCAATCACTCGAAAGTCGAACTCGCAAGTCCTAGACGAGAAAGTTACGACCCGCAAAGCAGAAAGCCCGATGTAGTGCCAGCCACTCTCGAAGAAGATGCATTGAGACGCGATTTCACGATAAACGCCCTTTTCAAGAACCTACATACCGGTGACATTCTCGATTTCACAGGACGTGGCTTGGAGGATATCAAGCATAAAATCCTGAGAACCCCGTTAGAACCGGCTGCGACGTTTCGAGACGACCCCCTGCGCATGCTTCGTGCGGTGCGCTTCAAAAATCAACTTTCTCTTTCCTATGCTCCGGGCCTGACGGAAGCGATTAAACAAGAGCGTGACCGCCTCGAAATCGTCAGCATGGAACGAATTCAAGAGGAACTGACGAAGATGCTTTCCCATCCGAGCGCAGCAGAATGTCTCGAAGAACTCATGGATTTCGGACTCTTACCAAAATTTATTCCGGAACTCGAAGAAGGCATCGGTGTTGAGCAGGGAACTTATCACACCAAAGATGTTTGGGAACACACTTTAGATGTCGTGAGAAATGCAGCCCATCTCGAGATTCCCGATTCGCACCAAAAATATCTCATAGTATTAGGAGCTTTGTTTCACGACATTGCAAAACCGAGAACCAAAAGCATAGACGAAGACGGACGAATTCGTTTTTTCGAACACGAAAGAGTAGGGGGGGAGATGACGTACGAAATTATGAAAAGACTGAAATTCCCCAAGGCGGATTGCGATAGCGTAGCGAAGTTAGTGCGGAATCATATGCGCTTAGGCTCTGCCCCCACCTTCACCGCATCCGCTGCGCGCAAACTCATCCGAGATATGGGCGAACTTACAGAGCCTCTACTCCTTCTATGCGAAGCAGACGCGCGTGCTGTCGGCAAAATCCCGAAAGGAATAGATTTCGACGCAATCCGAAAAAAAATCGCTGAAGTGCAAACGGAAATTAAAGAGGCGGGCTTGACTTCACCCCTGAACGGCGAAGAAATCATGCAAGAACTCGGCATTACCGAAGGACCGGAAGTCGGAAAATGGAAACGAGTCTTGGAGCAGGCAGTTTTAGAAGGGGAAATCCCCCCAGGCGACAAAGCAGCCGCTCGTTCCTTTCTCCACGAAGCCTACAAAAAATCTCTCCAGTCGAACACTTCGACTTAACACCCGCACAAAAACGCCTGACACCTCCCTATAACATAACCGCGTGTTAATGCAATAGTTGACATCGCTATGGCATTCAGAATTGCACTCCAACTCTATACGATTCGAGGCGAAACGGGAAAAGATTTCTTCGGAGCCTGTAAACAAGTTCGAGATATCGGCTACGAATACGTCGAAGCGGCAGGTTTCGGAGGGCACTCGCCAACGGCAGTAAAACGCGAATTCGACAATATCGGATTAAAGCTGATTGGTTCTCATGTCTCCATCGAATCCGTCTTGCAAACTCCCGAAATCGTAATCGAACACCATCGTGAAATGGAATGTGACATCGTTACGATTCCAGGCGTGCCGGAATCTATGCGAAAAACGTATGACGACTGGATAAGAACAGCAAATGAAATCGAAAAAAGTGCTCAAATTTTCGCCGACGCAGGTTTGCAACTCGCATATCACAATCACGATGTAGAATTCCGAAACTTCGACGGAAAAACATTATGGGAAATCTTGTTCGCCCATGCACCGAAGTTAGCAGCGCAAATAGATGTTTTCTGGGTGCATAAAGCGAATTACGATTCCGTAGAACTAATTCAAAAAATGAAAGGAAAAGTGCATCAGATTCATGCAAAAGATCTCGCACAGGATGGCAGTGATACGGAAATAGGAACTGGAACATTGCCATGGAACAAAATTCTGAGAGCCTGTAAAGTCGCAGGCACGAAAGACCTTATTGTCGAAATGGACTTTCCTAAACTCGCACCTTTCGTGAGCGCAAAGCTATCTTTAGAAAATCTAAAAAAGTTTATCGCAGAAATCTAAATAAAGTTTTTTCCTTTTTGCAGAAAACCCGAAGAAATCTTAGAAATTTTATCTATGCTCAAAAGCTTATATGCCTCAAAAGCTTATATGCCTCAAAAGCTCCTAACTTATATGCCTCAACAGCTCCTGCTGTTGAGGCTTTTTATTTGAGGCTTATACATTAGTAGTACAAAAACGAAAACGGTGAATGCATGCACATCCACCGTCATCATCTTTAGAACAATTGTACTTGACAACTGCTCTAACGAACTACGAGATTTTAGTTGCCAGAGTCAGTCCCGGTGCTGCCGGTTTCGCCGCCTCCGGTTGTTCCCGTGTCGGTCTTGCCTGATTCAGACGTGCCTGTATCAGTGCTCCCAGAATCCTTCGCTTCGGTATCGGTAGTTCCCGTTGCTCCGGTTTCTGTTGTGCTGGTTTCTGTCTTTCCAGCTTCAGTCCCGGTTTCCGTGGCTCCGGTTTCTTGAGTCCCAGGTTCGGCTGTTTTGATCTTTTCACCAGCCGTAGCACCGCCTTCTCCGGTCTCTTCTTTTGGGCAACCGTAAAGAGCTACGGAAACAGCGAGCAAACCAACCAAAAGTAACAAAAGTTTCTTTTTCATAAACACCTCCTAAAATTAGCATACACTTCGGACGTCCGAAGTATGCGTAGTTAGTTTTACCCAAATTTGCCTGTTATCAGGAGCGTTCGAGCAACGCCGCAGCGAGCAAAAACCCATCCTCAGGGGCGTACTCCGCTAACGCCAGCAACCATTTGTCGGGGTTATTTTGCGCAAGGTGTCTCAATGCCTCCTTCTCCTCCCCCATATGGTAAAGCCCTATCGCTCGACGAAGACCTCGCACCTCTCGATGCCGACTCTGCAAGAGGTTTACCAAAAAATTATCTCTTTGAACTACTCCTCCCATCAGCAACTCGTAAAACCGATGCTCTACACCGAGCAGGCGCGCTGCAGCAAGCAAACACCTCCATCGAACGACAGGCGATTCTAATTGCGACGCAACCTTCAAAATAAGTGGAATATCGTTGGTATCTCCGACATGCGCCAGTGCATATGCCATTTCTCCAGCCGCTTCATCACGATAACTCGCCAAACTCTCTCGCAAAACGTCGGCACAACGCTTCAATCCCAGTTCCGCACATGCTTCCGCGGCTGCAATGCGAACCGACGGATGCTCATCTCGCAACGCGCGCATAATCACTTCTTCGCAATTTCTATCGCCTATCATGCGGAGTGCTTGAATTGCAGCACGTCGAAGTTCCACATCACCCGAAGTTTCCGCCGCTTCCATTAATGGCTCGAGCGCTTCCCTCGAACCCAACCTTCCTAATGCTTTCGCGCTCGCTCTACGCAAAACAGAAGAGGGATTTTTCAGAAGCGAAATCAATGCAGGTATCGCTTCGGTATCTCCTATCGCGCCCAAAGCCTCCACCATTTCCTCCTCTACGAGGTGGGGATGGTGTTGAATAAGGTCTACCAAAGCCGAAACCGATTCGCGCCCCCCCACTTTCCCCATAGCGATTGCCGCTTGTCTTCTTACATTGGGAGACGGGTCATGCAAAAGTTTAATCAGTTCGACTTCTGCTAACTTCATTCCACTTTCGCCAATTTGCCGAATGGCTTCCTCTTTTCTTTCAGGTTCTTTCTCGAGGGATAAGCGGCGCATGGCGAAAACTCCTTTTGGTCGAACTCCTGCGATTTGTCCTAAAAATTCTGGGATCTTGGCAGAACTCGGATCGGTAATCGAGCCTAACAAAAACACAGAACCTGCTCGCAAAACCCCGTTCAATACGAACAGTGCTTGATAACTCCATGCCTCACCGAAAATTCCCGTAGCCCAATGCAACCAAAAACCACTCGCCATCGGAGAAAGACCCGTGATTACTGCATTCGATGCTTGTATCACGCCTAAAGCCGGTTCTCGAATCTCAGGGCGAAGCACAGCGAGCATAAAATTGAATTGCGCAAAAGAAACACCCGTCCAAGCAAGACCGGCGCATATATGGCCGAATGTCAATATCCCGTAGTTCCATAGCCCCCCCTGAGGAATGGCGAACACCCACATAAGCGGACCAATCGAAAGGAGCAGTCCCGAAAGAAATAAAACAGGTTTGTTTCCATACTTATCGCTGAGATATCCCCATAAAGGCGCAGCAAGAATGGAAGTTACCGCATGCACCCCCCCGTAAACCTGCAATTCCAACAATCCGATATCTAAAATCTCTCTCGCATAGTAAAAGAAAAAAGGACCTGCCATGAACTGCGACGTAGTAAACACGATGAGAAATACCAACAAACGCCGAAAAGTGCGGTCCTTAAACGGTCGCCTCAAAGAAGCGAAATCATGCAGGATGGAACCTGCTCTCACTTCTTGGCGTTTCGTATCCGGCATGCGCATATAAAAATAAAAACTGATGAAGCCGAATAAAACTCCGACACCGAAACTCAAACTCAACGCGACGTTTAATAAATCGCGTCCCCGCATCCAATCTACGAACCAACTAAAGGGAAAGCCAATCGCTGCAGCCACCAAAGTCGCTAAAGCAACTCGCCGCGAAAAATACCATGCCCTATGTGAAGAGGGAACAAGTGCGCCAAGCCATGCATTGTATGTAGGTTGAACTAAGTGAATCGAAATGGCTTGAAAAACGATGCAAAGCGTGAGGACTTCGAGCCGCGGAAAGCTTTCAGGAGCCAACGGAAGAAATACGATGGGAATCCACCAAAAACGCCAGAAAAAACCCCCGTAGGCAACGTATTTTTTATAACTCTCGTAACGCTCCGCAAGCACACTCCCCGGAATTTGAAGCAAACCCAAAATAGCAGACACCGCCGTAATCCACGCACGCAGACGGTCATCACGTGTGAGAATGCGGATGAATTCAGCCAGAAAGTTCCCTGCAACGAGCGCTCCGAACGCAGTTGCAAAAGCCATATCGTAATTGGCTGTCCGTAGAGCGCGTAACGCCTGTAACCGGTCTGGTTGTGACACGGTGAATTATTCGTGGGTAATCATACCGACTTTAAAACTGGTCGGAAAGAAACATTTCGGGAACTTCGTTAAACCCTAACCCCATTAATTTCAAATCTACTGAATAATTCCCAATAGGAATTTCGAGCTTCTCTACCATAGTTTTCAGTCCGTACCATTCCCTTCTTTTCTCATCGTTCCACAAACTTATGCGTTTTTTCGAACCGAATGGCTGAAACTTCGGCAAAAGCTCCCTTATTCGCATTCCCTCCATACAAACGTAACCATCTTCTCCCATCTCATAAGGAACTTTCCCGGACCATGACCAAAAATCCCACCTGCGACTATCCCTACGAAGTCGGATAGGAGATTCCGATGCCCACGCATCATAAATCTTTCGCACCGTTTGTATCGGTAAAACTCGATTCCCCTCCACATTTCCCATGCCGATAATTTCCCCAGAAATCACGTCGTCCAAAACGCGAAAACCGTGCTTTTCGTAAAATCGAGGTTCTTGCGCAAAAAGAAGAGCGCGCCCTTCCCCACGAGCGTCGCTCTCTCGCAAGACTGCTCGCATGAGTTCACTCCCGAAACCTTGACCCCGATATTCCTCTCGCACGGCGACACCGGCAATTCCAATCGCACGACCATCACCGAATTGCACCGGAACCGTCGTCAAACAACCGATCATTTTCCCTTCGAAAAATATTGCCCATTTTCTTTCGAGGTCGAAAAATGGCTCTTTCGTAAACACGACTTTCGCGTGATGAAAATCCAAATCGAATACGTCACATAGTAAACGCAAAAATGTATCTACTTCCTCCCTACGAATTGTTCGGACGAGTGTATGTGTATACGATGTCGTCATGATTAAAGCGAAGGGTTGGGTTGTTTTTCGACTTCAACGACAACAGTAACGTATTGAGAACCTTGCACCTTTAATTCTGGAGGAAGGACAAGTTTAACACGAAATTCTTTCGTGCTATCGATTTCATTAATATCTATCGGTTCTGTTTCCACCGTACTCAATTCGGCTAATAGCGCAGCATTTCCAGAAACTCTGACCTGATTCGGTTCGACAGTATAACGCACGACTCGATAACCGATTTTAGGCGAACCTTTCCAAACAGGAGAAACAATCAAAGTCTTCATCGGAACGAGACCCTGTAAAGAACCTCGAAAAGTTACACGGGGGGGGTCTACGGTTAACCGCCCGATGGGACGATTTTCTCTATCCAATACTTCCACAGGTTGCTCGTACGCCCCCCCTGGCTCGAGTTTTGCTAAATCTATCGTAACGCGAGCCTTTACAGCGCTCAATACCAAACTTTCCGGACCGAAAATTCTTATCTTGGGTGGGTCTAAACTGTAACTATCCAGTTGAAAACCTTCCTTCTTTCCAACGAATTGCGCTTCGACGGGTAACGTCTTGTCTATGTTGTGTTCTAAAGTTACTTCCACTTGTTCGGGACGGGGGGTTAATTTCGCTACTCTCCGGATTCGTTCGGCATAATTCAATCGGACAGGATATGTAGCCGTCCCTGCTTCCGCATTTCGCAAATCTACGAATGCCATCACCTCATCCGGGTCTATCTCTATGATTTTGCTCCCGAGAGCATTTACTTCTACACGGATCGTGCTCGGACCATCGATAACGGACAACGTCGGAGGAATATTGATATAGATAAGCCTTGCATCGAAAGACCGTTGCAATTCTGGCTGTTCGATCGTCAAAACCATCGTCCATAAAATCACCGCTATGATGAGCGCTGCGATTTTATACACCCAATTATCGAACAATGAGATTTTCATCGGTCTTCTCTTTTCCTTTCTGTTTCTTCGTTTCTTCTTCTATGAAAAACTGATGTAAATATTCCCTTAGCAGGGATGGAGTCAAATCTTCTTTTATTGTCCCTTCGACAGCGAGAGATATCGAGCCACGTTCTTCGGAAACGACGATCGCAATCGCATCGCTATTTTCTGTAATTCCTAATGCTGCCCGATGACGCAAATGGAGATGAGAGCGCAATCTCGTCTCGCTCAACGGCAACATGCAACCCGCTGCAACCACACGATCCCTGCGAATAATGACAGCTCCGTCGTGCAACGGGTTCGTGCCATAGAATATCGAACAGAGCAAAGGTGCGGAAACTTGAGCATCCAAAGGAATGCCGTTTTTTTCCACCTCGGGAAGAAGGTCGTTTCGTTCCACGACGATGAGAGCACCCGTACGATTTTGGCTGAGTTGAGTAACCGCTGAAACGATTTCCTCGATGATCGGAATACTCATACGATAAGTCCCTGGGCGACGAACTGCCCAAAACCCCAACCGCCCGAACCCTTCGATTGCGCTCCTAAGTTCCGGCAGAAAGAGAATGACCAATGCGACAGGCCCGAGCGCCAAACCTTTGTCCAAAATGAAATGGAGTGTTCGCAATCCGAACCGGTCGCTCAACCACCAAACGACCATATAAATGCCGATTCCGCCCAAAACTCGCCATGCACGCGACGACCGAACTAATAGCAACAGCCGGTAGGTTAGATAGGCGACGAGAAGCACATCGAGCAGTTGAATAACCGCTACACCAGTGTCTTCCCACCATCGCTGCCAGATTCGTTCCACCGATTGCCGCCTAATCCAAGAACATGATTAAGTGTACTCAGTAATCGTTTAGTAAGAAGGTTGATTGCTCGAAAGATAACACACTTTTTTACGTAAAAAGTTTCAGCATTATCTCCGCGAATAGTTGAAAAGAACAGTTAGAGTCTTCAAAAAGGAGAGCCTTTGTTTTCGCTATCGCCGCATAGGGTACAAAAGAAGGAGCAAAGCCTCGGAAACCGACACTTCTATGTCACTTTTATCTTCTTTTACACACCTTGCACTGATAAGTCCGTATGCTTTGATTTGGCTCGTAGTCTTACTTTTCATCGTCTTCGCCTTGGGCATAGGCCTTTTTTATAAACTTCAAGTTCGTCCTTTCCAGGTATTTCAAATCGGGGATAGCCGTGTCGAAATCTACTGCATCCCTCTCTGGAGCCTCAGAAAAATAAAAGGCGACGCCTTCATCACCTTTTGTAACGAGACAGGATATCTCGGGGAGGGGATGGCGAAAACGATTCGAGACAAAGCTGACTATCGCCTCGACGATACTATTGAAAGGGGCGCCCCATACCCTCCGACTACAGCTCGCGCATTTCCTGTGCGTCGCCTGCCATGCCGTTACCTGATCATCACGAACATCTACAACGAAAAAGGAATAGTAACCAAAAACTCATTCCGAACCGCTTTTACGAACGCAATAAAAGAAGGGGAGAAATTAAATGTCGCAACATACATAGTCCCCGACCCGACCGATGACTGGAATTATTTCGAACATCGAGCCAATCCAGATTTAGCGGCTCGATTTATTTACGACTCGATTCTCACGAATCAAAAAAGCATCCGCTGTATAAAAATTCTCACCACGCGTAAAGATTATTCGGAAGCCTACTACGATCAGGCTCGCCGAATGCAACAAGAAAAATTAGCGGCATAAAATTTCTAACTTTCCTTTAGAGGATTACCTTCGACTCAAACTAAGAACAAATGGAAAAGAAAAAACTGCCGTGCGTCGTTATCGTAGGGCGACCGAATGTTGGGAAGTCGTCTCTTTTCAACCGCATCGTGGGTGGTCGAGTAGCGGTCGTCGAAGCGCAACCGGGAGTTACGCGAGACAGACTCTATCATGTCGCCGAATGGGACGATAAAAAATTCGAAGTCGTGGATACGGGGGGGATACTCTTTTCACGAGACGACCCGCTCATCGAACAAATTCGCACCCAGGCGAACATCGCGTTGACCGATGCCGATGTCGTTATCTTTGTCGTGGATGTAACCGATGGAGTTACCCCGGCAGACCAAGAACTTGCAGACGAATTGCGCAAAATCGGTAAACCGATTTTAATTGCGGTGAATAAAGTCGATAACCCCGAGCGCGAGTCTCTCGTAAGCGATTTTTATGCTTTAGGGCTCGGTGAAATTTTTCCAATCAGTGCATTGCACAATCGCGGAATCAGCGAACTAATGGAGAAAACCATACAACTTCTTCCCGAAACTACCCCCACCGATGAGGAAGAAGAACCCATAAAAATTGCCATCTTAGGGCGCCCGAACGTCGGTAAGTCTTCTCTGTTGAATGCATTGGTCGGAGAACAGCGCGCTATAGTGAGCGAAATCCCGGGAACTACTCGCGATGCCATCGACACAGAAATTTCGTTTCGCGGACAAAAAATCCTTCTCATCGATACCGCCGGTCTTCGACGCCCAGGAAAGGTTCAAGGCTCTTTGGAATACTATCTGACGTTGCGTGCAGAACGCGCCTTGCATCGCGCTCATATCGGAATCATCGTCGTAGATGGTTCATTGGATTTCGTAGATATGGACAAACGCACTGCAAAAATGGTGCATTCCGCGGGTAAAGCGTGCATCATCGCCGTGAATAAATGGGACCTCGTCGAACCACCCGATGGGAATCCGCATAAAAAAAGTGCGGAAAAGAAGAACTTTACTAAAAAAATACATATCGAAATTCCGGAACTCTCCTACGCACCTGTGTGTTTCGTAAGCGCAATTGCCAAAACCGGATTGGAAGCATTACTGGAAACTTGTCTGGAGGTCATAGAAAATTATCATTTCCGAATTCAAACAGGGACTCTCAATCGCATTCTTCGAGAAGCGACCTACGAAAAACCCTACACGAGAAAAGGCAAACCACTGCGCATATATTATGGTACCCAAGTCGGTACTGCCCCCCCTACGTTCGTGTTGTTTTGTAACGACACGAGCCTCGTCCATTTCAGTTATGTGAGATACTTAGAAAACAAAATCCGAGAAGAATTTCCCCTCGAAGGGACTCCTATTCGTTTACTTTTCCGCCAAAGTCACGAGCCTAAAAACGCGTAGGAAGCAATAAGCCCCCCCACACACTGGGTAGGGGATTTATCTTCCGTAATTCGCGTTTGCTTTTTGGAACTTTTCTTCATCCAAATTTGTGTCAAAATATATATCCCGTGGCGTCGAATCGTTTTGTGAATCCTGACCACTACCGCATCTTAGGCGTAGAAAAAGCCGCGAGTCTTACAGACATCAAGCGCGCTTACCGTCGTCTCGCCCGGAAACTCCATCCCGACGTAAATCGCGACCCCGATGCTCTCAGAAAAATGCAAGAAGTCATCGAAGCCTACCGCGTACTCTCCGATGCCGCGAAAAGGTCGAAATACGATGCGGAAAAAGAAGCGGGATTCCCGAATTCACCTCCTCCACCGACTGCAGCAGGAGAAGTGAGAGTCAGCCATCTGCTCTCTATCGTGGATTTGCCCTCGCCCGTCTATTGCCTCGCATTCACAGGCAGAGAGGAACTCGCCGCCGTATGTTTCGATAATGCTCTTCATTTTCTGCAACCTTTCACCGGTCAAACCTTAGGAAAACTCGACTTGAATGGCGGCGGAGTCTCGAGCATCAAATCGGTTGGAAAACGCAAGATCATCGCAGCAGGAACAGGCGATAGACTTTTTTCGACATGGGCAATTTCGAATCACCGTCTCGAGCACTCCAAAACGAAAAGGGTCGAATGGGCTTCACAAGTTGCCATTAGCCCGAAAGGTGATGTCGCTATCGGCTGTGTTGACAGAACACTTCAAGTCTTCAACGCCTCGAGTGGCAAATCACGATTCGTAATGACTTCTCCGGATGGTCCCGTAACCACTCTCTCATACAGCAACAATGGAGGATTGCTGGCTGTCGGTGGGAGTGATAAAGTTACCGTTTACGAAGCCGCTCACGGAATTGAAATGGCTTCTTTCGATGGTTTCGGCTTCGCCCCTGTACATTCCGCTTTCTCACCAGACGACAGCCTCCTCGCCATTGCGCTCGCGGATCACAGCATCCGAATCGTTGAAATGCGTACAGGAAAGACCAGAAAACCACTATGGGGTCATGAAACACCCATCGAGGCTATCGCCTTCCATCCCTCCAATTGGATGCTCGCAAGCGGATGCCGCAAAGGGGAAACTCGTTTATGGAACGCCTTAGGAGCGACTCAAATCGCACATCTCGGAGGTCACACAGGTCCGATAAAGGCACTCGCCTTCTCGGAAGATGGGCGCTTGTTCGCTGTCGGAGGACTCGATAGAGTCGTCTCGATTTGGTCTATTGAAATCGCGGAGCATGTCGCGGAAGCATAAGACAGAATCTCCGAACGCGATTCATAGAAACGTCACTAACATCCATAATCAATATAAGCGGAACTCTCAATGAGCGAAATCATAGAACTCAAAAAAGTCGTAACCCTAAAAGAAGTCAAAGCCGACTCACGGGTTAAAAGTTACATACAAGGTGCGAACGACCTGCTGAATGCTATGGGATATACGGAGCATGGTCATCGGCATTCGAACATCGTAAGCAGCATCACTCGATACATCTTGAATTCTCTCGAGGCTCCCGAACGCGAAGCCGAATTGGGTGCTATCGCTGCATATCTCCACGACATCGGAAACGTAGTGAATCGTTTGAACCACCCTATGATTGGAGCCGTAATTGCTTCGAACATTCTCTATGACATGGGAATGGCGCCGGACGAAATCGCGCAAATAGCAGGAGCCATCGGCAATCACGAGGAACACGAAGGAACAGCAGTAAGCAGAATGTCTGCCGCGTTGATTATCGCAGACAAATCCGATGTTCATCACAGTCGTGTTCAGAATCCAATCATGGAAACTTTCGATATTCACGACCGAGTGAATTACGCCGTGCAAAAAAGCAGAGTGGAAGTAGAACCTCGTTCGCGCATCATCGAATTGGTGTTGGAAATTGACACCGATTTTGCGACAGTGATGGAATATTTCGAAATATTTCTTTCGCGTATGGTGATGTGTCGAAGAAGCGCGGATGTGCTGGGATGTCGTTTTAAATTAACGATAAACGGTGTGGCTCTCCAATAAACCGAAAAGTTTAGAAAAAACGATTTAAGGTATGAAGAGTGAATTCATGGAGCGTTTGTCCTGCTTCAAAGCATACGATATAAGAGGCATTTTTCCCGATGAGTTGAATGCCGATATTGCATATCGCATCGGGAGGGCAATAGCTGATGAAACCGGCGCAAAAACTGCAGTCATCGGATACGACGTCAGGTTGAGCAGTCCCGAACTCGCTAACGCGCTCACCTCTGGGTTTTGCGACGCGGGTGTGGACGTAACGAACATCGGCTTGTGCGGAACAGAAATGGTGTATTTCGCAACCGCCTATTACGGATTCGGCGCAGGAGTCATGATTACCGCAAGCCATAACCCCCCCGAATACAATGGTATGAAACTCGTTCGCGAAGAAAGCCGACCGATCAGCGGAGATACCGGGCTTCTCGAAATCGAAAGAAGAACTCGAGAAGGAAAATTCGAACGCACCGGAAAAGGAAAAGTCGAAAATAAAAACGTCTCGCGAGACTTCATTCAACATCTTTTGCGAATCGTTCCACCGGAAACTTTGAAACCCTTGAAAGTACTCGCGAATGCAGGAAACGGGTGCGCTGGTCTTATCGTGAGAGAACTCGCTCCTCATATCCCTCTAAAAATCGAAGAAATGTTCTTCGAACCGGACGGCACATTTCCCAACGGAGTCCCCAACCCTATTTTAGAAGAGAACAGAGCCAGCACCATAGCGCGGATGAAAGCGGGAAATTTCGATTTTGGAGTGGCATGGGATGGAGATTACGATCGGTGCTTCTTCTACGACGAGGATGGAACATTCATCGAGGGCTATTACATCGTAGGCTTATTAGCGCAAGACATCTTGAGGCATCGTCCCGGCGCTACCATCATTTACGACCCACGACTCACGTGGAACACCTTGGAAATCGTTGAAAAAATGGGCGGAAGAGCCGTACTTAGCAAAACGGGACATGCTTTTATCAAGGAACGTATGCGAAAAGAGAATGCAGAATACGGGGGGGAAATGAGTGCGCACCATTATTTTAAAGCCCATTGGTATTGCGACAGTGGAATGATCCCTTTTTTGATGATCGCCCGATTGGTCAGCCAATCCGGAAATTCCCTCAAAGAGATGGTTTCCGAAATGATGAAAAAATATCCGGTCAGCGGAGAAATCAATCGAAAAATAGCAAACCCACAAGAGGCTTTAGAACGAGTACTCAAAGCCTTTCCCGGAGGAAAAGTAGATCGAACGGACGGCATCTCTATAGAATTCGCAACATGGCGCTTCAACCTGCGAGCGAGCAACACGGAACCGGTGGTGCGTCTCAACGTAGAAAGTCGAGGTGATCCGG
Organism: Fimbriimonadales bacterium; assembly: GCA_035559795.1. NCBI lineage: Bacteria > Bacillati > Armatimonadota > Fimbriimonadia > Fimbriimonadales > Fimbriimonadales bacterium. The sequence goes on along the minus strand of DATMAR010000003.1, from coordinate 609,502 downwards.
ATTTAGTAAAACAAAAAGTCAAAGAAATATTGGAGATTCTGGAAAGCACGTCTTAACGCGATTGGCGTTTATGAGGAGTCACGGTATCGAGAACGTCGGGACCTTCGGGAGATTCTTCTACCGAGATGGCTGTGGTGATTTGTGTTCTTTCCGATGCCTTCGTCGGTAAATTCGTATTCGTAGTCCACCATGCAATACCATACGCAAGCCCTATGGACATAACGATACAAACGCTATACCATAACCAATATGTCCAGTGCCTGTTCGCGAAAAAAGATTTTGCCATTACTGCAACCTACTCTGTAATATCCCAAGGATACAATTCACTATCATCGATGAGCCCTTCCCAATAAGGTTTGAAGTCGCAACCTTGAGTGAGAGCGCTCACCGTAACGTTTTTTACGCGTGTATCTGCATACATCACGTTGAATCTCCCACGATGCCAAGGCCAAGCCCCCCCGTATGTTTGCCACATCTTCGATTCCTCCGGAGCCCATCCCTCTGGCTTAAAGCCGAAATACATGATTGTTCCGTTCGGGAAATTGAAAGTATCTTTAACTTCCCCCCCAGACATAGCATAACGACAAGGAGGCTCTACTGCCCAGCTCCCCCCACCGTAAGGAACACCGTTATTCGTTCTATCCCAAAGCGAATCTATAAACACGATTGTCAACGATTTATTGGCAATTTCATTCAAACGAATGGGAAACGCTTCCCAAACACCGCTGTTCAAAAAAACCAAAGGACTTAAATAGAGATAGTTGTAACCCAAATTCGAACGAAGAGACTGCTCGTAATACAAAATCCATGGGTCAGCAACAGTACCGTCCTTCTCGATCGTCATTTGCGATTCCGAGCCAGTTCGCCCGATGTCCGAGGGACAAATAAACAACGAAAGTGACCCCGTATAAGGAAGAAGAGTCTGAACCCATGTGCGGTCTGCTATGGGGTTGTCCATCCTCACCGGTTGGTAATTCACGGGAGGCACACGGTCATCGTAATCGCCCAAATAGAGCGTGAGTGCGTAGCCGATTTGACGAAAATGCGCCCCACACTCGGTACGTTTGGCTGAATCGATGGCGGAACGAAATATTGGGAACATCAAGGCAGCGAGCGTTCCCAATATTGCTACGGAGACTAAAAGTTCCGTTAGCGTAAAGCCCCGCCGAGTCATTTGTTCACCCGCCTGTTACTAAGCATTATAACCCTTTTTCGACAAAAGTTCGGATATTTCCTTACCAGGTTTAGTTTTTTCTGAATTTTCTTCCCATTCCATTTTGACTTACCTTTCCTTAATCGCCGCCGAAGAATAAGCCTTTATCTCACCAAGAGTCGTGAAACCCAACGAAAAATACCAGTTTTCTAAGTCTTTCTCGCATTGGAGAACTACTTTCAAACCCCTTGAAGCACCCAACCAAGACAACTGTCGCACCAATTCGCTACCCAAGCCTTTCCCTCTCATGTCATTACGCACGCAAATATTATACAGCCCGGCTGTATCTCCCGCAACTACAATGCTCGCCACCGCGACAATTCCCTTCTCATCACGGACTACATACATCTCATGACCATGGGCTTTCGCTTTCGACATCACCTGAAAAAGCATTGTTTTAATCGAGCGCGGGCTTTTCCAAAAAAAATGTTCCACGATGAATCGAAGTATTTCTTCCCGTTCCTCTCGCATCGCAAGTCTTGCTAACGAATCAGCAAAAAGGGGGGGTCGCTCGAGCGCCATCCCTACGATACGAAAGGATGGAACGAGTCCCCACGATTCGAATTCCTTTCCGATTTCCGCAGGGTTATCTCTTGGCATAACATAAATTCTAAAGGAAGGATTTTTTGTCGCCATTCGTACCAACGTCTTTATCTCCTGCTGATTTAAATCGAGCCTCACCGCAAAATTCGCAATCGGATGTTCGAATGGACTTCTGCTCATCCAATAACCGTCTCTTTTCGTGATACGAACTCTTGGTGCGCCACGAGCCAAACCAATCATCGTTTCGGCAAAGTTGTTTCTCAATGCTTCTAATTTTTCTATTGTAAGAGTCGGTGTCAAAGCACAACACTCCAACCGATTCCGAATGTCAATCTCTCCTTCGTAAGAGCAAAACCTACACTAAACCCACTTTCCAACTCCAAATTCGCCCACAATAAAGGACCTTCTGGCGTTATCCAACCATTGACGACAATATTTCGCAATCTCTTCGGTCTCCAAACATCCATTCCCGCTGCAATCGTCAATTCGTAATCCGGAACCAGCACAACTCCCAGTCGCAATGTAGGCGCCGAAATCGTCGAGGGGATTTCAAAAGTTTTTGCAAAGAATTTCGATTCGAAAAAACCAGTAGCAGTTCTGAAAAGTTTCCTCTCGACCAAAGCACCTCCGAAATGTCCCGTCGTTAGCCACACCACTTGCGCATTACCGTACGCATTCACGAGTTTTTGCGTACTCTCCGGAGGAATCACCTCGTCGTATTTTGCACCGATGATGAGCACGTTATCCCCTCGATGAGGGTCGATATATTCGAGAGGTTCTACGGGACGCAACTCTTCTTTTAGTTGCTCTTCCGTATAACCCTTTTTCCGAAAATCTGTCCTTATATCTACGGTAAAACTGCTGTTCCAAATAATGTGTGCGATATCCCCCCCGCCTAATACAATTGCAGCGCATCGAAAACGAGGCTCCACGTTGTACACGAGCGAAGCAACTATGCCACCTAAACTCACGCCCGAAATTCCCAAACGTTGCATATCGAATTCCGATTTCGTAGATAAATAATCCACTAAACGCTTTACGTCTAAAACCGCCTGCGTAAGCCCCTCTCGAAGATGCTTCGTATCCGGACGAATTGCCAAAGTACCGCTTGCAACATTGGAAGGCGAACGTCGCATATGATAAGGAAGCGTCATCATCACGGCTGCGATTCCACGAAAATTCAACTCCTTCGCAAAACGCTCTTCTACGACGAAATCACTCGCACCCCAATAATGAAGAAGCACTACAACCGGCATTGGCCTCGGTGCATCTCTCGGTATCCATATTTCCGCTTCTACAGTGTTGTTTTCCTTCACATTCGATTGAATCGGGCTTGCAAAACGAACAAGCGTAACCGTTCTCTCAGGAGGACTCGGACGAACGAACTCACGAAAATCATTCCATGGCTCCGGACTGCTTGTAACCGAGGGAAGATCCGCTGACGGCTTCGGAAGTTCTTGCGCACACGAGGGGTAAAACGCACTCATGGCGAGCAAAACGGCAACGATTACCATCTTGCTTTTATTTTTGTGTCCTACTTTATATGCAGACATTTTCGATGACGTATTGAACTTCGCAGGCTTATCTCGCGATCACGCGAAATTCGACCCGCAATTTCTCCGCTTTTATTCTTTCGAACAGTTTACACTTCCCTCCTTCCGCATCTTCGAATCAGACCCTTTTCGAACACCGTTTTATCTCGGCCTTCTGAAAAACTCTTTGAAAAGCGCATACCCTAAGCCGAGTCAACTCCTAATGACAACCCGCTCATGGACAGGAGAAGCTACACGAAGAACGCTCTTAGGAGACCCCACTGCACAGTGGCAACAGCAAGCCAAAAATCAAGACACCCTCGCTCAAATCTTCAAAGAATGGAAAATCGAAATAAATCGACTAAAAACAGTTCCTAAAGAAGTCCAACAAGCAGCAGCCTTAATTCTCAAAGCGACCCAAGAATTGAAACCGTTTCGAGAACTCGCATTCAACCAAATTCCAAATTTAGAAAAAGCCTATGAAAATGTATCGCATCCTAGCGAAGGAATCTATGAATTTAATCGTGAATTGCAGTACTTACAAAACACCGATTTAAAATATCTTTACTCAGGAGCGCACGACCTCCTTCTGGCAACCGAAATTGCCGCCGACTGGATTGCTAACGTCCCACCGGATAAAAAATATTCCGTCGAGTTCTCGACTCCCTTAGGAAAAATTATCTTACGAGGCGGAGACGACAACATCACTCCGGCTGGAAAATATTTTTTGATTATAGATACCGGTGGTTCCGATACGTACTTCGGAGGCGCAAGCAACGCTTCTTCGAATAATTGGGTTTCCGTGTTGATAGATAATCAGGGCAATGATAAATATTTCTCCTCGGAAGATTGCGCTAAAGCACCTGTCGCGGAAATAGAAAAACGCAAAAGTGAAACCAGAATTCCCGCCTTTGGGGGGGCACTCTTCGGAATCGCAATACTCGTTGATGCAAAAGGCAGCGATGTTTATAGAAGTTATCGCCCGAGCCAAGGAAGCGGCGAATACGGCGTCGGTGTCCTGCTCGATAAGGAAGGTGACGATATCTACGACGCTTATGTCAATTCCCAAGGCTATGGACATTGCGGCATCGGAATTTTATGCGATACGTCGGGAAACGATAAATATAACGGATTTTTTCAAACGCAAGGATGTGGAATCGTGCGTGGTGTCGGTTTCTTGCTCGATGGTAATGGCGATGACGATTACCGCGCAAACGATGAACAACTCGATTTCCCTTCTGCGCAAACACAAGAACACAACGTCAACATGTCGCAAGGCACGGGATTCGGCGTTCGTGCGGATTATTCCCATGGCCATAGTCTCGGAGGCGGTTTAGGAGTTCTATTCGACCTTTCCGGAAACGATAAATATTCTTGCGGTGTTTTTGCTCAAGGTGTCGGATACTGGCAAGGGATCGGAATTTTATTCGATGAAAATGGCAACGATGTCTATCGAGGAGTTTGGTATGTGCAAGGTGCGTGCGCACATTTTGCTTTCGGAGCGCTGGAAGACAGCAACGGTAACGATGCATACACTGCCACCATGAATATGGCTCAAGGCGCTGGACACGATTTCAGCATAGGTTTTTTAATAGACAGAAATGGTGACGATACACACATCGCTCCCAATCTTTCTTTAGGCGCAGGAAACGCAAACGGTATCGGCGTCTTTCTCGATTACGAAGGAAACGATTCTTACATTTCTCGAGGAACGACGCTGGGTAAAGCCAATCCAGGAGACGTCGGAACCCTTAGAGAGTTCGCACTTTGCTTGGGATTGTTCGTAGACTTGGCAGGAAACGACAAATATCCGGATTCTCTATCCTGGTGCGGAAATTCGAAAAAAAGTATTCAATGGGCAAAGCAAAATGAAAAACCTGCTCAAAGTCAACTCGGCGTTTTTTGGGATGAATAATGTTTTGGGAATGAATATGTTTTAGTTCATGCACGAAAAAAATGACTCCAGCGTAAACAATAAATGTAGGAGCGTCGTAAGACGCGATTTATAGTAGTAGTAACGCCGTAAGGCGCGATTTACATGCCACCACTTATCGGTTCGACTGGATAGGTCAATTTCGATACGGGTACTCTTTAAATAAGGAATAAGAACGTGCAAAGACGACAGGAAGGTTTTTCTATCTGGGCGATTCGAATCGCCACAGTCTCCGGAATCCCCATCCGGCTTCATTTCACCTTCATTCTCTTTATGTTTTGGTTAGCCTTCGTATCGAGAGAAGCCCCGCATTCCGCTCATATCATGGCGCTCATCCCCGCTATCTTCTTTTGTGTCGTTTTGCACGAATTAGGGCACGCACTCACTGGGCAACGCTTCGGTATTCGAACTAAAGACATCACCCTCTACCCCATCGGTGGCATCGCCACACTCGCAGGACGTCCAAAACCAACTCAAGAATTCTGGATTGCGATTGCAGGACCCTTCGTCAATCTCATAATTTCTTTTTTAATTGGCATCGGGCTTTTACTTTTCGAAAAAAGATTGCCGGATTTTTCCGTCGCCATTTCACTCGAACGATTTTCGTTCTGGGATGCGCTCTTTAGCGCAAATATCGTTTTGATGCTTTTTAACATGATTCCTGCATTCCCCATGGATGGGGGGCGTGTACTGCGTGCTCTTCTCGCACTAAAAATGCCGGAAACCACAGCCACTCAGATCGCAGGATGGATTGGTCAATTTTTAGCAATCGCCTTCGGTATTTTTGCCCTTTTCATCGGACATGTGTTGTGGATGTTGATTGCCTTCTTTATCTTTTTAGGCGCAGGACAAGAAATGGTCGTCACCGTCGGATATTCACTCGTCAAAGAAAAACGAGTTGCCGATGCAATGATGACGGATTTCCGAACGATTTCTCACACAGATTCTCTGCGTAAAGCAGCGCAAATGCTCCTTGCAGGTTCTCAGCAAGTCTTCCCCGTCGTTTTCGGTGACGAAATTTTAGGAATCCTAACGCGAGAAGATATCGGTCGAGGTATGCAAACAGGAGGCGACGACGCTTACGTTTCCGGATTTATGCAAAGAGAATTCAAACGGATGAGCCCCACAGACCCTCTCGAAGCCGCATTGAATCATTTTATGGAAGGAAACCGTGCGCCGATTATGATTTTCGATGGAGACCGCCTCGTCGGCATTTTGACCATCGAAAACCTCAGTGAATTCATGATGCTCGAACACGCGCGCAGCGGAAATACTTCCATCGAAACACGAACTGGGTAACTTCTGTAAAATGGTGCGCGTACGCTACGCTCCCTCCCCAACGGGAAGCCCACATGTCGGAAACATTCGAACTGCGCTGTACAACTATCTCATGGCGAGAAGATACAAGGGCAAATTCATCCTGCGCATCGAAGACACCGACCAAACTCGAAAAGTAGAAGGAGCGGTCGAAGAAATTCTCGAAAGTTTGCGGTGGCTAAAACTCGATTGGGACGAAGGTCCAGAAAAAGGCGGAGAATACGGACCCTATTTTCAAAGCCAGCGATTAGAACTCTATCACAAAGTTTGCCAAGAACTTCTTCGACGGGGGGCGGCTTATAAATGTTTCTGCACCCCAGAAGAACTCGAGAAAATGCGCGAATACCAACGCATTAACAAACTCCCCACGATGTACGACCGCCGCTGTCGCTGGAAAAAACAAAGCGAAATCGAAAAACTCGAACAAAGCGGGATGCCCTACGTCATTAGATTGGCGATGCCGACCGAAGGCACTATCGCCTTCGAAGATGCTGTCCGGGGCTTGGTGGAATATGAAGCATCACTCATTGACGACCAAATCCTTCTGAAAAGCGACGGCTGGCCCACATATCACCTCGCCAATGTGGTGGACGACCATTATCAAAAAATCTCGCATGTCATTCGCGGTGATGAATGGATTAGTTCCACACCGAAACATGTCGTTCTCTATCGGGCAATGGACTGGGAACTGCCAGTTTTCGCGCACGCACCGATCATCAAAGGTCCCGACGGCGCAAAGTTGAGCAAACGCCACGGCGATGTTGCATGCTTGGAGTTTCGCGAAAAAGGATATCTGCCGCAAGCCGTCGTGAATTTCATTGCGCTGATAGGCTGGTCTCCGGGGGGGGAAAGAGAATTGATGACCCTCCGAGAAATGGAAGAGTTGTTTTCTCTCGAAGGCATCCAACCTTCGCCGGGAATCTTCGATATCACGAAACTTCAGTGGATGAATGGACATTACATTCGACAACTATCCCCCCAAGAATTGTATCGCACGGTAAAAGAATATGATGCAACGACGAAAAATCAAGAATACCTTTCTTCTCCGAAAAGAAAAATCTTCCATGAGGCACTCGAAAAATTCCCAGAAGAATATGTAACCAAAGCGTTAGTTTTGGAACAAGAACGCGTAAAACTTCTTTCCGAATTTGCATCGGCATGCGCTTTCTTTTTCGAGGAAGAACCCGAACTCGATCCCGCCGCAGTGGAAAAATGGTTCTCACAAGAATACGTGCTAAAACTTTTCGATTTCTTGATTGCGTATTTCGAAAAGAAAATCACTCGAGAAGAAACCACGCAAGCAGATAAAACCCTAACCGAACTCAAAACTTCGTCAGAAGTCAAAACTTCGTTAACGGTGGAAGATTGCGAAAAGGCAATCACAGAAGCCACAGAAAAACTCGGCTTAGAAAAAAGAAGTTTGGCAATTCACCCCACCAGAGTTGCACTTACAGGACGCACCTATGGACCAGGTCTTTTCGAACTCATGGCACTCCTAGGCCCCACCCGCATCCTCGAACGCCTCCACCGCGCAAAAGAAATTGTATTGAGTAAGCAATAAGAATAGGGCAACGAGTGGATAATAAGAACGACGATCCCTCAAGCAAGGCCACCATTGTAAGGTAACGAGTTCGGCTCATGGCTTGAGCCTGCACAAGGTTGGGATAAGGTAAAATCTTCGAAGAACTCCATCAACCAGACAGCCGGGACTTAAGACCACAGATGGTGTTTGATGTGTTGGATCGACGCCATGGGAATACCTAAAGTGATCTTCTTCTGATAAATAATAAACTAAAAAATAGGAATGACTCGCTATGGAATTTGGACAAATCAAGAAACTCAATATCAGAGAAATTTGGCAGCATGAAGCCTACAATTTCACGCCCTGGCTCGCGAAAAATTTGGATAAACTCGGCGAAGCCGTTGGTATGGACTTAGAATTGGTTGAGCAAGAATCCAGCGTCGGTAATTTTTCCCTCGATATTCTTGCGAAAGACTTAAGCACAGGACATCTTGTTATCATTGAAAATCAATTCGGAGATACCGACTTCGACCACTTAGGAAAAATGTTGACCTATGCCGCAGGGTTTGACGCATCGAAAGTAATCTGGATTTCTGAAAACGTGCGCGATGAACATCGACAAACTATCGAGTGGTTGAATCAGCGTACCGATACTGACACGCAGTTTTTCGCCATCGAGATTGAAGTATTCAAAATTGATGATTCTAAGCCGGCTTACAACTTCAAGCCGATTGTTTTTCCCAATGAATGGCGCAAATCCAAAAAAGAAGGTCGAAAAGAAACCCCATCCGCAAGAGGGGAAGCATATCGTGCATTTTTCCAGTCGCTGATTGACGAATTAAGAACCAAGCACTCATTCACGAAAGCGAGAATAGCCCAGCCACAAAGTTGGTACGCTTTTCCAACTGGTTTTTCTGGAATAACCTATGCAGTAGCGTTTTCATACGGGGGGCGGGTGCGAGTAGAATTATATCTTGACATGGGCGAAACCGATGAAAACAAAAAATTATTCGATTGGCTTTATGAGCAAAAACAAAGCATCGAAAGCGAACTGGGAGAATCTTTAGATTGGGAAAGATTGGATGAACGTCGTGCCTCACGAATTGCAATTTATCGAGATGGCTCGATTGATGAAGTAGAAAAATTAGACGAAATCCGAGCCTGGGCGATTCAAGAATTACTCAAATTCAGAAATGTATTTTTGCCTCGTCTAAGGACGTTTAAAAACCGCTAATACGAATCGCAAGTGCTTGGCTGCATGGGACATGTCCCCCACTTGTAAGGCCAGTTACGGCAGAAACTGTCGAGTCAAATAACTCTGTTTAGCACCAATAATTTCTAAGTCTCGTGCTACTATCGAAAGCGTGCGGATACTGTTTCTCGGAGATATCGTAGGAAGGGTGGGGAGGAGGTGTGTTCAGCAATGTTTGCCCTCACTAAAAGAAACTTATAAACCCGATTTCGTACTTGCCAATGGCGAGAATGCGGCTGCGGGGATCGGAATCACCCCTGAACTCGCCGATGAGATGCTCGGTTGGGGAATTGACGGCATAACTCTCGGAAATCATGCCTTCGCGAAAAAGGAAATCACCCCCTATCTCGACCAGACGACCTGCGTTATTCGCCCAGCCAATTTTCCCTCTGATGCTCCCGGAAAAGGCTGGATGACCCTAACCAAAGGAGACCACCAGTTAGGGGTAATCAATCTCTGCGGCAGGATTTTCATGGCGGAATACGATGACCCATTTCGAACTGCCGATCGTCTGATTCGTGACCTCGGAATGACGACGATTCTGATAGATTTCCATGCAGAAGCGACTTCTGAAAAAAACGCTTTCGCATGGTATATGAGCGATAGAGCCAGCGCCGTCGTAGGCACGCATACCCATGTTCAAACTGCTGACGAACGGATCTTAAATGGAAGAACCGCCTACATCACCGACGTGGGAATGTGCGGCGCACAGGAGTCCGTAATCGGCATGGAGCGCGAAAAGGTGCTCAAACGGTTCCTCACCCTTATGCCAGAAAAGTTCGAACCAGCGTCTGGCGCCGGAATCATCAATGGCGTGGTTATCGAAGTCGCTGAGGATGGAACAGCCACGCATATCGAGCGTGTGTTCTGGAAGGACATCACGTGAAAAATAAAAAGGACCATGTAAAGAGAAAGCACATTGTGTAAAAATGGCAGTTCACAAACGGAGGCAAAACAAATGTTCGGATTCGCATTAGGAGTCTTACTGTTCAGTTCTGGATTCCAGCAAGTGGACATCAACATTTACAATGGGACACCCATATCCCAAAACGGGCTGAAGCTCTCACCATGGGGAAGTGGGAGCATCGAAGACTCCGGTGATGTTTCGCTTATCGGTGGTCGCTCGCTGAAAATCGTCACGACGAATTTTTACCAGGGCGGACTTATCGAATTACCAAATCCGATTTCGTTGGCGGAAGCCTCTAAAAGCCCTGAAAACCTTTTGGGTTTGAGTGTGTATGTCATAGGGGTTGCGCCTGGCGGTGAATCCAAGGTGCGACAAATGGAAAATGTCAGGCTCGTTCTAAAGACAACGGACGGAAAACTCTCAGAGGTCATTCTCCCCATAGCTTCGGGAACGACATACACAGACCGCTGGCGACGTGTAGGAATTCCCTTACAAAAAATTCCCGGCTTTTCGAAAACGAATCAAATTCTTTCGGCGATTTACATCAGCGGTGATGGGCGTTCCACGTTTTACGTGGGAGAAATTCGTGTGCTCACCGACCAAACTCCCATCCAGGGTTCTCTACCCTTCAGAGAATTAAATTTAGGACGCGGACAAGAGGTTCAACTCTATGCGACTGCAGAGGCTGGATACAGCATTCTGGAATACGTGTGGGATTTCGATGCAAGAGACGGTCTTCAAGAAGAAGCTATCGGGCAAGTCATTTATCGGAAATTCCGCATACCGGGAGAGTTCACGATTACCTGCACAATTCGCGACATGTTCGGTTTAAAGCAACCCTGGACAGGGACGATCACGGTCGTTGTCAACCCATAAACATCAATTGTCAACCAATAAGAAAGAGTAATTTGCAAAAAGTGTTTCGATTTTTTCCTCCGACAACGGGTTAGACCAAAGAAAAAGACAAATCTAAAAAAATGTGGGAAAGTTGTGGATAAATTTTCTATTATTCGTCGTAGCGCTCCGACTTTTTTCCAAAACCCTTGACAATCACGAATCCTGTTCCTCTATACTCTTTATAAATTGTTTTCTCGGGTCTTTTTAGACTCGAATTTTTTTGCAACGATTTGGAGGTGCATTGTGGGGGCAAGTGAAAGGATTGCCGCTTTCGTGTTGTCGGATGAACTCCCACAACTTTGGGGAATTTCCGACGAAGAGGCTGTTCAAAGAGCGAAGCGTGGAGACGAGCGCGCGGTGGAATGCCTTCTTTTAAGATATCGTCCCCTAATCGAAAACAAGGCACGCACTTTTTATCTTCTCGGAGCAGACCAAGAAGATGTCATCCAAGAAGGCATGATAGGTCTTTTCAAAGCGATATGTGATTTTCGGAGCGAGCGGCGTTCTAAGTTCCGTCCCTTTGCCGAACTTTGTATAACTCGTCAAATTATCACAGCCATAAAAACAGCGAATAGGCAAAAACATATTTTCTTGAATGGCTACGTATCTCTCCATCAAACGTTATCCGATGACAGCAACAGCGCTTTAGTGGATGTGCTTACCGATGATTCGTGCATGAATCTCGAAGAGACAGTCGTGAATCGAAAACTCCCTCTCGAAACTGTGCCTAATCTTTTAAGTTTCTTGGAGGCAAAAGTCTTAAAATGCTATTTAGAAGGGAAGTCGTACGAGGAAATATCCCTTGAGTTGCGATGCGGTCCGAAGAGTATCGACAATGCGCTTCAAAGGGTGAAGAAGAAAATTGCTCAATATTTGAAAGATTAAGGTGTGATCCGGTATATTACTCGTCTGTTAGTCAAAAAGACTATTCGTTTATTGGCAAAACATTTACCTTTATTGGCTTTGAAATGAAACCACATGAAAAAAGGGTGCTTTTACCCGAAAAAACCACAATCGCGATAGCGGACCAGCACCTCTCGGCAGAGTTGATTTCCCGTGCCTTAGAACAGGAAGGGTACGAGGTTACGACAATCCTCACTCGCCCTGATGAATTGAAGGCTTTTATCGAAAAGCCCAAATCGCATCTTCTCATTCTCGACGCAGAGTTTTTGAAGAAGATGGAAGATCGTTCGGGGGGCGCGTCGAAAAAAGCCTTCGAGAAACAAAGGCTGCTTTTTCTTGCAGACAAGCCTGACGACCTTTTTCCACTTCTAAGCCATGAACATGCGCCCGTCGTATTCAGAACTCAAAGTTCGAAAGTTCTGTTAGAAGCTGTGAAGACGATAGCATTAGGAAAGCAATGGCGACAGCCCATTCTCGTTCGAAAAGAACAAAGACGACGCCGAGGGATTGCTCTTTCCCCGCGTGAAAACGAAATAGCAGATCATATCGCAAAAGGCGCATCGAATCGGGACATCGCTCAAGAGTTGAACCTCAGCGAACAAAGCATAAAAAACATCGTGAGTAAAATACTCAAGAAGTTGGGTTTGACGAATCGCGTTCAAATCGCGCTTTGGAAGCTGGGTTTACTCGATGAATGAAAACCGCGTCGTTGGCGTTACTGGTAGGACGTTTGCGCGCATCGTCACGTCGGCGATCGGCATACCCATACTCACGTACGCTGCTCTTGCGAATTCTTTGATCCCTATAAAGACGGTCTGTGCAGTTCTTGCCGTACTTTGCACATGGGAATTCATGCGAGCAGAGGGTTTTTCGAAAAGTCCTTTGACATGGATTGCATTGGGTGCATTTCCGATAGCGATATTTTTATCTAAGAGCGAGCCGAATATCACATGGAGTTCCGTTGCCTGCGGTGGCTTGATTTTGGTTGCCATGGGAGATACGCTATGGAAGGGGGGGGAGGTACGAGCGCTTATTCGGTTGTTATTATGGATTCTTTTGCCTTTTATCAATATCGTCCAACTTCGCGCTTACGATTTACCCAACACTTCTAATTCCTTTACGATCACGAGTGGCTCGATGCTCATGCTTTTTTTCCTATGCCTTTGGGGTGGGGACAGCGCTTCGTTCTTTATTGGGAGTAAATACGGGAAGAGGAAAATCGCTCCGAATATTTCTCCGCAGAAAACATGGGAAGGCGCTGTTGCTAATTTCATAACGTCGCTGATGATCGGAATTCTTTTTGGATCTATTTTCGACATAGGAATTTTCAAGGGCGCTATGGTGGGGGGGATTGTGGGGATTTTCGGACAGATTGGCGATTTCGTCGAAAGTGCATGGAAGAGAACGCGGGGAATTAAAGATAGTGGGAATCTCCTACCGGGTCATGGGGGGATACTCGACCGCTGCGATTCCTGGATTTTTTCTGCCCCTTTCGTCGCTTTATTTTTATCGCTGTGAACGATTTCGATCATAAAAACTTTCTTTCAGAATGAGAACGAAAGTGGGTCACCGCTTGTATTTCCTAAACATTAGATGAAAAACCCCCTCCTTAAAGGTTCCCCCTGCTTCGCAAGGGGAACCGTTTTTTAGGCGATTCCGGTCCAGTTTTAAAAGCATTAGTGAATTTTTTAAAATGACCGTGTTTCTGAACATTTACGAATTAAAAAGAATAAACTCCCCACTTTTAAAGGTTCTTGCTACGTAAGGGAAACCGGTTTTTGGTCAAATCGAACTTATAATCAGTGTTTTTTAAATTCTGGAGCTAAGGGATAGGGTTATAGTCCTCCTGCTTTAGGTTCTCGAGGTCAATGGTTTTAGGTTTTTGGTTAATGTGCGATATTTATAGTACATAAGGCTTGCAAGACGACTCTTCGGAAGTCGCAACTTACGCTGCTTTTAGTGAATTTTCGTACCAACTAAAAAAATTTCTTGCTCTCGAAGGACAGACGCGAACGTCCAATCCGGTTTCTGCACGAACATCATGAATCGTCAAATCGTCGAGAAAGAGCATCTCATCTTTCAAAGCGATATCTGGAACAAGAACAATTCCCCTCGCTTTCTTTTCGGGGGGGTAATTTCGAAGTGTCGAAATGATGTCACGACCCGTTAGCAGCCCTGCAACAGTAATTCCTTCGCCGAAAAAGTGATTCTTTACCACGCATACATCCGCATCGTAATTCGTCCATCGAGAAAGTTCCTCTGCGAACCATTCGATAATCCCCCCCGCTAAAGCGCCGGTGATCAACGTAAGACGCATCTTGGGTTCTATATTTTTCTTCGATGATTTACGAGCCAAGTTCGCGAGGCCTCTTTGGGCTTCATCCAAAAACAATCTGCACGTGCCCACGCCGTCTTCGAGTTGGGGAAAATCCTCGTACCATTTCCGGGAAGGCACGCTCCTTTTTGCGAGAAAAAACCATTCGTCTGAGGGAAAAACGAACCTCGTGCCCAATTCCGAACGGAAACGTCTATGCCATTTTGCCGTTTGCTTCAACAATTTTTGCGCCTCTTCGTAAGTTACCGCTCTGATAGGATACAAATTATGCCGATATTTGCTCAGTCCCACCGGAACTATCGCTACACTCAGAACGCCCCCCCTCATTTTCGACATTCTTGGATGAAGCGACGCTAAGTCTTGTATCGTTTTTTCTAAGGCAGTTCCATCGTTGATTCCTGGGCATAATACAATCTGGCAATGTACGTCGATTCCATGAGAATGCAAATCGTTCAAGCGAGGAAGAATGGGCTGAGGTTCGTTTTTCCCTAATAAAAAACCACGCAATCTCGGATCCGTTGCATGAACGCTCACGTATAAGGGTGAAATCTTTTGGGATTTTAATCTTTCGAATTCCTTCTCGCTCATGTTCGTGAGCGTTACGTAATTTCCGTGCAAAAAACTAAGGCGATAATCATCGTCCATCAAATATAAACTTTTGCGCATGCCTTTGGGCATTTGGTGAATAAAACAAAAAACACATTTGTTATTGCATGTGTGAATTCCATCCGAAACCTCGAAGCGAAATTCGATACCGAACTCTTCCCCCCAATCTCGTTCGATGTTTTTTAGAAGGTACTTCCCATTTCTCAAAAGGCCGATGCGCACATGTTTTTCCGAAGAGAGGTAGCGAAAATCGATGACGTCTTTTATGGGCTTGTCGTTGACTTTTATAATTACATCCCCGGCTAAAACCCCTCCCCTTGCTGCCGGGGAATTTTCTGAAACACGACAAACTTCCAGACCCTTTTGTTTAGGGACAATTAATTCAGACACGAAGGAGATTAAACCACCCTACACGTTGCTCAAATCTGTAACGACCTCTATTCCCTCTGGTGCCGTCAAAGAGTAACGGAATTCATCGTCTTTATACTCCCACTCTACGGATATCGCACCTTTTGGCGTTGGGTAAGAACCCGAAACCTTCGATAAACCAATGGGATAAGGGCAGAAAAGAACTTTGGAAAATCCTGGACTAATTGGTACAATACCGAATTGCTTGCCTTTCAAGAAGTAACCTGGTCCCGCACTCCAAGCATGACATTGGCTCCGAGTCCATCTCCCCGCAGAAAGGTACCCAGGAAATAATTCCCAACACGTAGTAGCACCCTTATCCAGCATAAAGCTCCATTTTTCGCGAATTACTTCGAGAATTCGTTCATTTTCTTTGATTTTCTCTAAATATTCGAACAAGAAAAAGTAAAAGAATGGCGTGCCGGGCTGAACGAAACTCTCCGAAGCTTTTCCGGTAAGAATCTCCTGGATCCTGCTCATTCTCTCGGGCTTTGGCATGTTCGCTAAAGCAAGAACGCACTGTGTCTGCACACTAAAAACGTCGGATTGTTCTCCGGAGGGTTTCAAGCAGTCTGTAAATGCTCCTTTCTCGTCGTTCCAAAGAAACTCGTTTGAGGCTTCCGAGATAAGGTGCGAGACCTCTTTGCACCATTCCGCATCTTTATGCTCTTCTAAAACCGTCGCGGCTTTCGCCGTGGAATCTAAAGCCCAACAAAGCCATCCTTGATTTGCTGTGACTACCCCTTTGTGCGGTTGGTCCATCGGCGCCCAATCCGTCAAATTCCAAGCGTCCATTTCGAAAAGGTTCCGGTCGTTGAGATGCTTTGCGGCGTTTTTCGCCTGAAGGAGCATTCTCGGATAAATCTTTCGGAGGAATTCGGTATCTCCCGTGAACCAGTAATGCTCGAAACATGCGATAGCCCAAAGAAAACTCCAAGCGGGGATGATCACAGGCCAGGCGCTCGGAACGTGGCTTTCAACGAGTGGACTACGCGTTAGACTCTCTCCTGCAAGTTCGAGACACCTTCGAGCGAGCGGATAGTCCCCAAAAACCGCATAATTGACAAGCGCTTCGATACGGGCATCACCTACCCAAAAAGTTTGTTCGTAGGTCGGGCAGTCTACAAATGTGTCTTCGCTGCACAATTTCGAAGTGAGGGCACACATTTCAAAAATTTTGTTCAACTTTTCTTCAGAAGACTGAAAAACTGCTATCGGCTTACAAGGATAAGTCGATTCAATAACTCGAAAATTTCTTATACAAACGTCCTTTCCCTGAATCACAACGAACCTACCACCCCTCCGATGAAGGCTTTCGAAGGCAAATGTACCTTTTGGTACATTTACTATCCATGTATTGCTCATTTCCCAACAAAAATCCGGCTCTCCGTTTTGAAAGCCTTCGAACTCGTTGAAGAAGACTTCGGTGTCTTCATCTGCCTCCGCTTCAAAAGCCCAGCGACCAACGGTCATTCGCCCTAAGTCGAGGATGATTTGGCATTCCCCTTCGCCCGGGTTGCCGAGTCTTATTTCATCGGGGTGTTGCGGGATAGGTTCAGGGGAAATTAACTTGGCGAAAGCTGTTCGTGAAAACGCCGGAGCGAAATCAACACAAGGAGAATCTGAGGGGACAATCTTTGCCAGGGGATGATTCGTAAACGTTTCGAAATCGGAAATAGAGTATGCGCTTTGTACTGCTTCCGCTGAATCGAAGGGTCCGAGCACATAGAAAGGGCCCGGGATTTGCAAAGCGACGTCGTCGACGGTCGTTTGCAAGGTCCACTCGTGGGACGTTCCAGAAACATCAAACACTATAAAATTCTCTCCTGGCTGTGCCTGCCCAATGAGTGCTGTTCCGTTCCCAAGCGAGCTGTGTCGTGTCGGGATTTTCGTCATTTCCACGCCGTTCAAACGTCCTTTGGCGCCCATCCAAAACCATGGTGCCGGGAATTCGAAAATGAGTTCTCGAGAATGTTTCACGTGAAACAAAAATCCGACGAGTCCAAAGACTTCCCTCGGAGAAGCGTCCAAGATATTAGGAAACAAAAAACGTCGGAGCGAGAGATTGATGGTCGTTTCCGGCGGTTTGACCACTGCCGAACGTGCTATAGAGACTCCAGAAACGATGCCAGTATCGGCTATGGAAAGAGGGGCTTTTATTAGTTCCCTGTTTTGCGTGACTTCAACTGCAGGTGTTGTTTTCTTTGCAAAGCAAGAATGAATGAGTTCGGGTAGGGGGGATCCTGGGGGTTCAAGCCATCCTTGCTGACAAGAGATACGAAACTCTTTTAAAGTTCCGAATGGTCGAGGAGAACACTCCCAAGAAGAGTCGGTCCCGATTATAGGTTTGCCGTCGGCTTGAATCTCCGCGATAACTCCTGATGGTGCGGGAATATAGCGAAAGGTTCCAACGCCAATTGCATGGGCGAGAATGAGGATCTCGTTATCTCCGGGTTTTAAGTAATTTCTTATGTCATAAGAATCGTAGTACCACGGATTCGGGAAACTTCGAATCGGGCCGCTGCCGACTCTTTTTCCATTTACCCACACCCAATATTGACTATCTGCAGTTATGTATAAATCTGCTTTAGAAGGTGTACTGTTGAGTACAAAAGGTTTTCGAAAGGCTGTATAATAGTTCCATTCACCCACTGTCTTTTCCGAATCCCATACCCATTTCGCCGCTTTAAACATATAAACATGGAATTTATCACAGAACTTTAGTTCGTAAAGGGCAGTAGGTATAACCAGAAAAGAAAATGCACCCAGTTGTGTTGGCTGAAGGACTTTCAAAAACCTACGTTTCCACGAAACGAGAGGGGGGGGTCTTTGGTGCATTGAAAAGTCTATTTGCACCGACAAGGGTTCATATCGAGGCTGTGAAAAATGTTAACCTAAAAATCGACCAAGGGGAGCTCGTGGGGTTTTTGGGTCCTAATGGAGCGGGAAAAACCACCACACTCAAAATGCTGACGGGGATTTTATATCCGACATCGGGGCGTGCAGAGGTTCTTGGATATATCCCATGGGAGCGGCGACCGGAGATGCAAAAACAGATCTCATTAGTGATGGGAAACAAAATGCAGCTTTGGTGGGATTTGCCCGCATGGGATAGTTTTCTCGTGCTGAAAGAAATTTACGAAGTTTCTGATAGCGATTTCAAGAAAAGAACAGATGAACTCGTAGAGATGCTACAACTCAGCGATAAAATCCACATTCAAGTTCGGCGTTTGAGTTTAGGCGAAAGAATGAAATGCGAATTGATAGCATCTCTTCTTCACAATCCTCGCGTTTTGTTTTTGGACGAACCGACTCTCGGATTAGACGTCGTTTCTCAAAAACGAATTCGCGATTTTCTCAAAGAACACAACCGCAAGCACGAAACGACGATATTGATGACGAGTCATTATATGCAAGACGTTGCAGAAGTTTGCGAGCGGGTGATTGTGATTGACCATGGAAGTTTAATTTTCGATGGTTCTTTACCACATCTCGTGAATACCTATAACCCTGGGAAAAGATTACATTTGATTTTTCAAGAAAGCATCAAAACTTCTTTGGAAGAATACGGACGTGTGATTCAACAGAGTGATAACGAAGCGATCATAGAAGTTCCACGCAATCAAACTTCAGTAATTGCATCGCGTTTACTTCAAGAATTTCCCATTGCGGATATTTCTATAGAGGAAGCAGATATCGAAGACGTCGTGCGTGAGATGTTTTTAAGACATCAAAACGAACCTTTTGCTGAAACGACAAGGAAATGAAACATGAGTGCGATAGAGAACAAAGAAACTATCGAAGAAGTAATTTCCAAATTAGCGGAGCGCGCGTCTGGATGCACATCATGCGGTCTTGCGTTGAAGCGTCGTTCGGTGGTTTTCGGGGAAGGGAATCCGCGCAGTCCGCTCGTTTTGGTGGGTGAAGGGCCCGGAGAACAAGAAGACAAAACTGGGCGTCCATTCGTAGGTCCTGCGGGACAGATTTTGGACCGGGCTTTATTAGACAACGGTCTCGATAGGAACGATGTTTATATTTGCAACGTCGTAAAATGTCGCGCTGCGGATTGGCTGGGCGAGCATGCGACGAATCGCCCCCCCTCGAGCGAAGAAATACAATCATGCTCACAATGGTTAGCTCCTCAATTAAGCGCTATCGCACCGAAGGTGATACTTTGTGTTGGTGCCCCGAGTGCGAATGCATTAATCCAAAAAGGGTTTCAAATCACGAAAGATAGAGGAAAATTGTTTCCTTGTCGTTATGCGAAATATGCTATTGCCACACTGCATCCTGCTTATATCCTTCGGCAAAGGGGCAAAGAGAGCGACGGAGGTTATTCGCTGCTCGTAAAGGATATCGCTCTCGCGTATACCATTGCGACTACTATCGAATGAAAAAATCCCCGGCGCGTCGAAGTTAAGTCGAGGTGAAATCGGTTGCCGTTAAATCACAGCGTCTCGCTTGGCAGTTTTAGAATCTCGAATCGGTTTTACGGCGACTACATTTTCTTCTTCGAAATCCAACAGTTTCAGCCAATCTTCTATGGAATCGCTTTTCGGGAAAATTTCGTTTTCGCGATACTCAGCGCGAACGGCTTCCTTCAAATCGTCCAAACGAATCCCGTGGGGTTTATCCGGTTCTGCAATGGCACGTTTAATCGCAAAATCCTTCGCTCTGTCTACGACGGACTTTACTAATGCGCCGCTGATGAGATTTTTCCAATGAAGTGTTTGCATGCTGCCGTTGCTAAAATACACACGAATGAACTCCGTCTCCGGATTCGTTCTCCAGATGAAAGATGTGATCGTGTCGATCATGCAGGAACGCGCCGCTTCGGCATCCCCCCCTTCTGCAGCGAGAGCTTCTGGGTCGAGCGGTAATCGAGGATGCAGATAAATCGAAAAAATTTCGCGCGTCGCTTCCATGTTCGGGCGACCGATTTTCACTTTGCGGTCTATTCTTTCCGGACGCAATAATGCAGGGTCTATGTAATCGGGACGGTTGCTCGTCAAAATCAAAACGACGTTTTCCAAATCCACGAGCCCATCCAGTTCTGCACAGAATTGCGGAACGACGGTATTGCTAATATTGAGCCATTTCGAATTGGAACGGGTACGCAAAACGCTCTCCGCTTCGTCGAAAAAGATGAAAACGAGATGGCCTTCTTTTGCGCGCTGGCGTGCGGTCTCGAAAATTTCGCGAACCATTCGCTCCGTTTCGCCGAGCCACATGTTCAAAATTTTTGGACCGCTGATATGCATGAAATATTCTTTGACTTCTCTTCCGAGTTTTTTGCTGTATTCTTTAGTGAGATTCCATGCCGTGGCTTTGCCTATCAATGTTTTTCCGCAACCGGGTGGTCCGTATAACAAAATTCCCTTAATCGGTTTTTTATCGTATTGCTTGTAAAGTTCCGGATACAAGATAGGATGCTCGATGGTTTCTTTGATGAGTGCAATCGCTTCGTCTTGACCGCCGATTTTGTCCCAGGTAATTTCCGGCACAGTTTCGAAAAAGTATTCACGAGTCTCCGTTTTGGGAATATGCTCCGTCGCAACTTTGAAATTCGGTTCGATGCGAACCTCGTCTCCGGGTTTGATTTGCGCATCTATTAGCGAATGCGCGCGAACGACGACTCTTCCGATGGTTCCCGTAGCGTCTTGGCTCACGCGCAAGCGATTTTCATCGAGAATCTCCGTAACCTTCATGATTTGTCCGCCCGTGTGCGTTTCCATGATTCCGATAATCGCATAGGCGTCGTTCACCTTCACGCGTACTCCTGTTTTCAGTTCCTTTTTCTCGATACGTGGGTCTATAGAAACGACTAACTCATTGTCTCCCACAGCGATAAGGGCTATCTCTTCGTCTAGCATTTCCAGGAAAACACCGGTTCTATTTGCAGGAGAAGTCAGTTTTTCATAGGCTTGTTCGTACTCCTTGACGAGTCTTACGACCTCCTCGTACTTCTTTTCGTCTTCTTCCAATGCGTCTACTAAAGCCGCTATATAGTTCCGAAGGCGCGTGTTGTCTTGAGGGATGAGTGAAATAATCTCATCGAGTAGGCGTCTGGTCTTTGTTCGGTTTTCCATAAACTTCTTATTCTCTACGAAATTTTGACGAAAGATACTCCTGCCAGGTTTTGATTATAGGTAATTGTACTACTTATTCCACAATAAACATAAACTTACAAGGTTTCAGGTAAAGGGCTATAGGTAGTTTCAATTAATGAACGCCATAACAGCAATTACAATTCCTGGCTGGGATATCTTTTTTTTTGAAAGGATGCTTCTTATAACCACCTAACCGTTAGAAACAAGAGCCAAAAATCGCTTCCAAGGTGGCTTCTGCTGCTGCCTCGGAGACGGTGTGAGTAACCCTTGCAGAGCCTGTAATCCTTTTGCCCAATGCCTCGGCTAGAACTGTGACTTGTCTGGAATCTGCACCGGCTCTTCGCTCCATCACCTCGAGCAACCGAATTCCCGCATTCGGGAAAAGTTCTTTTAGCGCTTCCGCAACGGCGGCGGCGGCGGCAAAGCTTTCTTGAGACGCACCCACGTGCACCCCAGGGATGAATCCTATTTCCGTTTCGAGCACCGCTACCGCCTTCATGATGCCGGCATTCCTTCCTACATTCAGAGCGACCAAACGAGGGGGGGTATGCACTTTCGGTGGATGCGTATTTTCTTCAGTAGTTTCTTTAACTTCTTTAACTTCTGGTTTGGAAGATGGCTTCGACGCGGTACATGATTTACTCGCTAAATTAATTAAATTGTCTACGGTTGCAGCGTAGTGGATGTCTTTTCTTTCTTTCGTTCTCCGTCCGCCTTGAACTCCTACCGATGCGCTAACGCTTCCATTGACAGATGAGATTCTCATTGAATCTATTTTCGCTTTTATTTCTTTGGCAAGTTTTTCTGCTTCTGCACGGGGGCGGAGAGTGCCAATCGCGAACTCGTCTCCAGCATAACGACAAAGATGTTCCAAGGCGGGGTCTATCAAAGAGCGCAAAAGTTCAGCTATCGTTTCGAGAACTTGGTCTCCGACGATGTGCCCGAATTGTTTATTGAAAACCCCGTAGTTATCGAGGTCTATAAAGATAATGGAAATTTCTTTCCCTTGGCGCAAATTATTGATTCCCCATTCTCGCAAGGAATCACTCCAGGGTAAGCGCGTAAGCGGATCGAAATTTCTGCCCAACTCATGGAGTAAATCGTGCGCACTGATAATCCCATAAAAACGCCCGGATTCGACAACGGGCAATCTCGAGAGTTTTTTTCTGGACATCAGTTCCGCAACTAAATTGAGAGGCGTATTTAGTTCTACGGTTTCGATTTCCCTTCTCATGACCTCTTCGACTTTGCAATCTTCTGGAACGCTGACGAGATCTTCTAAACACACAACTCCTACATATTCTTCTTTATCGAGAACACCCAATGCGCTCACACCATGTCCTTTCATGATAATCAATGCTGTTCTGACTTGATGCTCTGGGTTCACCCATAGCGACCAGAGTGAAAGGTCACGAACACTTTTTATGTGCGGGATAAGCGAGCTACCCTCTTTTCGATGCGGATAAGACGTATCGTCATGGGAGAAAGCAGAAAACGATTTTCCGAAAAAATCAGCCATAAAGGTTCTTTCTGATTCGCGATAAACAACGACTAATGCAGTTTTTCAACCCTGGTTCTCCGTCTTTCAATGCTCGCTCGCACTGCTTATACAAGCGAAAAACCTCTCCTGGAGCAACATCGAGAAGGGTTGCGACCTTCTCTTCGCCAATTTCGGCAACTCCACGCAAGATATAAATCGCGAGCATCAATGAACATTTTGGTTTTCCTTTACAAATTCGCAAGTTCATGCATCGAGAAATGGCTTCCTCGGTCAATTCTTTTAGGTGAGCGTACGTTTTTTCTGCCAGGTACGGCTCTAAGAGCCCCATCAGCCTGAGCGGGTCGAGACGCTTCAATTTATTCCCGACGCTTATTTTTAGACGGGTCAAAGCCCCCAAAAGTGAGCGCCCATTTCCTGCGACGCTCTTCGCAATAAGCCTTATTGCCTCAGGTCGAAGGTGGATGCCCTCGAGGTGGCAAATCTCACGAACTGCGGATACCTTTTCTTCTATGTTCGGTTCATCGAGGGTGACTACTTGCCATCGCGATGGAGAGGGGAGCAAACTTCGAAGAGTAGTTAAGCCATTTGGAGACGCCGCCAAGAATGTGGGTTTTCCCGTGCGGATGCGCTGCTCTAGATGACGGAAGAACAATTGGCGGTTTTTTAAAGAATGATAGATTTCTTGAACGTCGTCCAGAATCAACACTCGCGTTTTTTGATAAAGTTGCGCATTCGACAAAAAGTCAGAACAAGAAAGGCGTTTGACATCGCCGGGAAAACGTTTTTGCAAAGCCTTTTCGGTGGAATGCAACAGCAGTGTTTTACCCCAACCTGAAGGTCCGACAATCGCTGCAAACGAAGTAAAGCCTTGAGCGAATGCGCGTGCGACATTCAGCGCGGAACGGTTGGAATCGAATTCGGCAATTCCTGAAAAAGAATCGGCTGCCCATGTGTAAAAACCCTTTCCTTGTTTCGCCAAGCACTTGTTCTCCATATTTCTTCCCCTCTACGCATGTCAAGATGCGGACTACTTTATCCAATGGAGATTTAGTCATGCAAGGGCACAGGTGTGGAAAACCTGAAGATATTCTGGAACTTTATTTCCGAAATATGTTAAATCACGCCTTCAATCCACGAAACTAAAATAGCTCGTTATACATCTGTTGGGGGATTCTTTTACGAATACACAATTTGCCCCCCCCGGATATGCTCTTTTTAATTTATTCTTTCCTATGCTTGCTCTATGCAACTGAGGGGCGCAGCATTCATAAAACTTGAAGTGGATTCTTAAGTTTCAAGTTGAAGTTTCCTGAAGAAAATATGAACGAGAGCCTAAGCCTTTGTGGGTAAAGCGCTAATCAATCTAGCAGTAATACCTGCCTGGTGATGTTGTATTAGTGGAATTCAACTTTTTGAACGGGCGCACGCCCTTAACTCTAACGGATTCCTATAGGAGGTTCGAAAAAACGTATGAATCGGTTAATCAACAAGCGCAAACGGGGTTTCACCCTCGTTGAAATCATGATCGTTGTTCTCATCATCGGCATCTTGTTAGCAATCGCTGTGCCGAACTTCATCAAGGCTCGTGAGACTTCGCGCGCCAAGGCTTGTCAATCGAATTTGCGCCAAATTGATGCAGGTAAAGAGCAGTGGGCGATGGACAACAAAGCCGCTGATGGCGATGCTGTTACCATGGGTGACTTGGTTCCGGACTACATCAAGAAGACTCCGGAATGTCCATCGGGCGGTACGTACACTGTCGGAAACGTCGGTGAAGACCCAACGTGCTCGATTGGTGGTACTCACACATTGTAATCATCGTGGGTATTGGAGGGGGATAGCGGTTCTTAATGGGCGGCTATCCCTTTTGCCTTCCTCAGGAGAAATAAGCCGATGAAAAAAAGAAAAAAGAACGAGAGAGGCTTTTCGTTAATGGAGAGTTTGTTCGCGATTTTCTTAGTCGCAATATGCGCGTCTATTATTGCAGCAACTCTTCCCGTCGCCAATACGAGCCGCGCACGAGCGGACTATCTCAATAAAGCGACAAACATTGCGCAGAAACAACTCGAAGCGATAAAAGCCGGTGGTTACTCTTCTTTAACCGGCGATGGTCTTTTTGCACTCGGTTTGCTGGATTCACCCACTGGTCTTCCGTCAATTCCGCCTTGGAAAAGGTTCGAATTCTCTAATACGGACAGTGTGAATTCCGATGCGCCGAATCAAGTGTTGCCACAGGGAAAGGGCTTCGTACTCATCAAGGATTTGAGACTCGACTTGAAACAAGTTACCGTGAAAGTCGAATGGACAGAACGCGGAACAGTTCGCGACTCTTCCTTGAGTGCTTATATCGGTAACTTCTAAAAAACATCCAATTTTACGAAGTCAAGGGGTTAGAAGAAAATGAAATCTCGAAAAATTCGAGGTGCTGTGGTCACTGAGGCTCTTCTCAGCATGACAATTACCAGTTTGGTGCTCTTAGGGAGCATTGTCGCTCTTTTGGTTACGCTTTCCGGTTGGTATCGGGGTGAAGCGCGGATTCAAGCAGAAGTGGAAGTACAGCAAGCACTTCGCTATGTGCGCGACACACTTCGTGAAGCGCTTTATGTAGAGGTAGATGCGGACCGAGAAGGCGTGACATATAGGCTTCCCAAAAAGGACGGAGATGGGAACATTATTTATCCAATGGTATGGGATGGAGTAGAGAGACGTTTCGAAATCACGGATGGAGCAGAACTCGTTTCAATTAGCGATGGGGATAAAAAAGTATTGCTTCACGATGTCGTTTTGACGGATACGGATGGTACGGATTACGACCCATTCACTCCGGGTAATGGAGCGATTATCCGCCAATTAGCGGTGCAACTCGTTACGAAACGCTTGCTTCGAGAATGTGAAGACAATCCACTCGATGTGGCTTACGGACGATGTCGCGAAATAGTCGTTTTGCGAAATGCCCCATCAGCCGGGTTTTGAGAAAAATCCTTTTCACGGGAGGATTTAGTATGAAAAGCACCCAAAAAGTATTACGAAAACAAAAAAGAGAACGAGGAATCGCTCTTATCTCCGTAATGGGGGTTTTGGCAATTGTTGCGATGGCAACTGTTGCGTATATTACTCGTGCAACGCACACAGTGCGTTTAGCGAGACTCAACGAATTGGAATCGAGACTATCGCATGTATGCGAGGCAGGCATCCAAGATTTAGTTCTCACTCTTTGGAAGCCTTTCAAGATGAAGCAAAGTTTCGATGAGCTGGACATTGTTTTGACAGGTGCTAGTACTGTATTGCCGAAATTTCCTGTTGCAGGAGTCGTTCAAAAAGACGACACATATACTACGGCAATCATTGGGTATTCGAAACCTGACAGTTACAAGCGCTTAGTTACTATTCGTTCGGTGGGTTGGCAGGATTCGAATAAAAACGGAGCGTTGGATTCCGATGAGTTTCGGAAAATCATTGACGTAACGATGACGTTCAATTTGGCTCGCAGTGAGGTGTTCGATTACACGTATTTCGTGAACAACTACGGCTGGATGAACGGTTTCGGTCCGAACGACCTCATCGTAAATGGCGATATGCGGGCAAACGGAGATTTCGATTTCAGTGGAGGAACTCCGACGATTAACGGGTCGGTGTTTGCAGCAGCAAACAATAAACTCGTTCCTCCGGCAAAGGGATTAGTAAACCTTACACCCAATCAGTGGTCTAATTCGTATTACAACACGCAACCGGACAAAGACAAAGTTCGACAGGCATGGGTCGAATCTCGACATGGAGTGAAAGGTTCAGAAGAGTTCGAAATATGGAGAGATTTCCTTTACGACAAAGACGGCGCCGTCATCAACAACCGTTTATATGGCGCTGTCATCGGAGATTCGAAAGGGTACAGAACCTATGACGGGAAAGTCCTCGACTCCACTCCTACGAAAGAAGTGGTAATGCCCGATTTGGACGACATCACGAAATACATCACAATAAGCTCGACTTATGTAGATACCAGGGCTACATTCGATAATGGCGCTACGAATCCTGACTATGGGAAGGGCGCATACGTCGAAGTCTATAGCACCGCGTTGAGAAAATACGTTCGCGTAGACACGAACGGTGTCGTAGCGGGGAGTGCGATCTTAATCGGCACGAACGGATATCCCATCAAAATCCACGGCCCTGTTACATTCACACAGGATTGCGTTATCAAAGGTTATGTTCAAGGACAGGGGACTATTTACACCGGTCGAAATGTTCATATCGTAGGGAGCATCTACTATAAAAACCCCCCCATCTTCAGCGGAAACAATCCCGACCAGATAGAAAAGAACAACTCTGCGAAGGACATTTTAGGATTGGCTGCAAGGGGAAGCATCATGATGGGGAATACCGCAAAATTCGGCTTCCCTTATCCCTTGAAGTACATGACCCCCCCATTTACTAAGGGGCGATATGACGAGAATGGGAACTGGATACCTCCTTTCGACGCAATGCAAATAGACGAGACAGGCAAAAGACGCTATCAAAGCGTCTTCGGTGACGCAATAATAAATTCCATTGCCGAACCGATCAACAATTTAGATTGCATCCTTTACACGAATTTCTTAGGTGGTGGAAGACTTGCGGACGGCGGAAAGGGAGTGAAGTTCAACGGCTCCATCATCAGTAGGGATGAAGCGATGGTGATTTACAGTCTGCCGATGGTGATGAACTACGACCACAGAATCCGTGAACGCTCGTCTACTCAACAGCCACTTATAGATATTTTTCTACCGAGAAGCCCAGTCGTAACGCAGGCTGTTTGGCAAGATAGAGGGCTTTACAAAGGCTAATAACTATAAAGAAAACAGGAGTAAGAAAATGGTGTACAGAAAATTTATAGCGAGATTTTTTGCAGCCGGTTTGTCGGTTTTCCTTTATGCAAGTGGGTTTTCTGCAATTATCAAAGCAGAACCAGACGGGAAAGAGGACCGCGTTCGCAATGAGCAAGAATTAGAAAAAGAACTTTCGTTCAACCAAGTCATTCCGCAAATCGGTGCAATAGAGCCGCCATCCATGACGGATAGCTCTCTGTTACAAAAAAGTGCTACGGATAATGAACCAACCGTAACATCTCTCCCGAGTGGTGGGAAGCGGAAAATTGACGATGAACAAGCCTTGAAAGCAGCGGAAGAGACCATTCAAACAGCAGGGAAACAAACTTGGTGGCGTTCGCTTTTCTTCGGTTTGCTTTTTACATGTTTAGGACTTGGCGCATGGATAGGTTTTCGTATATGGGTCGAAAAAAATTACGCTCCTCCGAAGTTCACCAGAACAAAATCAAAGAAATAAACACGGCTGACAAGATAGTTATCTACTATTGTCTCGCTTCTTCGTAAGGGTGGATTAATTCAACAAAACCACCGGGAAAGAGAGCGTTCGCTGTGGGAAACCTTAGATTCAGATCGCTTTTTTTAGCCTTTAGTGAATAACCGTCTGTTTTAAGACGATTTTTCAGCACATTCTCCATAGAGCATCATGCGTTTTCCAGTTGTTTTCTCTCTTTCAGTTCACCTTAGAACTCGGAGGTTTTTCCACATTCGCTCTGCATCCTAAATACAACAAAAACTCCCTTAAAAATCTTTTAAAATTAGGGAATTATAGGGTTAGATAAGACCATACTCATTTTCGATCCACTCACTCTAACATATGAAAACAAGACATCCGACCGTTTTAGGCAAAGCGTTGGAAAAAATCCTTGGCAGACCTGAGATTGTGCGAGAGGCGAAAGCCAGAATCGCTCTAAAACACTGGGAAGATATCGTAGGATGCATTCTTTCAAAGAAAAGCGCACCGGATCGATATAGCCGCGGCGTGTTATGGGTTTCGGTGAGTTCCTCTTTATGGGTTCAAGAATTACAGTTGCGTAAAAAGGAACTTCTAGCCAGTCTAAATGAGCGGTCCGGAGAAAATCTATTTCAGGATATCCGCTTTCGTGTGCAAAATATCGCGAAGGACATTTCTCGAAAAGAATCTGAAGACTGAGGGTAAGGAATCTCGAAGTTTGTTTTTTTGTTTGCAGAAAAGTTCGAAAAGCGCTATCCTCATATAGCGTTTCGTCCGTTGCTTGCGTGTTCACCCCTTTTCCTTTTTGGGGTTATCGTTCCTATTTATCCGCTTGCAATACTTGGTGTGTTTTTGGGTTTGTTCGTCTCGCGGAGATATCTACTATTAGGTGCGTGTTTATTTCTTATCGGTTTTATAAGCGCGATGAGCATGAAGAGTGTTAATCCGAGTTTGCCAACTGGTTGGAAACGTATAGTTGGAGTCGTATCGAATACACCAACTCATGAAGAAAAACTTCAGAGATTTGTTTTGAGAGTACGAAACGAGAGCGTGTTAGTTTTTGCACCGAAGGAGTTTTTGGTAGCAGCGGGAGACAAGGTTTCTGTAACAGGCGAACTCGAGCGAATAGTAGAGTATTCCGGTTTTCCCAAGAGTTCCGCTTCTTTCTGGAAGAGGCGCGGTGTCAATTATTCGATGAATGTTGCTTATTCCGGAAATTTCGAGATGTTGTCTCCAGGCGATGGTGTTTTAACGTTGGGTTCGTTATGGTTTTACGATACATGGCAGCGATTAAGAAGGCATTTGCCGGAGCGTGAGGCTGGTGCGACGATAGGGATGCTTGCTGGCCAGCAAGGATTAGTGGATAAGAGCCTTATGGAAAATATGCAACGCGCTGGCACGTTTCATATGCTTTCGACGAGCGGTGCAAACGTACTTATTATCGTCGGGGCGTTGTTTTTGTTGTTGAGTCATCTTCCCATTCCGAGGGCTTTGATAGTTGCCGTTATTCTGTTTATCCTCATAGCGTACATGGGTGGAGTGGGGGCGAGGCCTCCGGTCGTACGTGCTACATTGATGACGCTCGTGATGTTGATTTCTTCTGCATTCGGAAAAAGTCCGGATGGACTTTCCGCATGGGCTGCAGCGGGTATGGGTTACGCGGTTTACGAGCCGGGAGCGATATGGGATGTCGGATTCCAGTTGACTTTTATGATCGTTTTGTCGTTGCTTTTGTATTTGCCACATGTATTGTTTTTTGTTAGAAGAGTGGCAAAAAGTTTTTCGATGAAAGGGTTAGGCGTTGTTTGTGTTTGGTTGTTCATCGGGGTTATGACCACACTCATCGCACAGATAACCGCAGCGCCTCTTTTGATGATGAATTTTGGAAATGTTTCTTTAATCGCGCCGCTCGCTAATTTGTTGACCGCTCCGTTCATTCCATTTTTATATTTGGGTAATTCGCTTGCCCAGATCGGCGCACCATTTTCGGAATCGCTTTCTTATGGGTTCGATAGATTAATCACAGGTCCTTTTGCAAGTTGGATAGCCTCTGTAAGTGATGTTTTAGGTTCTTTTCCCTGGGCGGCGATTAAGACTGCATCGCTACCGGGAAGTTTGGCAGTCGTTTATTTTTTGGGCTTGATTTTATTGAGTCGTCCGGTAATTATCCCTCCGTCGTTTTGGGAAGAGAAGCAGTAGGGATGCGATGTTAATTTTTATTTTTAGAGATGGGAGTAGTCGCGATGTATTTTTACCCCTCCTTGAAGGTTCCCCCTCTTCGCTTCGCTATATGGGGAATCAGAGTTTTTAGGTTTCACTTACGTCGTTTTAGTTTCGGATTAAGGATTGAGAATGGAAAAAAGAGAGAAGGGGCTTACTTTTCTTTCATTTCTTCGAACTGTTTTTTTCGTTCCAATATTTTTTGCAGTTGTTGGGAAAGGGTATCTGCGGTTTCTCGGTCGCGTTCCACAATCTCTGGGTTTGCGCGTTCGAGAAAACGACGGTCGTTCAAGCGGCTCATCAATCGTTCAAGTTCCGCTTGAATTTTTTGCGATTCTTTTTCTAAACGCACAATTTCCCGGTCGAAGTCCACGAGTCCTTCGACTGGCAGGTGCAAATCCACGCCATTCGTATTTACGCTGACGAAGTTTCCTTTCGGTTTTCCGATTCGTATGGTTTCGAAATTAGCCTGCGAGCGAAGGAGGTTTTCGTTTACGCCGTCTCCCTCGATATAAATTTCCGGAAGGATCTTCCCGGGGGGGATTCCGATTTCATGACGGAGGTTACGAGCGGCACGTACGATTTCGATTTGTCGCTCCATCAATGCTTCTGCTTCGGTATCAGTGAAAACGCTCGGGAGAGATGGAAATAGCGTATAGTCTAAAAATTCCGGCTCTGCAATTCCGGGAAGGATTCGATAAATCTCTTCTGTGATATGAGGCATAAAAGGATGCATGAGTTTGCAGAATTCCGAGAGTGCGTACACGAGCACCGATTGTGCAAGTACGCGGGTGTCCGGATTTTGCAGACGAGATTTCACGATTTCGATGTACCAATCGCAAAACTCGCTCCAAAAGAACGAATAGAGTGCTTTGCAAGCGTCTGCCATGTCGTAGTTTTTTAGAGAGTCATCCACCGTAAGAGCGCACGAGCGGAGTCGAGACAAAATCCATACATCTTCCAATTCGAGAAAAAGTTTAATTTCCTCAGGGTTGTTATAAAGAGCCTCGAGTCTTTGTTGGAATTCACGATATTCTTCCGAATCTTTGGAAGAAGGCAAGTTCATGATTACAAAGCGGCTTGCGTTCCAAATTTTGTTGCAGAAGTTTCTCGCCTCTTCGATGCGTTTTTCACCGAAACGAATTTCTTGGTTGTGGCCTGCTTGCACCAAAAGACTGAATCGCATCGCGTCTGCGCCGTAGCGGTCTATGAATTCGATGGGGTCTATTCCCGTGCCGAGCGATTTGCTCATTCGCTTACCGGTTTCCGTCAGAACAGTTGCATGTACGTAGACATCATAAAATGGAATCTTCTTCATGAAATCGAGGCCATCTATAATCATGCGTGCAACCCAAAGGTAGAGGATATCTCGCGCAGTAACAAGCACATTGGTAGGGTAATAGCGTCTCAAATCTTTGGTATCTTCAGGCCATCCTAACGTTGCGAAGGGCCATATTGCGCTCGAGAACCACGTGTCTAATACGTCTGGGTCTTGTGTGACTTTGCATCCTGCTTTTTTTTCTGCTTCTTCTTCTGAAAACGCCGCAATCGGTTGATGTCCGTCTTCCGTGTAATAAATCGGAATGCGATGCCCCCACCAAAGTTGTCGGCTAACGCACCAATCCTTGATGTTTTCGAGCCATCGCAACGTAACATCGGCGAAACGTTCTGGGATGAAACGAATCTGTTCGTCTCGGAGCGCTTCGATTGCAGGCTGAGCGAGTTCTTTCATTCTACAGAACCATTGTTCGCTCAATAAAGGTTCGATAACTTGCCCGCTCCTGTCGCTGATTTTTAGAGGGACGTCGTAATCTTCGACTTTTTCGAGAAGACCTTCGGCAATTAAATCTTCGACTATTTTTTCGCGTGCTTCGTATCGGTCGAGGCCGTGATAAGGCGTTCCCGGTGCGATAATTTTTGCGTGTTCATCTATGCAAACGGGTACTTCATTAGGATTAGAAAAGTCCAACCCCATGCGTTGACCGACTTCGAAATCGTTCGGGTCGTGAGCAGGAGTTATTTTTACAGCGCCGGTTCCAAATTTCGGATCAGGATATTCATCCGCAATGAGCGGAATGATTCGCTTGACCAGCGGAAGGATTAATTTTCTTCCTATAAATTTTCGATAGCGTTCGTCTTCTGGATGCACAGCAACAGCGACATCGGCAAGCATCGTTTCGGGGCGAGTCGTCGCAACGACGATATATCCTTCTCCATCGGCGAAGGGATATCGTACGTAATAGAGTTTTCCTTTGCGAATTTCATCGTAGACTTCGATGTCGCTTACACTCGTTAATAGCCCGGGATCCCAATTGACGATTCGTTTGCCTCGATAGATTAATCCGCGTTCGAACCATGAGATAAAAACGTGCAAAACGGCGCGATAGTAGGCGTCGTCCATGGTGAATCGTTCGCGCGACCAATCGAATGCGAAGCCCAATCTTTTGAATTGCTTGAGAATCATTCCTCCGGATTCTTCTTTCCATTTCCAGACTCGTTCGAGGAATGCCTCGCGACCCAAATCGTGGCGAGAAAGTCCTTCCGCTTTGAGTTGGGCTTCGACGACTTTTTGCGTTGCTATGCCGGCGTGGTCGGTACCTGGAAGAATAAGGACTTCTTTGCCTTTCATTCGCATCCAACGCCCGATGACATCCTGGATGCTATAGCAAAGGGCATGTCCCATGTGGAGACTGCCGGTTACGTTTGGAGGGGGGATGGTTATGCAGAAGGGTTCTGCGTTCGGGTTAATTTTTTGGCAATATTCCGGGCGAAAGAGCCCGGCAGACTCCCAAACGGCGTACCATTTTTCTTCGACCTGTTTGGGATCGTAGCGTGTAGACAAGTTCGAATCCGTCATTCGCATTAACCTTCCTGTCTCGAGGGTTGTTGGGATTATACCTGAGAGCATATTGGCAAATCGAAGGGGCGTTTTCGGGGAGAACATCGGTAAGGATAGACACCGCTTCACTTTACGCTGTTGAAGTTTTCCTTTAGATAAAAAGATTATGGGAATGGGGGGGGCATGTAGAGATCTGTTTTCGTATTTGTTTACTTTATTTTACGATGGCAATTTATGCTCAGCTTTATCTTTCTCGACACATGCCTTTAATCTATCGTAGGATTCTTCCAAACTTTCAGGCAGTACGCGCACTTCGCCAATTACAGGCATGAAGTTCGTGTCTCCAATCCATCTGGGTACGACATGCCAATGCAAATGGTCCTCGATACCTGCTCCTGAGGCTCTGCCTAAATTCATTCCGATATTGAAGCCCTCCGGACGATACGCTTCCTTGAGCCAGCGAACGCATGCAGTAATGAGTTTTTGTGTTTCCAAAATTTCTTCGTCGGTTAAATCCTCTAAATTGGCGGTGTGTTTGTAAGGAGCAACCATGAGGTGACCGTTCGTGTAGGGATAAGCGTTAAGAATCACGAACGCATGTTTCCCGCGATACAAAATTAGGTTCTTACGGTCGTCACTTTCGCGCGGAAGTTTTACGAAAATACACTCCCCTCCGCCTTCTCGTGTTTCTTTAACGTAGCGAAACCGCCAGGGAGCCCAAAGCCTTCGCATGGAAACGAGTATGACCTAAAAGGGAAAATTTTCGGCGCGTTAAAGAGCGTATTAAGGATTGTCTTCTCACAAAGAGAAAGATATACTAAGAGCATTAGGAGGTTTTTATGGCAGTAAAAGTAGGTATCAACGGCTTTGGGCGCATCGGCAGGTTGACTTTGCGTGCGATTTTAGAAAAATATCCTAACGATATCGAGGTCGTAGCCATCAATGATATTACAGACCCGAAAACGAATGCGCATCTCTTTCAATGGGATAGCACTTATGGTCCTTTTTGCGGAGAAACGAAAGCCGGCGAAAACGACATTTACATCAATGGGAAATGCATTCGTTCTTTTGCTTTTAAAGACCCTGCGGAAATCGATTGGTCGAGCGAGGGTGTCGAAATCGTTTTAGAGGCGAGTGGGAAATTTACCGACAGAGAAAATGCGCAAAAACATTTGCGAGGAAGCGTGAAGAAAGTGATCATCAGTGCACCGGCAAAAGGCGAGGATTTGACGGTCGTATTAGGTGTGAATGAAGATATGTACGACCCTGCAAAGCATTCTGTCATCAGTAATGCGAGTTGCACGACGAATTGTTTAGCGCCTATGGCGAAAGTTTTATTAGATTCTTTCGGAATCGAAAAAGGATTTATGACGACGGTGCATGCTTATACGAACGACCAGCGTGTTCAAGACCAGGCGCATAAAGATTTACGACGTGCGCGAGCGGCGGGGCAAAACATCATTCCTACCACTACGGGTGCTGCGAAAGCAATTGGATCAGTGATTCCGGAACTAAAAGGGAAAATGAATGGATTTTCGTTGCGTGTTCCGGTAAGTACGGTAAGCGTCGTGGATTTGGTCGTTACATTGGAGCGAAATGCGACGGAGGAGGAAATTAACGAAGCGATGCGAGAGGCTTCGAAAAACCGAATGAAAGGGATCCTCGACGTGAAGGATGAGCCGCTCGTGAGCAGCGATTTCATCGGGAATACGCACTCTTGCATTATTGATTCGCAATTAACGATGATGCTGGGAGAGAAGATGGCGAAAGTAGTGGGCTGGTACGATAACGAGTGGGGTTATGCATGCCGCTGTGCTGACCTCATGAAGTTCTTAAAAGAACGCGGGCTTTAGTTTGTAGAATTCGCTAAGAGTTCACAAGCATAAAAAGAATAAGTTCGGTGAATCTATCTCGTATTTTTACCAGTTTTTATTTGAAAAGCCGAGAAATTTACCTTTGTTCCATGAAAAGTTCCCGCAAAGCATGGAAATGAGCGAAAATTGGAGTATCTTTTAAACAATTGGCTGTGACGTGCGGGAAACCGCAGGCTCGCATGTAGAGGACGATGAGAAGTTCTCTCAAATGTTCTGGTGCGTGAGTTTTGGGTGGAACGCATTGAATGCCAAGTAAAAAAATCTAGATAGAAAAGGAGGAAGCAGGCATGAAACGCCTCACAGTGTTATTGGGCTTGCTGTTGGGAACAACAGCAGCATTTGCAGACTATTCCACAGGGTTCGAAGCATCAGAGGGTTACAGCGCCAGTGCGTCTGGTGTAGTTCTTTCTGGGCAAGGTGGTTGGTATTTGCCAGGAGTTTCCGGAAGCGTAGACTACCTATGCTACACGTATTCTGGCAACGCCCCTGGTTTTTCTTCGAATCCGAACGGTGGCGCTCAATTCATTGCCGGAATGAGTCAAGGCGGCAGTTCACTTGCACGTGCGGAGCATGGTCATGATTACACCACTTCCGATGTTTGGACAGTGTCTTATGATTTCTGTCCCATCTTTTCCGAGACAGGTGCTGCAGCGCCGAACCTGAGCAGTGCATCCTTGCAGCCATCTACGACCGCGAAAATCTACATCGCTTTGAACAACTGGATGGTGGATGCGGATCCATCAATGGGTTGGAAAGCGCTGTATCTCGCGTATGACGCCGCAGGGGTGCAATTTTCGCAACCTGGTATGGGTGGCGGACCGGAATGGGAAAATTTGACCTATAACAAATGGTATAGGCAAAGCACTACGTTCAGCCGCTCGGAGAATCGAATCCTCGAAATAGCCATTACCGACCTTACGACCAACGTAACCACTACATTCCAACCCACTGGTTGGTACTTGCAGGGTGGTTCGACGGGTGGTTCTTTCACTGACCCGAGTGCATTTCGTTTCTTCACGGGTGGTTCGTTAGGGAACCACATGGCATGGGATAACCTTTCGATCGCCCCCCCGGCTAAAACGTTCGTTGCTGCATCGAAAGTGATTATCCGCGGGCAAGACGCATCGGGTGAGTACACGGACACGCATGTTTGTGACAACGTGTACGATAAAACAAACCGTGAACGCACGCAATCTGTAACCGGCGTAAAGATCCTCGTGCAATACACCGGATTCTCGCCGATAAAGACTGGCGCTACGAAGTTGACAATTCACACTCAGTTCAAATCGAGCCTTGCTGGCGCGACTTATTCATTAATCTTGATGAAGAAAGACACGTCAGGTTCAACGGTGCTAAGCACGGGAAGTGTCGGTACCTCAGAGCTCGAGATTACGGTAGACGCACCACCAGATCCGAATGTGTATATCAAAGATTCGGATGGCGAGGTATCGCTAAGGTACGACCTAACGAAGACGGGCTTCGTGCCAGGCGTGTGGACAGTGGACGTGGACTGTCTTGACTTCACCGTTCAGTAAATCGCTAAGCGATTGGTTTAGGGCTGCTTTTCAGCAGCCCTATTTTTCATATAGTTGGTCTTGAAGATAACGTTGTTACAAAGGAATTTTTATAGAAAAACGAGATTCGTTGGATAAAAACGATGAAAATTTTTATACTAATATGTACACTTCTTACTGGAGCAAGCGCTCGAGCGTGGATATTGCTCCATCAAGATCCTGGTTTCGGCGATTCTGCGTGGGGTTCGGTTTCTTCTTTAAATATTTATGATGATTTCGTTGTTGGTGGTCCAGGGTGGGAGATTGATAGAATAGATGTTTATGAATTGTATGGAAATGCAGATGTTTATGGGGATACCTATTACGTAGAAATTTGGAATGCTCCGCAGGACTTCGGTGGCGCTATAGTCACAGGACCATACAGTCACACTGATGTCGGAATCGGTCCGATAGGTGGATATGGTTATGCATCTTATTCGGTTGGATTTCAAATAGATGATACGCTCGAGGGGGGGTATGAAGGTTGTAATGACGGCGAAGGAATCATGCTCGGCCCAGGTGTTTATTGGCTACGATTTTGGGCGAGTAGTTCATCACCTTCTGGATATTTTTGGTACAACTCCAATGTGGGAAATCCGAATACTTCGAGTGCTTACATAGATGGCTTAGGTTATTCGGAAGAATGGGCAGGGGAATCCTTCGATATGTCACTCAAAATATCTTGTGGCATCCCAGAGTTTTCAACGCTCATTTATTTTACGGGGGGGTTATTGTTTCTTTGGAAACGTCATTTTCTAAGAAGATGATCACTATTGAATTGGATAAGATCATTCTTAGGACTCTTCTTTTTGTTTGGCTCTTTTTCGATGTTTCACGAATTCGATAATTGCGGGAAGCAAAGAGAGTGTGATAATCACCAATACTGCTATAGCGAAGTTTTTGCGAACGATTTCCAAACCTCCGAAGAAATATCCTCCCAAAACAAAAAAACTCACCCAAAAGAAAGCGCCGAAAACGCAGTAAGCGGCAAATTTCGGGTAACTCATTTGCCCGATCCCTGCAACGAACGGTGCGAAGGTTCGAACGATGGGAACGAAACGCGCAATCACGATTGTTTTTCCGCCATATTTTTCGAAAAAGGAATGGGTTTTCTCGAGGTGTTTGCGCTTGAAAAGACGCGATTTTTCATAATGAAAGACTCGAGGACCCACGAATTTTCCGACTTGATAATTCACGTTATCGCCAGAGAAAGCGGCGAGGGGAAGAAGAATCAAAAGCAATGCTAAATTGAGGTTTCCTCTATCGGGATGCGCGAAAAGACCCAAAGCGAACAAAAGAGAATCTCCGGGAAGAAACGGAGTTATGACTAATCCCGTTTCGCAAAAGATAACGATAAAGATTATGAGATAAATCCACGTATCGTATCGTTGAATCAACTCGCCGAGGTGGCGATCGAGATGGATGAGGATGTCGAAAAACTGTCGTAACCAATCCATGAAGAATCGTTTTATGCTGATACGGGGACAGGAGTTTGTTCGACAAGATTTTCCGGGTTTAGTCCTTCGAGATGGGGAAGCACGAAAAGCCCGTTTTTGCGGATGAGCACCCCATCGAACCAAACTTCCCCCCCGCCGTATTCCGGACGCTGAATCATGACCGTATCCCAGTGGATCGCGGATTTATTTCCATTCCCCCCCTTGCCTTCGTAGGCATTTCCGGGCGTCAAATGAAACGACCCAGCGATTTTTTCGTCGAAAAGCGTGTCTTTCATCGGATGAAGAATGTAGGGGTTGAAACCGAGAGACCATTCTCCGAAATATCGCGCGCCTTCATCGGTATCGAGAATTTCGTTGATTTCTTTCGTTAAGCCATCCGCCGATGCTTCGATGATTTTGCCGTTTTTAACGACGTATCGTATATTTTTGAATTCTATTCCGCGATACAAAGAAACTGTGTTGAATTGAATCACGCCGTTCGCGGAGTCTTTAGTCGGGCATGAGAAGCATTCTCCATCGGGAATGTTTCGTTTACCAACGCAAGGCACGCTTCCGATATCTCGAATGGAAAAGGTGAGGTCAGTTCCGGGACCGACTAAGCGAACGATGTCCGTTTTATCCATAAGTTCTTTCAAAGGTTCGCAGGCTTTTTCCATTTTGGAATAATCGAGATTGCAAACTTTGAAATAGAAATCCTCGAAGGCTTGCGTACTCATTCCTGCTTGCTGTGCCATGCTCGGAGTGGGCCATCGCAAAACGACCCATTTCGTTTTCGCCACGCGCGTTTCGAAGACAACAGGAACGGCGTATATCTTTTGCCACATCGCCATAACATCGGGGGGGACATCGCTAAATTCCGCCACGTTGTTGCTTCCTCGCAAGGCGATGTATGCGGTCATTTTTTCCATTTCGTATTTTTCGATATCGGCAATTAATTGTGCATTCGCTTCGTTCATTCCAAGAAGTTTTTGACGATTGACCTTTTCGGATTCTAATCGCGTAACAGCTTTGGCTCCTGTGTTTTGGATCACTCTTAAGAATTCAGCGGTGATTTCGTCCGGGATATCGAATGCGTGAAAAAGGACACAATCGTTCGGGGTGAGTTCTATAGAATAGGAAACGATTTTCGATGCCAGTTCTCGAATCCGAGGGTCTATCATGATTTCGAGATTACCCAATGGCGGCGACGACTATGTTTTCAGTGGAGTGCATTCCCAAGCGGAATTTGGGAACCAGGAATGAGGGAACGAGGGAATGAGGGAATACACAAGGAGATATTTATTTATAACTTCCAAACGTAATTTGCATAGAGGGATCTCCGGTCGAGCGAGATTATTTCATTGCAAAAGGCAATTGCGCTATGATAAGCGCATGGAACCGGTTGTTGCACTTCTTATGGGAAGCGATTCCGATTTGCCAGTATTCGAACAGGCGGAGGAGGTTTTGAAAGCATTCGGAGTACCTTACGAATTGGATGTGATGAGCGCGCATCGTTCACCCGAGCGTGTGTCGAAGTATGTGCAATCGGCGAAGGAGCGTGGCTTGAAGGTGATTATCGCAGGGGCGGGAATGGCGGCGCATTTGGCTGGAGTGGCTGCTTCCTATACGACCCTTCCTGTTATCGGCATTCCGATTTCTTCAGGAGCGATGAACGGTTTGGATTCGCTGCTTTCCACCGTCCAGATGCCTCCGGGAGTACCTGTCGGAACGGTTACGATAAATGGAGGCAAGAACGCCGCACTTTTTGCAATCGAGATTTTAGCGACCTCCGATTCTGAACTGGCTCAGAAATTGGACGAGTTTCGAAAGGAGCAGCGTGAATCGGTCGAGGAGAAAAGCGCAAGAACGAAAAGACGAGGGTGATTCGTGAATTATAAATTATGCCTCGGCACCCGTTGTCGAGGCTTTTTATTATTTATTAGAAAAACATCCTTAACGATTTCCTGCTTCGCAAGGGGAACCAGGCATTGTATATTTTTGAGATTGGGGGGGTGAACGTTTGAATTTTTTTTCAACGCGAATGGAACTTTTCATACATCAACTAAATCTTTTTCAGAGCCTGGCTCAAATCTTTGATCAAATCCTCTGCGTTTTCCAGACCGATGGAAGAACGCAAGAACCATTCTTCGGGGGCGTTTTCCTCCGAAGGAGGCGAAAAGGGGATGACAAGGGATTCATGTCCCCCCCATGAACAGCCGATGCGGAAAAGTTTCAGGTTATTGCAAAGCGCGAAGGCTTTATCTCGGGAAGCATCTTTCAACTGGAATG
Organism: Fimbriimonadales bacterium; assembly: GCA_035559795.1. Lineage (NCBI taxonomy): Bacteria > Bacillati > Armatimonadota > Fimbriimonadia > Fimbriimonadales > Fimbriimonadales bacterium. Next base: position 568,999 of record DATMAR010000003.1, on the reverse strand, counting down.
ATAAAAGCCCGCTCGTTCCTCTCATTTGCTTTTTCACGAGTTCACGTCCTTCGTGAGAATCGAGGCCGGGATAGAAAACTTTTCGAACCTTCGGATGAGACTCGAGAAATTGCGCAACTCGTAGAGCGTTCGCTTGGTGTCTTTCCATCCTCAATGCAAGAGTTCTCAGCGAACGAATCAAAAGCCATGCTGCGAAAGGGTCGAGGATAGCTCCCAGGAGCAAGCCTTCTTCATTTCGCAAGACGGACATTCGTTCCAGCGAACCGCAAACTGCGCCGGCGATCAAATCGCTGTGCCCCCCCAAGTATTTCGTAGCTGAATGAACCACTAAATCCACACCGAACTCTATGGGGTTTTGGAAATACGGTGAAGCGTTGCTATTATCTAAAATGGTCGCAATATTTTTGGTTTTAGCGATTGCCACGATTCCTTCGATGTCTTGTATATCGAAAAACATGGAGCCGGGCGTCTCGAGGTATATCAAAGAAGTGTTCGGGCGAATCGCTTCTCTTATCGCATCGAGAGATTTTCCATCTACGAATGTCGTTTCGATCCCGAACCTCGAGAGATATTGGGAAAGAAATTGTCGAGTAGGTCCGTAAGCAGAATTGGTGCAAATCACATGTGTATTTATTCGAGTGCAGGAGAGGATAGCGGCGCTAATCGCTGCCATCCCGCTGGAAAATAACCGACAGTCGTCCGCTTTTTCCAAGGCGGCGATTTTTCGTTCGGCAATGCGAATCGTGGGATTGCTTACGCGCGTATAATCCCAAACATCCGGGTCGGTCGTTCTTCCGGAAAATTTTTCTGCATCTTCGTAAACGAAAAGGGAATTTTGAAAAATGGGGGGGACGACTGCTTGCGCGAAATGCTTTTCTTCCGCGAAGCGCTGACAAATAGTTTCGAACTCCCAATCTTTAGAATTCGACATGTTTAGAGATGAGCCTTAAACCATTCGAGGTTATTCGTAATCATTGAAGAATCGTAGTCATGGCCACCCTCGTAAACAATCAGCCTTTTTTCGCATTGCAAGGCGTCGTAAATAGCGCGAACGTTTTCCGGTTTGCATGCGGGGTCTTTTTTCCCGTAACTGATTTGCACAGGGATTTCGATTTTCGAAGCATGATTGACGGTATCGAAATAGGAAATCGTGCGCAATACGATTTCTTTATCTAAAGAATGCGAATCCATGTAATCTGTCACTTCTTTTAGAGGATATCGATAAATTTTTTTATTGAATACTTCGCGCATGGCTGCTAAAAAAGGCAAATCTGCGGCGACGACGCGAATATAAGAAGAGAGCCAAGATAACCATAGTGCGATTCCCCCCCCTTGACTGATTCCCATCGCACCGATTCGAGTTTCGTCCGCTTCTGGTTGTGCGGCTAGTGCGCGTATCGCTAACATACAGTTTTGTGCAATTTCACGAAAGACCCATGTGTGAGGATCAGAGATTCCTTGCGCGAAATACCCTCTACTCGGCTCGTAACTTTCTCGATAAAAAGCAGGGAAACCATGCAAGTTGAAGGATAGGCTTACGAAACCAGGGCGAGTGGTGTATGGATTAGGAATGCTTCCTTCGCGTCCGTACGGGGGGATCCAAAGAAATGCAGGAATGGGTTCTCCACCTTCCTCGGGAATGGCAATCCATCCGTAAAGTTTGTTTCCCTTAATTCCTCGAAAATCGAGGCTATTTACGAAAAACCCTTGCAAACGATAAATGTTTTTGTCGCCTCGGGTGAAATCCAATTGAGCGCCATTCACTTCTTCGAGTGTTTCTCGCCAGAAGTCGTCGAAGTTGTCGGGTTGATAGGGTCGAAAAAGGTCATCTTTAGGGGAAGTGGATGCTTGCGAGTAGTTAGGAGTAAGCGGCATCTGCTCCTACCGAACGTTGGTGAGGCTCGACATGTAATCCGGTGGTGTGCAGCCAAGCGATACAGCGCTGCACTTCCTCGATGGGTCCTTCCAATTCGATTTGCGCCCATCCGAAATCCTCGTCTATATTGGCTTTTAGGATGTTGACCTTGACGTTGAAGTCTGTACAGATTCGCCAAATCCAGGGCTCTTTCACTTGATCGTATCGGGCGACAAGGTTCAGAACGACTTTCTCGACATCATTCTTCGCCCCTCCTGCGATAGCCGGCAGGATTACGAGTTCATCTCCATTCTTCAAGGGGGTTTCGAGACCTCGAAGGTTACGGATGTTTTCCCGGCCTACGAATACGTTCACGTATCGTCGAAGCGCTCCAGAATCATCGAGGAGACGGCCAGCTAAACCTGGACACGCGGCTTCTAAAGCCATGAAGGCTTCACCAACCGACTCAGCGGAAACCTCGATAGTCTGCCTACCCTCTGTAAGGGATATGAGCGCGGAAGGCAGGCGGATAGATATAGGCATACTAAGGAAAGTTTACCCATGCTCCAGTTTCCTGCCAAGAGCACCGAAGAGGTATACTAATTGCAGTCTTCCAGGAGAAGAACGAGAATTGATTGAAGTCATCGTACAACCTAACGAAAGCATAGACAGCGCTCTCAAGCGCTTCAACACCAAACTCCAGCAGAGTGGTCTTCTCAAGAAACTCAAGGAGCACATGCACTACGAGAAACCGAGTGAAAGGAAACGCCGTACGAGCAACCGGCGTCCACGTCGCATAAAGTAAGCCAGCATGAAGCGCAATTCCGTTCTCGTTTTCGTAACCGCCTCCTAAAGGAGGCACCGATGAGCACGACACGCCTTTCTCTAAAACTTTTATCTAAGACCGGTCTTTTACAAAGCCGCATCATTAAAATTTCCTTGTCTGGTTTTTGGTATTTCTCGGGTGCGCTCATCTTAACGCTGGCTTTTCTTGCGCATCATGTTCCTCCATTCGATTCGGTATGGGCGATATCGCTTTTTGTCGGATGTTTAGCGGGAATGGTGCTCGTTCGCATTTATATCCGCTCTGACAGCAAAGATGAAATTGATGTCCCGACAGCGTGTCGTTTATCATGGAGCATGGTTTTTTGGGGATAGCGGGAATGCAAATTGCACGTTATGCGCTACCGTTCGAGGGGGGGAAGACGCCCGAAGTCGCTCCTCTTGCATCCGCTCCCATGCTCGCTTTAGGTCTTTTAGCGAGTAGTCTCATCGGATTACGGCAAAGCATATTAATCGTGACACTCGCTACTTTAGGAGCGATAGCGACCCAAATCCTCGATCCGAAACTTCTTATAGGGACATGGCTGGCAACGATGTTCGGGGCGCATTGGATCAATCCGATGCGGCAACGGAGTCATTTGCTACGCACGACATACTATTTAGCTGCCGCCTTTTTTGTCGTTTCTTATGCGTTTGCAATGCTCAATTCGTTTTCTTTTCAAACTGCGCTTTTATCCGCTGGCTGGGGAGTTATTGCAAGCGTGTTCGCGCTCGCGTTGTATTGGTTCGGTCTCGTTGCATTCGAGAAAGCGTTCAACGTCGTTTCCGACACGACCTTATTGGAACTTTGCAGCCCAGACCATCCTCTTCTTTTGGAACTGATGACTCATGCACCCGGAACTTATGCGCATAGCGTTATGGTGGGGAATTTAGCGGAGCATGCGGCGCGGGCAATCGGAGCGCATCCGTTGCGATGCAGGGCGATGGCGTATTATCACGATGTCGGGAAAATGAAGCGTCCTTCTTTTTTCATCGAGAATAAAGTGGGAGAAAACCCTCACGAAAAATTAATGCCGGCTCTAAGTGCGCGCATTATCAGCACACATGTAAAGGACGGCCTTCAATTAGCGGAGAAATACCGACTTCCTCAGCCGATACGCGATGCGATTGCAGAGCACCACGGAACGAGTTTAATCAGTTACTTTTATTCGCGATACACGAAAGATACAGGCGCAGAAGATCCGATTTTAGAACAGCATTTTCGATATCCCGGTCCGAAGCCGAGAAGCAAAGAGACTGCGATATTGATGTTGGCAGATAGAGTGGAAGCGGCGACGAGAACCCTTCCGAATTTTAATCCTGGAAGACTAAGAACCTATATTCAAGAAATCGTCCAAGATGCGCGCGAGGATGGGCAGTTAGATGATTCAGAATTGACGTTTCGTGATTTGCATACGATTGTAGACTCATTCGTGGCGACACTGAGCGCAGTATGGCATGAGAGAATCGACTATACGACAACGACTTGGGAAAGTATTGAAGACGAAACATCGGATATCCATCGTGAATCGGTCGGGAAAACGCCTGCGAACCCGAATCCTTAAAAAAGCGCTTACGACGATGCTCGAATCTGAAAGTCAACCTCCTTCGGAAATCACAGTCCTTCTGACGAACGAAGAAGAAATACGCGAACTTAATAGAAAGTTCCTCGGGAAGAACCGACCTACGGATGTGTTGAGTTTTCCATCGGGGGGGTTTCCGCGGGAAAATTATTTAGGCGATATTTCTATTTGTGTGCCGATTGCAGCAATGCAGGCGAAAACTAAAAAACATAGCCTCGAATACGAACTCGCTTTCCTCGCCGTACATGGGGGGCTGCATTTATTGGGTTACGAAGATGAAACGGAGAATGGATATCGGAAGATGATGCGAAAAACGATGAAAGTCATGCGAATGATAGGGTTGAAAAATGCATAGGAATTTAATCAAGCCTTTCGCCACGGCGATGAGCGGTGTGGTTTACGCTTTCAAGACCCAGCGCCATATGCGCTTTCATCTTTATGCGGTCGTTTTGATTATTCTTCTCGGGATTTACATGGACTTGCGTCTTCGAGAGATGATCGTGATTTTGTTTATGGTTAGTTTCGTTGTCGTAGCGGAGATGTTCAACTCTGCGATCGAAGCGGTCGTTGATTTAGCGCAGCCTCGATATCATCCTCAGGCGAAATTGGCGAAGGATATGGCGGCAGGAGGCGTTTTGATTACCTCGGTAACAGCAGTCTCCGTGGCATTGCTTCTTTTATTAGGAGATGCGCGTTGGGAAGAAATCGCCCTTCACCTCACCTCGCCGATACGTCAAACGGCGTTGACGCGCACATTTCTTTTAGGTTTGTTGATGCTTTTCGCGCTTATCGTAATTTTTAAAGGGTTAGGAAAACGCGGACAAGTTTTCAAGGGGGGGCTCGTGAGCGGACATGCCGCTTTCGCTTTTTTCTTCGCTTTCTATATCGTTTTTCTTTCCGGGAATATGGTTGTCTCTTCCATTGCGATTGTGCTCGCCGTGATGGTTGCGCAGAGTCGTTGGGAAACGAAGGTGCATTCTTTGGTGGAATTGGGTCTAGGGGCTATTTTAGGAACCGGTCTTGCGATCGTACTTTTCGGATTCGGAGCACGCTGAAATGAAAACGATGAGAAGGTTGTTTAAAGCAATTGGTAAAAAACAAACGTATTTAAGTAGTGGTTTGTTTCTCATAAGTGCTTCATCGGCTTCGGCATTCGATGGTTCGGAACGAAGTTTTCTCCTCTCTGCAGGTTGGAGTGTTTCTTCAGCAGAGGCGGCTGGCGCATTGTTCGTCATTCTCGTTCTAATGATATTGAATGCGCTTTTTCATGCTTCTGAAGCGGCTTTGTCGGGATTGAAACGGGCGAAAATCGCGGAAATCGAAGCAACCGAGGAAAGAGAAAAATTACAACATCTCTATGACAACCGTCAATCTTATTTTGCGACATGCACGATAGGTTTCCAAGTTGCGCGTGTCGGCATTATCACAGCGGCGGTTTTGGCATCGCCTCGTATAGTGGCTTGGTTTACCGGTTTAGAAGAAATTTCTTTGGGATGGCTTCTTGCGAGTATCTTTTTCGTGCTTTTTATAGTCGCTTTAGTAAATTTATTGTTTATTGAGTTGTTATTCAGAGGGATTGCTCGTAAGAATCCCGAGCGTTGGGGAATTTCTTTATATCGTTTTTTGCGGTTTTTCTATGTGCTTTTTTATCCTTTCACATGGTTGGTCTATCGCTTGGAGTCGCCGATTGCAAGGAGACTCGGTGTGGGACCATTGTTTTCCCCCCCAGTACTTACGGAAGAAGATCTTTGGGAATTCGTAGAAGCGACGGAGGAATCGGGGGAACTCATCGAGGATGAACGGGAAATGTTGCATTCCGTTATCGAGTTCGGAGACACGGTAGCACGCGAGGTCATGACGCCTCGCACGGATATAGACGCAGTAGAAGTAACTGCGACGCCGAAAGAAGTCGCTCGCCTCATCGAATCGACGGGGCATACGCGCATTCCCGTCTACGAAGAAAGCATAGACCACATCGTGGGCATCGTGCATGCAAAGGATGTGTTGAAAGCGTTGATGGAAGGAAATGGAACGGACTTGCGCAAAATTATCAGGCCTGCTTACTTTATTCCTGAAAGTAAAGATTTACATCAACTATTGCGTGAGTTTCGTAGTGGAAAAACGCAGATGGCAATCGTGCAAGACGAATTCGGTGGAACAGCGGGAATCGTAACCCTCGAAGACGTCGTGGAAGAAATCGTCGGTGACATCATGGATGAATACGACGTCGAAGAAAGCGGCATTCAAAAAACGGGCGAAAACGAATGGATATGCGACGGAAGAATGCATTTGGAAGACGTGAACGATGAAATCAAAGCGAATTTAGAAAGCGAAGAATTCGACACGATTGGCGGATATGTTTTCGGGATGTTCGGACGTCAGCCGAAGGTGGGCGAATCGATGAGAAACGGTGTTTGGGAATTCGAGGTTTTGGAGACGGATGGCCGTCGGATTAAAAAAGTTCGAATCCGACGGTTAAGCGCTCAAGAGGGCGAGAGTGCATAGAGCCACGGCAATCGAAATAGACGGCGCTCACGGTGAAGGGGGGGGCTCGATTATACGCACCGCTTTATGTGTGGCAGCTCTTACGGGGCAAGCAGTAAGTATTCACAATGCGAGGGGAGGGCTAAGGAAGCCGGGAACGAATAGCGTGGATTTGGCAATCTCTTATATCTTAGCGCAAGCGACAAAGGCGGATGTCGTGGCGAAATTGGGAGGAGATGTTTTACATTTTGCGCCGAAACAGCGTATAGCACCTGTTCGCGAGCGGATAGATGTAACGCGTATCGGGAAAGGTTCGCAGTCGGGGAGTGCGGTTATTGTATTGCAGAGTCTTTTGACGCCGTTAGCGCGTGCAGGGGCGATGAGCCGCGTGGAATGCAGGGGGGGGACTCATGTGCCGTTCTCGCCGACTTACGAATATTTTCGCCTTGTTACTTTGCGTGCAATGGAAAAAATCGGCATTTATGCTGTGTCTTCGATTGAATCTGCTGGTTACAATTCACGAAGCGCAGGAGAAATCATGCTCGAAATCGAGCCGAGTGCACTCAATGGATTCGATTTTACACGTCGTGGTTCGGAAATAGGACTGCACGCTGTAATCGTTACGAGCGAATTACAGGAGACGGTCGGGTTGCGAGGTGTAGCTCGCTGCAATGAATTGTCGCGCAAGGACGGATTGAATATACGAACGGAATTCGTAAAACTGCGCTCTTCCACGCCCGGAGCGGCAGTGACTTTTGCAGCAGAATGCGAAAAGGGATTCGGGGGGGCTCAGTCTCTGGGGGAACGCGGTAAGCCCATCGAGGAAGTCGTAGAAGAGGCATATTATGCTTTCGTGCATTGGTTGAATGGTGAGCAAGGCACAGACGAGTTTTTGGCGGACCAGATATTGCTTCCCGCGGTTTTTTCAGGAAGTCCGTGTGCGTATACGACTTCTCGAATCACGAGCACCTTATTGACGACGGCTTGGGTCATCAAGCAGATGATGCCGGCGAGGATTACGATATTAGGAGAGGAGGGCGAACCCGGAGAAGTGCGCATCTCTCCTTGAGAATAAGCGTCGCAAGAAGATCAAAAACCAAATTATGAGAATGTGCATTTAGAGAATGCACAGCAAGAATTGGTCAATCTATAATTAAAAATTGCATTTTTATCCAGGCCGGAAAGTTTCGAGATTTTTCGCTACGTCTGTGCTTTCTATGCTCTTCGCTCCACGCTGCAACAGCCTTTCGATTATTTTCGTTGCTTCCCCCCCTGTAAAATCCCAAGGTTTTTCTTCGCGCTTCAAAACCCAGAGGGTTTTCCCTTTTTCCAGAAGGTCTTCCGCCAATCGAAGGTTTTCGATGTTTCCTTTGCCGTAAGGAGAAGCACAAAGGATAACGATATCGGCATCATTTGCCAAGGCGAGAGCCTCTGCACGTAGGTTTTCGTCGAATGGACTGAAAGGGGGGGCTGTTACACAGGGGCACTCGAACCGTTTCGCGGCGACGAAATCCGAATCCGACTCGTGGGTTATGCCTAAAGAAATTTTATGGCCTAATTGCCAGAGTTCTGTGAGCAATGCTGCAGCACTCCCCCCACCACCTATAAGATGAATGCGAAGGGGGTGTGCGGTTTGTGCACGTTCTGGAATCAACTCCGGTGCGATGTTCAGTTTCCCCGTCAGAGGATCTCTCGTTCTCGTGAAGCTTGCTCCATAAACCCGCTCGAGTTCTTCACTGGCAAGGACTTCTTCGGTTTTTCCTTCACAAACTTTTCTTCCGTTGAAAATCAAAACAGCGCGATTTGCGAGAGCAGAAGCGAAGTTCAAGTCATGTAACGCGGCTACGACAATTTTTCCTTTATGAGAATATTTTCGCATGATGTCGAGAAATAAAATTTGGTGTCCGAAGTCTAAATGCGCCGTAGGTTCATCTAATAAAAGGATTTTCGGCGTTTGAGCGAGAGCACGGGCAATCAAAACTCGCTGCCTCTCCCCTCCGCTGAGCGTACTGATGGGACGATGTGCTAACTCGGTGAGTCCTGTTTCTTCGAGGGCTTCCTCTACGGGGGGGAGTCTTTCTGCATCAGGTGCTTCATTCGAATCGTTCCACGGATAACGACCCATTTTGACGACTTCGTACACCGTGAAATCGAAGACCGGGTTCTCTTGTTGAGGGACAACTGCAATGAGGCGGGATGCTTCTTGTGCTGAGAGAGAAAACAAATCGTTGCCGTCAATAAAAATTTTTCCCGCACTCGGCTGAAGCACGCGAGATAGGCAACGCAATAATGTCGTTTTGCCGGAGCCGTTCGGTCCTAAAAGCGCAACGATTTCACCATCTCGCGCTTCGAAATCGAAATCTATTAGAACGAGGGTATCGTCGTATTTCGCAGAAACGCTTTTCGCTTCGAGAAGCATGGTCAATCGAGACTTCCATCGAAAACTCCCGTGCTAAAGGCTCTGAACATTCCAGCGTATGTGCCGTTTGCGGCGAGGAGTTGTTGGTGAGAGCCGATTTCGACGATGCGCCCGCGACTCAACACGATAATTTGGTCCGCGCGCGCCGCAGTATTGAGACGATGTGCAATCAGCAGCGTGGTGCGTTCGTGCATGATTTCGTCAATCGCCTCTTGCACGAGTTGCTCGCTGATGGGATCGAGAGAGGAAGTTGCCTCATCGAGAATAAGAAGTTTCGGATTCATGAGAAGAGCTCGCGCAATGGCGATGCGCTGCATTTCCCCCCCCGAAAGTCGAACCCCTCGTTCGCCGAGTCGTGTGTCGTAGCCCTCTGGCATTTTCTCGATAAAATCATGAGCATGTGCCGCGCATGCTGCTTGTCGAATTTCTTCTTCGGTAGTATTCGGATTGCCATAAGCGATATTTTCACGTATCGTGCCCGCAAAAAGCAGAGTCTGTTGCGGAACTACACCGATTTGTTGTCTTAGCCAGGTGATTTTGAGTTTTCGTAAATCGATTCCGTCGAAAGAAACGGAGCCGCTCGATGGGTCATAAAATCGCAAAATCAAGTCGGCGATCGTGCTTTTCCCGGCTCCGGAGCGTCCTACGAGAGCGGTACTCGTGCCTGGTTCGATGCAAAAACTGATGTTTTTGAGTGCCTCTGTGCCATCGGGATAAGTAAAGGAAACATCGTGGAATTCGATTCGTCCTTTGGGGTTGGGGATTACGATCGCGCTTTCGATTTCGCGAATGTCGGTTTCGACATCGATGACCTCTCGATATAAACGGTCCGTTGCGGCTGCTACGGAACTATAAGTATTGAAAATGTTCCCGACTGCGGTCGCCCCCCTCACGATTTTATCCAACGTGAAGCCGAAAGCGAATAGCGCCGGCAAAACCATTTCACCCGAAGCGACTAAGTATCCGCCGTACCACATCGTTGCGGCGAGGGCGACTGCCCCGATGAGTTCGATTAATGGCTTTAGCGTAGCAATTCTTCGCACGAGGCGCATACTGGAATTCAATGCCCCGAAAACTTCTTTTCCGAATCGCTCTTTTTCTCTCTCCTCTGCTGCGAATGCCTTTACGACACGCACAGAGGAAAGAGACTCTTGAGTTACCGCTGTCATGTCTGCAAGTTTCTGCTGTACATCGTCTTGTGCGCGGCGCACTCGCTTCGCGGTTAATCGAATAGCGATTGCTATGGGGGGGAGTCCTAAGAGAGCTACGAGTGCCAGTTTCCAACTCAGAAGAAATAAAGCCGCAATTCCTCCGATGACTTGTATCGGTGAACTCACGACATCGCGAATAGCACTTACTCCGTTTTGCAATACTGCGACGTCGTTCGTGAGAATGCTTTGAATCGCACCGACTCGTTGGCGATTAAAAAAAGACATCGGCAAATCATGCAATTTGGAAAAAAGTTGACGTCGCAAATCTGCCGTAACGTTTTGCGCAGCCAAACTCAAAAAATAAGTTTGCCCGTAAGTAAATCCGTATTTCACGATATATAAACCGACTACGCCGATACAGAGCCACCCTAATAAAGTGATATTCCCTTTCGCAATTGCGTCCGTCGTCCAATAAATAAAAGCGATCGAAAGCAGTTCTAATCCTCCGACTGCTGCGGTGCAAGATAAGCCTGTAAGAAGAGCTTTCCAGTGCTTTTTAACCTGCTTGATGAAGCGGAAGTCGAGCCGACGCAACAGCATGTTTCTTTTAAGATACCCCTTCAGGAGCATTTATCAGTTCGAGTGCGATACGAGCCGTCCGTGAAAGTGCATCTTCAGGTCCTAATAATTTTCTAAGTTCTTCGAAGGAAGCGAGTTGTTCTTTTCGTTTTTCGGATTCGAGAATGAGAGATTTCGCTTCGGCAGCGATGCGCTCGGGAGTTGCATCTCGTTGGATAAATTCGGGAACTACTCTTTTTTGTAAAAGTATAGAAGGAAGTGCGATGAATTCGAATTTCGGTTTTCGAATGCGATATTCTAATTCCATTAGAAAACTCCCTTTATATAAAACCACCATCGGTGTAAAGCAAACAGCAGCCTCCAAAGTCGCAGTTCCTGAACAAACGATTGCTGCGCTAGAACGCTTGAAGATTTCTATGGACGGACTGGTCGTAATTTCGACATCCATATCGGAGTGGTGTTTCCAAATATCTCGAAGAAATTTTTCATCGGTATTCGGCGCGCACACGATAACTGGCTTTACCTTTGGAGCAGATGTTGTCTCGAGATGTCCGATGAAGTTTTCCCTTTCGAGAATCTTGATTACCTGCGCAATTGTCGATATATTCGAAAGGATTTCGTGTTTGCGGCTGCCTGGAAGCAGTGCAAGATGTTTTCGTTCAACGGGCGACACTTCACCGACGAGTTGCAAGATAGGATGTCCTACCCATTCGGCATCCCCCCCCATTTCCCGTAAGATTTTCGCCGACCATTCGAAGGGTGTGGCGATTTTATCCGCTATTTTCGGTAAATCTTCCCCTTGTATATCTCTACGCCATGAGCCGGGCGGCATAAAGTACAAAGTTTTGCTTCCCTGTTCTTTAGCGTAACGTAAAAGTCGCACGTTCATCGCCCCGAAATCGATTCCGACGACCAAGGCAGGTTTGTTGCATGCAATCCATTTTTTCGCGAGCGAATAACCTCGAAAAACTCGTGGGGATACTTTCAAAGATTGAAGGATACCGAGCGCTCCCCAATCGCTCGTATCTGCGAGGATTTCCGCTCCTGCCGCACGTAGGCTCTTTCCTCCCAGAGCGAAAATTCTCTCGCTGAATCCACGGCATCGGAGTTCTTCAACGAGTGCCCCCCCTAAAATGTCTCCGCTCGCTTCTCCCGCGGAAATAAGAATGCTTTTGTCATTCACTTTTGCTCTTGGCGACCGTAACGACCTTGTCCGATGTTCTCTAAGAAGTTCAAAAGATATTCCACCTCAGGAGTCATTGGAACTTCCTGTCTAACGGTTTCGATTGCACGGCTCATCCCCATCGCGGAACGGAAGAGCAATTTGCAGGCTTTGTGCAGGGCTAATCGTGCTTCGGGAGAAATTCCTAATCTCCTCAAACCGATGGTATTGATGTCATATACTCTTAACGGTGTTCCTTCAGTGAGCATGAAAGGCGGAACGTCGCGCACGACTTTCGACATCCCCCCCACCATTGCGTACTTTCCAATCCGGACGAACTGGTGAATTCCCGTCATTCCTCCGATATTTACTCCGTCTTCGATAGTAACATATCCACTGACGCCAACACCGTTCGCAATCGTTATATCATTGTGTGCTCTTACGTTGTGTCCGAAATGGCAAAACGCCATCAAAAAGTTGTTGTCTCCGACGATAGTCGCATTTCCTTCACCGCTTGCGCGATGTATCGTTACGAATTCGCGAAAAATATTTCCGTTCCCGATGCGCAGGTAGGTTTCTTCTCCTTTGTATTTTCTGTCTTGCGGTTCGCCTCCGATCACAGCGCCATGTCCGATAAAATTCCTTTCGCCCATAAAGACGAAAGATTTGATGACGGCATGGGCTTCGATAACGCACTGATTCCCGATTACACAATTTTTTTCGACGACGGCGAAGGGCCCTATTCTTACGCCTTCTCCGAGTTCCGCCTTAGGGTCTACGATAGCTGTTGGATGAATTTCCGTCAAAGGTTTTCCCCGTTTTTGAGAATTTTAAAACTAATTTCTGCTTCTGCCACTATTTCTCCATCTACTGTGGCTACTGTTTTAATTGCTCCGAGGTTTCTTCGAAACCATAAAACTTCTGCTTCTGTTGTCAGACGGTCGCCCGGATGCACAGGTTTTTTGAATTTCACGTTGTCCATACCTACGACTACGGGTAAATAGCCTTCGAAGGTAGGGTCCGAGAGCATGATCACGCATCCCACTTGAGCCATAGATTCCAAAATCAATACTCCGGGCATAATCGGCGTCCCAGGGTAATGCCCTTCGAAAAACGCTTCATTTGCGCTGACATTTTTGTATCCACGAACTCTTTTCCTGAGTTCCAATTCTTCGATGCGGTCTACTAAAAGCATCGGATAACGATGAGGAAGAATTTTCAAGATGTCTTTGATATCCATTTACATCAGCTCCCATGTGCATAGTTCTTGCAGCCGTTTCGCCGCAATGATGTTCAGTCGATGTCCACTTTTCGATGCAGAAACGTTGAGAAATCGGGGGGGAATTCCTGTGAGATAGAGGTCTCCGATCAAGTCGAGCATCTTATGGCGTGCAGGCTCGTCTTGGAATCTATGCGAAGTGATGTATTTGTCTTTACCTAATACTAAAGTATTTTTCGCGCTTCCTCCCGAACCCATTGCATTCGCTTGCAATTTTTCGATTTCTTCTTCGTTGATGAATGTTTTTGCCGGGGCGATTTCTTCGATATAGTTCTTTAAATCGAGTTCTATCGTAAAAATCAATTTTCCGGGAAAGCGTTCCCCTGCATCATATTCGTATCGCCATTTGCCTTCTCCGAGTGAAATATCGATGCTCTCTTCTCCGTTTCTAACATGAACCCGGCTAAATAGAGAAAACGATTTTTTCTTACCTGTGTTTTCTATTCCAGATCCTAGCAACTTTTGCGTATATTCCAGAGAGCCGCCATCCAAAATCGGAAGTTCTTCCCCCTCGACTTCGATTTCTGCATCTGTGATTTCTGTGATTGCCAATGCGCTCAGCAGGTGTTCCACCGTTCGGAGAGGACCGAGAGTGATGCATCGCATCGTGTCCGTAACTTCGTTAGGAGACGCGGGATAGCGTTTCCCTTCTACCCAAAATCCGATTCCGTTATTTCCTGGTGAAACTACGATTTTAGAGAACGAACCCGTGTGAATGCCTTCTCCTTCGAAAAAGACTTCTTTACGCAACGTTTTGCAAGCAAAATGATAAGTCATTTTATTTTCTTTTGAAGTTCTTTGATTTCTTGTTCTAATCTACGGAGTTGCTGCATTAGTTCGGGGAGTTTTTCGATAAGCATGAAAAGGCGAATTTGCTTTTGAGCATTTTTCGCCGGGCTTCCCCAATAATCTCCTGGTTCCGTAATGTCGCTAACGACGTCCGTTCTTCCTCCTAAGTTTACATCATCACAGATATTGACGTGGTCGCGAACTCCTACTTTTCCACCCATAGTTACTCGTGCTCCGATTTTTGCAGAACCACTGATTCCGGTTTGTCCGGCGATGATAGAGTGCTCTCCGATTTCTACGTTGTGCGCAATTTGAACGAGATTGTCGATTTTCGTTCCACGCTGAATGAGAGTTTCGCCTGCGGTGGCGCGGTCGATCGCTGTGAGGGCTCCAATCTCGCAATCATCACCGATGACAACCGAGCCAACCTGCGGGATTTTTCTTCGCTTTTCGCCATCCCAAAAAAAACCGAATCCATCCGCACCGAGCACCGCCCCAGAATGCACTATCGTGCGTTCTCCGATTCGAACGTTTTTATAGAGCACTACATGAGGATAGAGTTTCGCTCCTGCCTCTATTTGGCAATTCTCTCCTATGTAGCAGAAAGGATAGATCTTGGCTCCGGGCGCAATTTTCGTGCCTGATTCGACAACGCAATACGCGCCGATGGCTGCCCCTTCGTCTATTTGCGCTTCTGGTGAGATGACACAAGTCGGATGAACACCTTCTGCAAGCGGTAGTTCTTTCGCAACCAAAGCGAGAATACGCCCGAATGCTTCTCGTGGAGCGCGACATCGGATGGAGGGCTTTTTCGATTCCAAGCCTTTTTCAGGAAGAATCACGGCTGCAACATCGGACTTTTCGACCAGTTCTAAATATTTCGCGTTTTCTGCAAAAGTGATACCTTCGGCATCGTTATGCCCAGCAGGTACAGGACGGCGAATGATTACGTTTGAGGGTCCCGAAAGTTCTCCGCCTAAGATTTCGGCGAGTTCTTCTAATGTCCAACCTTGTTTTGGTTCAGCCACGCAATAAACTCCAGAGTTCTATCTTCTCCATCTTCAGGAGACTTAGCCAGTTTGTACCCGTGAACGGAGAGCCAAATGTCGAGTTTCGTTTTCAAAATTTTATCTATGGGAGGCGGAGTGAGAGGTGTCTCTCGCCAACGAGGTTTTACGGAGAGTCCTTGCAATTCGACGTGAATTTCTGGGTGGGATTCTCTTTGCAGCTCTGCCTCATCCAAAAGCACGGGGAGTTGGAGTCTTCCTGTTTCTTCGATTCGTTGCTGTGCTAATGCTTTCGCTGCAGTTTGGGCTTCCAATCTCGTCTTTTTCACGAGTTCTTCGATTCGAGTGATTTCGGATGCCCAAAAAATGTTTTCTTTTTCTAAACGAGCCTGGAGTTTCGTGGAGAAAGATTCGTCGAGTGCGTTGAGTCTGCGTTTTAAATTGGCTGCTTCCTCCGCCCACATCCTTTCGACAGCCGATTTTCGCAAAACCTCTGGGTTTCTCGGTCGAGGTTTAGGATAACCTTCGATTAATGCTAAGCGAAGTTTGATTTCGCCTACTTCCTGTGCTTCATTTCGTATCCATTGGCTCACTTCTTCGATAAGGGCTTCGATGCGCTGAGTTGCTTCGGTGTGTAATTGGTCGAGGAGTTTATTTTTCGTCGCCTCGACTTCCATCATGAAGCGGTCTAAATAAGCGGTTTCCAAATCGCGCACAATACGCATGCGTTCCGATTCCATGAGTTCTAATGCACTTTTTCTTCGCGCTTCCGTTCCCGAGAATGGGCGAGGTTGGATCACGAGAGAAGGAACTCGTCTTCGAACAGGGGGGGCGTAGATCTCGGGTGCAGGCAAATGAAATTCGGATT
The DNA here is from genome assembly GCA_035559795.1 of Fimbriimonadales bacterium. Taxonomy (NCBI): domain Bacteria; kingdom Bacillati; phylum Armatimonadota; class Fimbriimonadia; order Fimbriimonadales; species Fimbriimonadales bacterium. The sequence goes on along the minus strand of DATMAR010000003.1, from coordinate 553,001 downwards.
TCGGAACGGTGTAGGCATGTTGCACTTTTTCCCAATCGATCCACACCGCTTTTTGCTCTGTGGTGCAACTGTACAACGATAAAAGAACGATGCAAAGGATGGAAAAAGGAAGAATGCGATATTTATAAGATATCCATTTTGAATATTCCAAGTGTTGCAACATTCTCGTTTTCGCGAGATGGATAGGCAAGACAGGCGTTCTAAACCTCGGGGCGATTCATCGTTACAGTCGCTATGGATTGTCTTGGTCCATAATCTTGAGAGTTGCATCTGTAACATCGTTCGCCGCATAAGGGGCAGTGTTGCTTTCGAAAATAATCGTATAACCGTCTCTCTTGCCGAGTTTATTGACCGCTTGACGTATTTTAGCATAAACGTCGTTACGAACATTTTCGAACATTTCATTCCAATTCATCCGAAAAGTATTTTCCCACTGGCTACCAAGCCGTGCATTTTCTTCTCTGGCAATCACTAATTGTTGCAGTCGCTTTTGCTCTGCTTCGCTAGGGTTTTGGAGAGTTACGAGTTTGTCGAATTCCTCTCGCAATCGCTGACCAGAAGCCTTGAGGGCATCTAATTCTGTTTGTTGCTCAGGAGTGAGTTTATCTGCAAGCATCAGATCGCGCAATTTCGTCACTTCTGTTTTTGACAGGAACGGGTATTGCCTTATGAAATTAAGTACGTCCTCGTATTTCCTGTTTTGTGCTTTGAGTTCTTCTTGTTTCTTTTTCCCGTATTTGGAATCGTTTGCGATGCGAGACAGGTCTACTACTCCGAATTTAGGTTGTGCTTGGTTGAGCGCACTCGAGAGAAAAAATATCCCTAAAACGATTGCTGTACCGAGAATGTAATAAGCTTTTTTCATGGATGCCTCCTTTGGTGTGACTTTAGAATACCGAACCAAATTGGAAATATACTCGCCCTTTTCCTTTCGTATCGAATCCGAGGTCTAAGCGAATCGGTCCGAGAGGGGTTTTAACTGCTACTCCGACGCCATAGCCGAGATGTAAATCGATATCTTTGGATTGCGTGAAGTCGTTGACGCCTGGATAACCGTCCCATGCCCCCCCGTAATCTACGAAAGGAATTATACTAATGGTTTGCTGCACAGGATAACGGTACTCGATTTGGGTCATCAGCATCTTCTTTCCCCAAAACCTATCTTCGGGGTAGCCTCTTACGCCATATGCCCCCCCCGCGAAGAACTGCTCGAAAAACGGAGTATCTCCGAAGACGATTCCACCATAAAAGCGAACCGCCAATACTTTTCGTGGTTCTGTCAGTTGTCGAGAAGTCCTTTTCGCGCCTTTGCTGAAATACATTCGGTAATCAAGGCTTACTCGCGTGAAGAAATTTTCTCCGATGATGGGGTCACCCGTCGTAGAGCCGCCTACGCTGGTGATGTTCGAAAAACTCGGCTCGATAAGAATTTTCGCCCAGTCTCCTAATGCGGGGTCAGTGGGATTGTCACGGCGATTCCTTATGAATCCCATGGAAAGCGCTGCGACCGTGCCTTCTTGATTGAGGAATTCCTCTCCAGGTTCCGATTCGAAATTAATCGTTTCGGTATTTTCTGCTTTTATCCCGATGAATCCGCGCAACCTGCGCTGTAGGGGTCTCGAAAATGTTACGCTTCCGCCTGTCTTTCTTTGCGAGAATTGATTCTCTTCCAACTCCGTATCTCCCCCCCCGAGAAGCGAAGCACCGAATACGAATGTCGGTCGAGAATAAAGGCTAATATCGAGAGAAGAACGCTTGTTATCGATGAATTTGTCTGCGTAATTTAGAGTTACTCCGGTTCCCAGACCTTGTGTAGATTGGGAAAGATTTACGCTCACCGCTTTTCCGGTGCCTTTAAAATTCGAATCGGAATAACTGACAAAACCTATGACGCGATTTTTCGGGTCCACCGATGCACCCACGTTGAAAAGACCTGTGCGCGCTTCTTTGAAATTGAAAATCAAATCAATTTGTCCTAAACTGGGTTCTCGGGTATCGGGTTGTAAATCGTCGAACCAACGGGTCTCCCAAATCCGCAAAACGTCTTCATCGTATTTGTTTTGGTCGAAAAAGTCTCCTTCTTTCGTGTCCATGAGTTTACGAATGACGGATGGCTTCGTTCTCGTCAAACCTTGAAACTCGATTTCTCGCACTCGTGTCTCTACGATTTCGATAACGAAAACAGAAGGATTGCTCTCATCCGGTTCGTATTTGACGACGCGTCCTATGTATCCTGAATCTCGATAAAGTTTCGTAATTGCGTATGCGTCTTCTTCTAAGTAAATCGGTTTGAAGATTTCTCCGGTTTTTATCTTTAAAACGCTTCGGATTTTTTCTTCGGGAATGAGGGTGTTTCCAGAAATTCGCACCTCGCGAACAAGGGGCCATTCCACGACCTCTACGATTACACGCCACGTTCGTGTTTCATTGAGAAAGACTCCGTAAACCTTCACGTCTTGAAAAACACCCAAGGATTCCAGCGCTTGGCGGTCGCGTGCAAGTTGACTCTGTTGAAAAACTTGCCCCTCTTTCGTACGAATGACATTGCGAACGACGGTTTCGCTAATGTTCGTTAGTCCTCGGATAACGATATCACCAACGACTTCTTCTTGTGCGAACGACGGTGATATTAAGAACACCACACAAAGCGTCCACACAATTTTCTTTATCAGCATCGCACCCTCCTTGTGCATCGTTCTATTTCAAACCTTCAAATTCAAATCTTCAAATACGGAGCCAAACGCTGTCGCACTTGTTGACGAGCGCGTGCCAAACGACTGCGCACGGCCTCTTCCGTAATTTCCATCACTTCAGCGATTTCCTGATATGTTAACCCTTCCACTTCTCTCAGAACAAGGCATTCCTTATACCCCGTCGGCAAAGCGTCTATTGCCTGTTGAATCTGGCTTTGTAATTCCTCCGATTCGACACTTTTCAAAGGTTCGATTTCAGTTGTTGTAAACGATTCACTTTTCTTTTCGATTTCCTTTATGGCTTCGATAGGAACCTCCCGTTCTTTTTGTCGTGCGATTCTTGCTAACCTGTCTTTATTGAGATTTATCATGATACGATACAGCCAAGTATAGGTTTGTGATTCTTTCCTGAATTTTTTCCAACCTTTGTATGCTCTGACGAATGTTTCTTGTACCATTTCCGCAGATTCCTCAGGGTTACCGGTCAGTCTCATCGCAAGCGCGTATAGACGCCTTTCGAAGACGAGCACCAGTTTTTCGAAATCATTCCCAGTGCTCATGACTCTTCCGAAAAAGCCCTGTCTTTTTGCATTAGACCGTTCACGAGGCGAATCGTTTCTCGATGATTCTTCAGAATCGCATCGAGTATGTGGCAGACGCTCGCCAGTCCCGATTCGTGTCATAACCTAAAGATAAGGATAGACGATTCCACAGCAGGTTTCTTGTAGGTGGACGAAAAACGAGTTGAATTTGGTCGGGTTCCTGGAGCCCTGTGCTCGTTTCACGGGTGAGAGGCAAATGCCCCAAGAACTCTAAAGTAAAACCTTTTCCGATTTCTTTGCCCACAACCATGACGGGTTTGCCAGTGGGACTTATTTGAAAAAGTAGGAAGTCGAGTGCAAGTCCCTTTTCTATGGCGCGGGTTATCGGTGAGAGAATTCCGGGAGCGGCGGCATAGAGAACACCCGAAATTTCGCGTTCGATTCCACCTGTGACTGCACTTCCGAGAGCAGTGAATAGTTGTTCTTGCCCTAAAGCCGCCATGATTTGTTCACGTGTCAAACCCGGCGGGTCTGAAGAGGCATCAATTTGCAGTTCTCTTTGTTCAAAAAGGTCACCTGTTATGAGCAGGTTTATGCGATATCTTTGAACGCTCAATCCATCGAAGGCAAGGATTTGTGTGGTAGCGGGGAGGGTAACACGAAGAGAGGCTCCGGTTTCTCCTTGCCAAGTTCGTGCATAGGTGAAACTTGCGCTCCCTCCTCTTTCGAGGTTAACAGGCCCTGTCGGCAAAGAGATCTCTCCATCGTGCACGATGAATGTCGCTTCTGCGTGTGGCGCTTGTAGTGAACCACGCAAAGTTCCGAATCCGGAAAAGGTTGCATCCAAAGGTCCGCTTCTCAAGACCGATGGCTCAATGGTGATGTGTTCTAAGTTTAAATTCACTTCCACAGGAAATTGAATCGGCACACCAGGTGTTATTAGCCCAGTTCCCAGTAAAAGACTTCCCTGGGAGAAGCGCAGATGACCGAGTTCTCCTTGCGGATTCATGTCTTGCACCGTCATCTCTTCTAAAGAACCACGCAAATAAATGTTTTTCGCGTCGAGAATTCCGCTTACTACGGTTCCGTCGTCGAAACTTTGTCGGAAAGGTAAATTTTGTGCTTCGAAATACGTATCAGAAAGCAATGTGGCGGTTTCGATATCGTATCCACCTCGGAAAACAAACGAACCTTGAGTTTCTCCCCCCCCTTCGAGAATTAATCGTGCGATGGATTTTTCTCCGAAGTTCAATTCCGCTTTATCGAGCCGAAGCACGGTTTCGGATTCCATAAATTTCAATCGTTCCGCAACCGCTGCGAGATTACCTCGGATGTCGGGTTGTTCCAAAGTTCCGGTCACTTCTAAAGCCCCCCCTAAAAATGTCCCTTTCGTTACGCGCGTGTCCAAACCTCCGAAAAATGCGCTCAAATCGTTGAGGTCTCTTTGCGGTGCGTGAATCATAACGTGCATCGGCTCATCTTTAGGAAACTCGAATGGATATCTAAAAGGAATGGAAAGGTCGATCAATTCCGCGGCGAAACCACGCACGTAAAGTGCTCCTTTCTTTTCTATCGTCCCTTGTTCGGTTTGAATCGCACCTTCGCGTATGTAAAGGGCGTCAATATTCAACCCATCTGCCCCCAAATCTGCCCATTTCACTTCTCGACCGCTTATGGAAGCGAGGATTTCTGGAGTTCGAGTTTTTCCACTCACGCGAAACGGGATATATAAATTGCCGCTTAAATCAGAAAGTTCGGGAATCCAAAGGGCAAGCCAACTCAAATCGAGTTTTTCGATTTCCCCGTTCATGCTGATGTCTCCGTCCTCGACGAAATAATTTTCCTCGCCCGACATGCGCATGACTATAGGACCTTCTCTCCACTCCGCTTTGTGAACATCCCATCTTCCTCCGTTACGCGCGAGTTGTAGTTCGAATTCCCCCAAATCCTTCGGCTTCTCCTCGCCTGTCGCCAATTGATAACCGAGTTCGTTTCCTATAAGGGAGACCATCAAATTGGGATTGTCGAGTGTTCCGGCAACAACGGTTTGCGATGTGAGTTTTCCTCGAAGTTTTTTTAGTTCGAGATAGACATCGGGCGAAACGTTTTTCTTTAAATCCTCGGAAGCGACGCGAATTAAAGTCGCCACATCTGCGTTCAAAGCGCTAATTGTGCCGCTGATTTCTTCCGTATTCGGGCGGAAAAGTCCGTTTTCTAAAACGTAAAATCCTTGAATGTTTCCGAATTCCGCATTTGCCGTCCATTCTCCGTTGGCAAATTGCGCGTTTATGAACCCAGAACCTACTGGCTCTTCATTTACCGTGATATCCGAAAGGCGAGATTCGAACGAAGCCGTTTTCAATTCGCCATCTGCGAAAGAACCGGTAAAAGTCGCGGATATGCGTCCCTCGGGGATCGCCTCAGCAGTGAGGTAGTTCAAGAACACACTCGGAGAAAGGTTTTCTAACTTCGCAGTGAGGGCACCGGTTCCTTCTAATGGAAATTCTCCTGTCATCGTCAATGTACCGTCGTCGAGTTTTGCGAGAAATTCATCCAAGTGAATTCTTCGCCCTTCGTAACGCGCGATGAATTTAACGGACTCGATGGGGACTTTATCGGCGAAGATCTTCTCACCGGAAACGTTCGCAATCACAACGGGTTGTTCTAACTTTCCTCCCAAAGTCCATGTTCCTTTGAGTAAGCCGTGAATACGCTCGTCTGTTACGGCAGAGAGTCCAAAGTCTACGATTTCTCCCCCCCCTGATATCGTTTGAGTTTCGTCTAACTGCAATTGCGCATTTCCCCGCACCATCGTTACTCCGCTGCGAGCGACGAGATTTTCCAAAAGCAGACGCTTGTTCGAGTATTCGATTCGAGCAGAAGCGAAAGGAATCGAATAATCCGTTAGATTCATTTCATAGACTTCCATTAGGCCGGTTACGAGCGGCTCTTTGAAAGAGCCCAATAAACGCAAATCCACATAACTGGTGCCTTGCAGATCGAGCTTCGGAAGCATAGCGAGGTCGAGAGAATTCGCACGTATACGGAGGTCGAGTCCTTCTGTGGTGAGCGGTATCTTCCCCTTGGCTTGAATTATCCCAGAGGGTGCTTCAGCGTGGAATGCTTGAATTTCTATAGTGGAGCCGTCGAATAAGGCTCTCCCTTGGGCATCGAATTTTTCTTTTTTCTTGCTTCCGTTCTCCTCGAGCGCGACTGTGATATTTCCTTGTCCATTTATGACAGCTCTCGGTGAGTTCAAACTTCCGGTAAGAATCGCAGAAACATTTAAGTTTCCGTTAGAAAAATATTCTTTCGGGAACCAAGGCAATTGAGCGGCGTTGAGTGTGGTTGCTTCCAAAAAACCGAAAACAGTCGGGTTGTCCTCGATAGTGAAAGATAATTCGCCTTCGATAGGCGAACCGTAGCCATGTGCTACGAGTTTAGAGAGCCTAAGAATTTTTCCGTCGCTGGATACATTCGCTCGGAGTTGCTTTGTTCGATACTCTTTCCATCTCAGTGCCTCCGCTTCGGCATGTCCATTCCCTATAAGAGTTTCGTCCCACTGCAAAAAGCCCGTGAAATGCGCGTTTTGAAACTGCAAATCGGGCGGATAGCGCAAAGCTTTGAATAACTTTTTCAAAACAGTAGGAGAATCTACGCGTGTGCTTCCTTCGAATCGAAATGCAATGCGCGGAGAAAAGAAGAGCGCCCCGTAGGCATCGGCGGAAAATTTATCACCGTACACATTGAAATCGCCTAACAGCGAGCGCTCCGAAACATCTCCTTCGAATTCTGCGTTATCGAAAAAGAAATCGCCGATACGCAAATCTTTCGCAACGAGTTTCGTACTTCCGCGTAAGATGTTGTTCTCCCCCCCCCTCTGCCATCGTATCGTTCCGCTTACGAAGGCATCGCTTACCGACCATTTATCCCATGCCCCGTATTCGGCTAATTCAGGAAGCGAAGCGAGATATTCTCGCAATGTACCGACATCTAATCCCTCCGTGTATGCTTGGAAAGAAAGAAGCCCTTCTTCGTCTGCAGTAATGTCACCTGCGAGATTTCCGGTGCCTCGAATCGAAGCATCGAAGCTCGTGTCCCATGTATCCCCGAAACCGTTGATTGCACATTCGGAGATGGTTACGTTCCATGCATACGGTTTCGATAGCGTTTTATCTCGATAAATCGCTTTGCAATTCGTTATCTGAAAGACAAACGGGGTAGGGGGGGGCTTCACTTTGGGAGGTTTTGGAAAAAGCGTCTGAAGGTTCCACTTCGCCTTGCCTACTCTTTCGACGACGAGAGCGACATCGTTCACAGTGCCGTGCCATCTCCTCGGTGCAACCCATGGAAATGCGGCATACAAATCCAGTGTGCTCGCACGCGCAACCTCGTTTCCCGTCTCGTCGAATAATTTCAGGTCGACCGCCTTTATGAATCCTGTATAAAGGTTTAAATCCACCTTTTCTGCGAGCAAAGTGACGGTTCCCGCTTCTGCTTCGTAGGACATCCGAATCGAATAAAAGGGACCTTTCAACACTTCGAGAGAACGAAAGAGATAAGGCACCGCCCAAATGAGCAACGCAACCGTAGGAAGCGCTGTTAGTAAATAACCTAGAAGCTTTTTGTAATCAATCGCTTATGCCTCCAAGGATGCAAAGCGTTCTGCCATTACCTTTTTGCTGAATTCGATTGCGTTGTAAGAACTACGTATGAAGGGTCCGCTGGCTACGAATAAAAAGCCCATGTCTTCGCCGATTTTCTTATATTCTTCGAATACGCTCGGATGAACGAACGTGTTCACGGGGAGATGGCGCATCGTCGGTCTCAGATATTGTCCTATCGTTACAGCATCTACTCCTACGTTTCTAAGATCGCGAAGTGTTTCTATGACTTCTTCTCGGGTTTCTCCTAAACCCAACATGATGCCGGATTTGGTATAGATCTTCGGTGCGATTTCTTTCACTGTTTCGAGCACTCGCAAAGAACGTTCGTATTTCGCTTGCGGACGAACAATTACGTGTAATCGCTTGACGGTTTCGACATTGTGATTGTAGATTTCCGGTTTGGAATCGCAAACCGTTTGGATGCATTCTCTTTTTCCTTTGAAATCGGGTGTCAAAACTTCTACGATGGCATAGGGCAAACGTTCATGCAATGCGCTAACGGTTTTCGCGAATTGAGCACTTCCTTCGTCGGGAAGATCATCACGTGCGACACTCGTAACGACAATGTGTTTCAATCCCAATTCTTCTGCAACCTTTGCGACGTTGTCCGGTTCTTCTGGATCTATGGAAAGTGGTCTGCCTACTTTAATCGCGCAAAAGCCGCATGCGCGAGTACATGTGTCACCCAAAATCATGAAGGTCGCTATTTTTTGCGACCAACACTCCGGAAGGTTCGGGCATCGCGCGCTCTCGCAAACGGTATGCAAACGCGCCTTGCGCATCATTTGCTCGACCTCTTTAATCACATCTGGCCGAGGGATGCGAATTTTTAGCCACTCCGGAAGTCGTTGAACCATTGTCACAAATAGTAGCACGGGTGTTCTCACCGATGCTCGAAAAACCTGGAGAATTTATACGAATTCCGACAAACTTTGCTTTTTTAGGTAGGAACTCTGTTCTCCTGTTCTTTCGTTTTGGAAGGAGGTTTGCGTTTACGGACGCGATAGGTTGCGCATAATCCTGGTGCTTGCAAAAAAAGCATAAGAAACGCAAACACTTCCCGTGGGTGCTTTGGATTTTGGCAATCGTCACCCTGGCTGCTGTCTATGCGTTCTGGGTGCTTCCTCGTCAGTTGGGGCATCGTGAAATGCATATCGAATTCGTTCCCGAGGAGCGTTGAATCACGGTGAAAGTCGCAATAATCGGTTATGCTTTTTCTGGAAAAACTACACTTTTCCATGCCATTTCTGGGGGACACTTTCACGGGGATGTTTCTGCAGTAAAGGTTCCTGACTCGAGATTCGATGCGTTATGCGAAGATGTTCAACCCAAGAAGCGTACCTATGCGACTTTGGAGTTTTGGGACAACGCCGTGAAGGTTCCCGAAGCTGGTAGGGTGAAAAGCAGCGATTTTGCAGAGGCCGCAAGACGTTTCGATGCCTTCGTACATGTCGTTCGCGAATTCGACGATCCGTCCATTCCATTCCACGCTCCGCCTAACCCTGAAAGGGACGTCGATGCCATCGAAACGGAGATGATCGTAGCAGACTTGCAGATGATCGAGAATCGTTTAGAACGGTTAGCGAAAATTTCGAAAACCGACGCGGAACAATCTCATCATGCTTTGCTCGAAAAAGTAAAAAAATATTTGGAAAGTGGAACCGCGCTTCGCTCGACGGAATTGATGAAAGAGGAGGAATTTTTAGAGCATTACCAATTCATAACTGCAAAGCCGGTGATCATCGCAATGAACTGCGCGGAGGATGAAATCTTTAAAGAAAAAAGGTATTCGGGTTCGTTTCCCATCGTTCGTTTGTGCGCAAAATTGGAAAAGGAACTCATGGAAATGGAACCCGATGAAAGAAAATCGTTTATGGAAACGTATGGATTGAGGGAATTAGGTTCCGAAGTTCTCGTTCGAAAGACTTGCGATTCTTTAGGTTTGATTACTTTTTATACGACGGTGGGGAACGAGGCGAGGGCTTGGCTTTTGAAGAAAGGTTCGAATGCCCTAAAAGCCGCTGCGACGATACATACCGATATCGCTAAGGGTTTCATCCGCGCCGAAGTGATTCATTTCAGCGACTTCGAACGTCTCGGCAGCCTTAGAAAATGCCACGAAGAGCATGCAGTGAAGTTGGAAGGAAAAGATTATATCGTTCAGGACGGAGACATACTGAATATAAGACATAAGATATGAATTCCTAAGGAACATGACTCCCATCATCCTTGGAATGAAAATAGTTTTTTCGAATGGCGACTACAACTAAAGACCCGGTAATTTTTATGTTATCATGTCTGGCATGGAAACTACGGCGAAGGGCATAAATGCTCGCAAGTATCTTACAGAATGGTTGAAAATCGTGACTTCTATGGCAACCGCCGACATCCGGGCGATTCCTGAAGACAAATGGACGTCGACTTTCGGTGGTCGCACGCGACCGGCGAATTTGCTCGCAGCCGACGCACTCGAACTCATGTATTGGACTGCGGAAACGCTGAAAGGGAATTCTCCACCGCCTAGCGATGACGATTCCCTGAAAGTATTGGCAGAGCGAATCGCAAATCGCGAAGATGCAATTTCTACGTTGGAAAGCGCTAGCGAAGAACTCGTAACAGCGATCAACGAAGCAAGCGATGAGACTTTGAGCAAAGTCGTGAGAGCACCGTGGGGTCAAGAGGCTCCGCTTTTCATGATTGCCCAAATCGCGGTCAGCCATATTTGGTATCACGACGGTCAATTCAACTACATCCATTGCCTCCTCGGAGATGATAAAATTTACTGGGGGGGCTAAAGTAGTAACTTTAGGATGAATGCGCTTCAGAATGCGAGAATAAAATAACAGACACTTTTTAGTTCCGTCTCCTTAGAGGTTCTCCCTGCTTCGCAAAGAGAACAACCTGTAAACTAGTACGGATTGAAACATGAGGGAAGAGAAACAATGAGTCCCGAAAAATTCGACCAAGAAAAGATGGACCAAGCCGCATCGAAGGCAGCAGAAGAACTACGACAAGCACTTGAGCACGCTGAGCTCTTACCCGGCATAAAATACGTCTCCAAATGGTTCGATGATTGGTATCTCACTGCTGGATATAAACGCTTAGCCAGAGCTTTGCGAAACCTCGTAGCAGAAAAGGAATAGATTGCGTTAGTATTGCGTGTTTAATGAAACGCGCATTGCGTTTCACTTTTCAGAACAATTCGACCTGTCTTTTTGGCGCGGTCTTTCCCAAGATTCGATACGCCGCTTCGCCAGCCACACGACCGCGAGAAGTCCGTTGCAGAAAACCTTGTTGCAAAAGATAAGGCTCGTACATCTCCTCGATAGTTCCTGAATCTTCAGAGACTGCGGCGGCGATAGATTCGACGCCAACCGGTCCACCTCCGAATTGCTCGATGATGCAGGTGAGAATCTGTCGGTCCATTCTATCGAGCCCGTTTTCGTCAATTTCGAGTTGTTCGAGACCATAACGCGCGGTTTCGACATCGATAGAGGAAACGTTCCTGTGATGTGCGAAATCGCGAATCCTTTTCAATAAACGATTGGCAACACGTGGGGTGCCTCTACTGCGCGTCGCAATTTCTCGGGATGCCTCTTTAGAAATCGAGTAACCTAAAATCTTTGCAGAGCGATTTACGATCGTTTCGAGCGACGCAATATCGTAAAACTCGAAATCGTGCACGATTCCGAATCTATCGCGCAAAGGACCGGTGAGCAATCCTGCGCGTGTTGTCGCCCCCACCAATGTGAATCGAGTGAGGTCTAATCGGATGCTGCGTGCGCCTGGACCTTTTCCGATAACGATATCCAATTTGAAATCCTCCATCGCAGGATAAAGGATTTCTTCGACGGGACGACTCAAGCGGTGAATTTCGTCAATGAAGAGCACGGTGCCTTCTTCTAAATTCGTGAGAATCGCCGCGAGGTCACCAGGTCTTTCGATAGCAGGTCCAGATGTAACCCGTATTGGCGCATTCATCTCGTATGCGATGATGTGCGCAAGCGTAGTTTTTCCTAACCCCGGTGCACCTTTTAAGAGAACGTGGTCGAGAGGCTCTTTGCGTGATTTCGCTGCTTCGATGAAGACGCGCAAATTCGATTTGATTTTTTCCTGACCGATGAATTGGTTCAGTTTTTTCGGACGGAGGGTCAAATCCCACTCGAGGTCCGATTCTTGGATTTCCGGAGACAAAGTTCTTTCTTCGGTTGGAGGATTCATGTTCGTAATAGCGTTATCTCCTACTTCTTAGAATGGCATTATTTTTTCGTTGCTGCGTGTCGCAATGCGATGGGCAGGAGAATTTTCGCATCGGTTTCTTTCGTTTCTTGTCGAGCGGCACGAGCGGCTCGCTCCGCTTCCGCACGTTTGTGTCCCAAAGCCACGAGCGCTTCTACGACATCATCGGAAACAGGAGTTCGAGGTTTTCCGATTTTGCCGAGAAGGGACTCCTCGCGGATTTTGTCGGCAAGTTCGAGTTTGATTCTTTCTGCGAGTTTTGCGCCGAGACCCGGAGCGCGCGTGAGCGTTTTCCAATCGTCTTGCAATATCGCAGAGATGATGCCCTCTTCGCCCAAGTTTCCGAGAAGCGAGAGGGCTAATTTCGGCCCCATTCCGTTGACCAAAAGAAGCAACTCGAAGAGTCGTCTTTCGCTGGCGGTTTCGAAACCATATAGTGCGATTTCGTTTTCACGTACAATCTGCTTCGTGAAAAGATCCACGGGCATTCCGACATCAGGAAGAGAGGATTGACAGCGTTCGGTTACGAAGACCTGATAGCCGACCCCCCCCGCGAAGATGACGACATACCCTTGTCCTTTTTCTGCTATTTCTCCTGTCAATCGCGCAATCATGATTTGGTTTTTCTCGGGCGCACGAGTTCGAAATCGTTTTCCAGACGTTTATATTCGAATGGCAAACCGTTGACCGGACTTATTGCATTTTCTCCGAAAGTTTGCAAGGAATCCGGCAATTCCATGCTCAATAGACGAATCGAAAGGGCTAAGAGTCGGAAATTTTCTTGACGGATTGCATCGAGGTCTTTTGCATTAATCAGCCATGGTTTAAGGCGCCATAAATAAAGCGATGCGATGAGATGGGATTTCGGATCTAAATCGAGGTTGGGAGTGGGTTTTCCTTTCAGTGCTGCTGCAAGCGTTTCTTCGACTCTTCTATAGGCGAGAGATGCGCCTTGCGCAAGAAGTGCGGGGGGGAGACTCTCGGATTTCTTGCTGGTTTTCTTTGCAAATGCACGAAGCATTTTTTCTGTGTCTGGATTGAGACGATTTTCTGCGGATAGGAACTCTTTAATTTTCGAAAGAAATTGCGCGACGCTCACGGGTTGTTTCGAGTGGGCGAGGGTGTCTTTCCATTTTCGAAGGCGGGCTTTTTCATTTTGGAAAGTGCTTTCGATAGGCGCGGGAGAATTCGCTACTTCTTCGATTGTGTTCAATAGGTGCTCGGTCATACTTGCATCCAGTTGCGAAGAAACGGTTTTAACACCGGAGATAAGCACATCTGTTATTGCAGAAGCAGCGAGTGCGCTTGCGATAGATTCCGATGCGACATAGTCAGCGTAATGAAAAGCCGCTCGAAGAGCTGCAGCGGCTCTTTTTGCGTCATTGCGGTCAATTGCATCTGCGAGTTCTACTGCAAGAACTCGACTGAGAACGAGGATTTCTTCTGTGCGGTTCGGGGGAACGAGATTAGGGGGGGGAACGAAAGTGCTTGTTTCTGCCTGTGGAAGCATAAGAAGAGCCTGGAGGCATTTTTTCGTTGCGAGCAAAAATGTCGTTCTGTCTTCACGAGTAGACTTTGCGTTAAGGGGGGGTTCGGGGATTCCTGAAACTTGAAGACTTTGCAGGGCTTCATTAACTAGTTCGTTCGCCGTATGTGTGATTTTATGGGGGGGCTCAGGCGGTTGAGCCGACGCGCCATCCGGCAGGACTGTTTTATTAGGATTGCAACCCGAAGCGAGCAACAACCCTAAAGGGAATATCCATATGAAAATTTTATTTCGAGTGCTCATGCAGTTCTCGTTGTCTTCTGCATTTCATCGTTTGTAGTTCGACGAACTATTTAGTTTCCTGTTTGCAATTGTGGAAACTAAAACTCGTTAAACCTCGTAGCGTGGCTTTTTGAGCCAATCTTTGGGGATCGGTTTTCGTCCTGCCACTACTGCAGCGAAGTCGGGGCTTTTGAGGGCTTTTGTACTCACCTTTAATCGTATACGACCGTTGGGAGTTTGGATGGAAACCATCTGGAGGTTCGGCAGTTGCGTGCGATTTTTCTTCGGCGCGCGATACTTCCACTGCCCCGAGTGGCGGTGCCGAATATGTTTGGCGCTGTTGCCTTTTTTGCCGCTAACCTGACAGATTTTTGCCATTAGCCTAAGATAAGTGACTTTACCCAAAGGAGTGGGGAATCTGCAAGGTAAGATTCCTCATATGCCTCGAAGGGTCGTGCTCTTGGACCCCAAGATGGTGAACCAAATCGCTGCTGGGGAAGTCGTCGAACGACCGGCGAGCGTAATCAAAGAACTTATCGAAAACTCCTTAGATGCTCAGGCGACACGCATCGAAATTCAAATCTCCGAATCCGGAAAGAAAAGCATTATCGTATCGGACAACGGAGAGGGAATGTGTTCCGAGGACGCTGAGCAAGCGTTAGAAAGACACGCAACCAGCAAGATTCGATCTTCCTCAGACCTTCAGCGAGTCAGCACTTTGGGCTTTCGAGGGGAAGCCCTTCCGAGCATCGCTTCGGTTTCGAAGATGACGTTGAGCACAGGCGAGGGTGATGGCAGCCGATTCCGCTTGGTCGTGGAATACGGTGAAAAGAAACTATCGGAATTTATTTCCGGACCGAGGGGTACGGAAATCTGTGTCGAAGGTCTTTTCCAAAACACCCCTGCCCGTTTGAAATTTTTGAAATCCGATTTGGCGGAGATGCAGGCGAGTCACGACGTGGTCATACGCTATATGATGGCGCACCCCTATGTCGCGTTTCGTTTTTGTGTAGACAACCAAGTGGTATTACGAACCGATGGATCGGGTGATTTACTCAACGTTCTTATAGAAGTTTTGGGATTAGAACTTACGAAGACTTTAGCGGAAGTGGACACGGTGTTTTCCGGCATGCGCATACGAGGGTTCGTTAGCCCCCCCCATGTCAATCGTCCGACTCGCGCGCAACAATGGGTGTTCGTAAATGGCCGTCCTGTTCGTTCGAAGGTGCTTTATGCAGCGATCGATGCGGCATACCGGAGTTTGACACCGGAAAAAAGATATGCCATATGCGTTTTGTCTATGGATGTCGACCCTGCGGGGATAGATGTCAACGTGAGTCCGACGAAAAGTGAAATCAAATTTCAAAACGAAGGTATGGTTTTCGATGCGATACGGTTGGCGATTAAGACGGGATTGGAAAGCCACGGGCTCATGCCTTCCGCAGCCCCGGTAGTGAGTGTTCCTTCTTTTGTTCATGCCGGTGAATTTCAGTCTTCGGGGGGGGATAATGACTCTTTGCCGAAGG
The DNA here is from genome assembly GCA_035559795.1 of Fimbriimonadales bacterium. Classification (NCBI taxonomy): domain Bacteria; kingdom Bacillati; phylum Armatimonadota; class Fimbriimonadia; order Fimbriimonadales; species Fimbriimonadales bacterium. Next base: position 537,566 of record DATMAR010000003.1, on the reverse strand, counting down.
ATTTATTTGCGACGACTACGTATAGCCCAGAGATGTCGCAAAGGTTTCCCTTTATCGAATTGCTGGATGATTTGCGGGTTTTGGGTCAAATTGCAGCAACGTTCATCGTCGCTTCGACTCGGAAAGGATTAGTAGTGATTGATCAACACGTAGCCCACGAGCGCGTTTTGTACGAGGTGCTTTGCGGGTTGAAAGGGGGGGGAGCGATAGAGACACAGTCCTTGGTTACCCCCGAGAGCGTCGAATTCGATAGAAGTGTTTCCTTGACGCTCACCGAACGTTTGGAAGAGTTGGCGAGTGTCGGGTTTCGTTTAGAACCTTTCGGGAAAACGAATTTTTTGATTCGCAGCGTGCCTGCAGTCGTGGCGAATAAAGATTATCGCAGGATTTTGCAGGAAGTGGTGGAGGAAATTGCATCGAACGGACATGCGAAAGTGAAAGACGCGCGCCATAAAATTTGGATAACGAGTGCTTGCCGTATGGCGGTGAAAGCGGGAGATCTGTTGCAACTCGCGGAGATGGAGCAATTGATTCGCGACCTTGCGGAGACCGAGAATCCATATCTTTGCCCGCATGGAAGACCGATTACCCTAACCTTGACGCTCGATGAATTAATGCGAAGATTCGGGAGAGCATAGAATTTCGAACGTAAGTAGAAAATAATAACTCGACATTAGACAGTGAAGATTTTAGGAATAGACTTAGGATACGGAAGAGTGGGTTATGCGCTCGTTAGTGAAAACAGCGCGAATCTCAGTGTTATCAGTTACGGAGTTATCGAAACCGACTCCAAATGCCGGTTGCCGGAGAGATTGATCCGAATCCAAGGAGAAATCCGTGCAATCATCGAAAAGTTTCATCCCGATGCGGTAGCGACTGAGAAACTATTCTTCGGCGCGAATCGAAAGACAGCGCTGGATGTTGCGAAGGCACAGGGGGTGATTTTGGCTTGTTGCGCGGAGGCGGGTTTGGAGTGGTTCGAGTATTCCCCAGCCGAAGTGAAAACGAGCGTAACGGGCAATGGAAACGCACCGAAAAAACAAGTGGCTTTTATGGTCGAGCGCATTCTCGCTTTACGGGAAAAATCTCTTTCCGATGACATCACGGATGCGATGGCGGTTGCGATTTGTCATATTCACCGCAATCGGTTGAACTGTTTGTAGGAACGAAGCAACCCTCAGATTCGAATAATTATCTTGGGTATGCTTCACAAGTTCTCTTGACAAAATGGAGGTTTTTCCTTGTCTCAAGAAAGGTTAATGAAAGTCGAAAAAATCGCCGTAATCGGAGCCGGAACAATGGGGGGTGGCATTGCAGCACATGCTGCAAATCTGGGATTCGAAGTTCTTCTGTATGACATCACGCAGGATGTTGCAAGGCAAGGATTAGAACGAACGCAAGGGGCAAGACCTCCTCATTTTTATGATCATGAGAGTTTGGAAAGGGTCACCGTGTGTGGGATGGATTCGGATTTGGCTCGTCTTCGTGAGGCGGATTGGGTGTGCGAAGCGATCGTGGAGGATATGCGAGCGAAACGAGAACTCTATAACAACATCGAGAGGGTTTTGCGAGAAAATGCCATGGTGTCCACGAACACGAGTGGATTGGAGATTCGTGAGTTGGCGCAGGGATGGAGTGAACCCGTTCGAAGACGTTTTCTCGGAACACATTTTTTCAATCCCCCCCGCTATTTGAAATTAGTCGAATTGATTCCTACAGAAGAGACCGATCCTGAAATCGTCGAACTTTTCACGGAATTTTTAGAAGATAGATTCGGGAAACGCGTGGTGCGGGCGAAAGATACACCTGGATTTATTTCGAATCGTTTCGGAATGTGGGTTTTATTTCAAGCGATTCATGTAACGGAGAAGTTGGGATTTCCTATCGAAGTCGTCGAAGCGATTGCGGGTCCTTTCATGGGAAGGCCCAAAACGGCGGTGTTTCGATTGTGCGATCTAATCGGTTTAGATGTGATGCAAAACATCGCAAACCACCTTCTCGAGCGTTGTAAAACAGATCCGAAGATTTCGATATTGCAGATGCCTTCTTCTTTGGCATATCTCATCGAGTCGGGGCGTTTAGGCACGAAAGTGGGCAGAGGTTATTATCAACGTGAAGGTTCGGAATTTTTCGTACTCGATTTCAATACGAAAGCCTACCGGGCGCAGCTTCCTCCTGAAATTCCAAGTTTAGAAGAATTAGCGAAACTTCCGATAGGAGAACGATTGCGGAAAGGGTTGGAACTACGAGACGAAGTTGGTGATTTTTTGCGATTGCATTTAGTACCCGCTTTGGAATACGCAGTCGAGATTGGGGGGGAAATCAGCCGCAATGTAGAGGATTTCGACCGGGTGATGAAATGGGGATGGGGTTGGGAGTTAGGTCCTTTCGAGTTGATTGATGAGATCGGCTTGGATTCTTTGGAAAAATTTTGGGAGAAACCTGTTTTGCGCGAAAAGACTCCTTTTTATACCGATGGCAAATGTTACAATTTTCAATTAGCGATCCATACAGAACGCGATAGAAATCCCAAATTCGCGAGCATGAGCGACTTTCCGGTGATTCGCGCGGGAGACGGATGGATAATTCGTGAGGATGGCACGGGGGGGTTCTTGTTCGAATTCGCTACGAAGATGAACGTTATCACTCCGGAAATCGTGCGAGCGATTATCGAGTGGATTGAAACGCATCCGGATTCTCACTTGACTTTGGTGAACGAAGGAAGAGCGTTCTCCGCCGGTTACGATTTGAGGTTTTTCTTGCGCGCTGCAGAGGAGAAGCGTTTTTCCGAAGTCGAGCAGGCACTGCGCGATTTGCAGAGAGCGGGGGATTTGCTACGAAAATGTCCCTCGGCAGCAGGTTTGCACGATTACTCCTTCGGTGGAGGACTCGAGATGGCGATGCATTGCCGTATGGTCGTTTCGACACCGGAAGCCATTCTTTCCTTGCCGGAAGTTTCCGTAGGATTAGTTCCAGCAGGGGGGGGATGCACTTTGTTGAGGGAACGGACGCAAGGAGATGCGAAAGCGATGTGCCGAGCAGCATTATCCGTAGCCTTATCGAAACGCTTCCATGGATACGAAGGTTTGAAAAGTTTCTTTCTTCGTGAAAGAGATGTAGTTATCGCGAATCCGGATGAATTGATTTATCGCTCCATTCACAGTCCCCGAGTGGAAGAACCTAAAAAGGAATGGGTGCCAACCCCCCCAATGCTTTCGGCGATGATCGATGGAGAAAGTGAGAAGGCGAGACAAAACGGAGAATTGGGGGACTACGGTGCGATGCTGGCGGACGAAGTGAAATATATTTTCGTGAAATCCAAATCGCGCGAGGATTGCTTGGAGCGAGAAAGAGAAACCTTTTTGCGTTTGTTGGGAAAACCTCTTACCATAATGCGAATCAAGCACATGTTGGAAACCGGTAAGCCGTTGCATAATTAACAGCAAGATGAAGATTCTCGTGCCTATCAAACGCGTTCCCGACGCTTTTGCGAAAGTGCGATTGAAAGCCGATGGCTCGGGAATCGAAGAAACGGGTTTGAAATTCGACATCAATCCTTTCGACGAAATCGCGATGGAGGAAGCGGTTCGAATAAAAGAAAAAAGAGGTTGCGAAATCATCGCGGTTTCTATCGGTGCTTCGATTTGCGAAGAACAGTTACGAAAGGCATTGGCGATGGGGGCGGACAGGGGGATTTTAATCGAAACGGAGGCGAAATACGATTCTTTTGACATCGCCAGGACACTGTTTCAAGTTGTACAACGAGAGAAACCGGATTTGGTTCTTATGGGAAAACAGGCAATCGATGACGACAGCAATCAGGTGGGGCAGATGTTGGCGGCGATGCTCGATTATCCGCAGGCGACATTTGCGAGCGAGGTCGTTTTAGAAAACGGAACAGCGAAAGCAACACGCGAGACGGATACCGGACAAGAAGTTCTCGAATTTCCTTTGCCGGCGGTGATTACTGCCGATTTGCGGTTGAACGAGCCTCGTTACGTGCCGCTGCCTGGAATTATTAAAGCGCGTTCCAAGCCGATAGAAAAAATTCCGCTTTCAGAACTCGGAGTAGAAATGAGATGTAGCGTAAGAGTTATAGAAATGCGTGAAGCACCCCCCCGTAAGGCGGGTCGTAAAGTGGAGAACGTAGACGAACTCCTCAGGCTTTTACGCGAAGAAGCAGGAGTGATTTAGATTTCGAAATGGCGAAACTATTGCTTATCGCAGAAAATCCAAGCGAAGCGGCCCCTCTGGCTGCGTTTGCGCAACGCTACGGTCAACCTTTCGATTTGCTTTTGTTGATGGGCGAGCCGAAAGAAGGCTACCAAGAAGAAACGTGCTTCTGTGCAGAACTCGAGGATGTTCCCCCCTCCGAGGTCCTCGTTCGCGGATTGACGGAATTAGCGAGGAAGTATCCCGTAATCGCAGGTCTCTCGACTATGTTCGGAAAGGACTTTCTACCGCGTTTAAGCGGCGCATTAGTCCGTCCGATGGTGAGCGACGTGATGGAGATTCATGAAAGTCGTGAATTCACTCGCCCGATGTTTGCAGGAAATATTTTAGCGAGGGTGCACGTGGATTCCGATGAATTTGTAGTGAGCGTGCGTTCCACGGCATTCCGAAATCCCGAGCGAACGGAGAGTGTTCGGAAAGAGCGCATTTCTTTGAATTGCGAAGGTGTGACGAAACGGATTTCTAAGAGTGCGCCAAAATCGGGGCGCCCTGATTTGACGCAGGCACGCGTCGTCGTTTCGGGGGGGCGCCCTTTGAAAGATGCTGCGACTTTCGAATTGCTCATCGGCGGCTTGGCAGATGCTCTCGGGGGGGCTGCTGGAGCGACGCGCGCAGCAGTGGACAGCGGTATCGCTCCGAACGAACTGCAAGTAGGTCAAACGGGAAAAATCGTCGCCCCGGAACTTTATATTGCGGTTGGAATCAGCGGAAGCACCCAGCATTTAGCGGGGATGAAAGACAGCAAAGTTATCGTGGCGATTAACATAGACCCGGATGCACCGATTTTTCAGGTTGCGGATTACGGATTGGTGGAAGACTTATATGTCGCCGTTCCCAAGATGATCGAGAAATTGAAAGACTTCAAAGGCAAAACTTAGAGAAACTGAGAAGTAACTTATATACGTAAACGAGGGTTAAACTAACGAAGGTGAATGAGAATTACAAAACAGAGTTAGGGAGCAAGGATTTTTTATACCTCAACAGCTCCTGCTGTTGAGGCTTTTTCTCATCATGCTGGTGAAAATTCCTCCTGCTTCGCAAGAGGCATTTTTTCGCGATATGGCATCTAAAATAAACTTTTCTGTTCTTCTTTTTCGCGCGGATTGTTTATGTGTTCTTCTTTAATGAGACCTAAAATTTTCCCGAATTGTTTGGCATTGGCGATCGCTTGAGCCGCGTAGTGGTTGTTGAATAAAATCAAAGTCTCGTTGGCTTGTCGTGACATTTCTAACACATCGGGAGCACGTTCCGAAAGTTCCTCTTCACTATATAAGTAGTCATATCTTTGCCATGCATGCTCGTGTATATGCCATTTGTCGGCATTGCGACCATGGAAGCGTATGTATGCTGGGCTTATAGTTACGACGGGCTGCCATTTGAGCAAACCGGGAAGTTTCGGCTGATCTACACAACAAAGCGAAACTCGCATTTCACGTAGATTCTCGACCGTCTCCGGAGTTTGCCAGCTCGCATGTCGAAACTCCACTGTTAGAGGTTCGATTGTTTCAGATAGGCGCTTCAACCATTCCCAAGATGTCTTGGTGTTTTGGAAAGAGGGGGGGAATTGCGCGAGCTGCGTAGCAAGCATTCCGGATTGCGTCAAAGGTTTGTTTTGTTCTATGGTTGCAAGAACGCCTTTTTGCAGTTCGGTTCTTTCGTGTGTGAGGCTGTGATGGAGTTTTACGGAAAAACGAAACGAAACAGGAACTCGCTTTACGAAATTCTCCATAACTTTCGCGGAAAGCCATTCGTAATATGTCGAGTTGATTTCCAAACAATCGAATCGAGCGGAATAATACTCCAACCATTTTCCTTTAGGGAGATTAGGTGGATAGAAGACCCCAATCCAGTCGTCGTAACTAAAACCGGAGGTGCCGATTCGAATGTTGTTAGAGTCGGGCATCTGTATAGATTATAACGGTAAATGCTTGTCTAAAAATCCTTCCTTCAGGTTTATCTTGCCGCGAAAAGTTTGAAATCACGAAATCTTCATTTATTTTTCTTCGACTTCGAGTTTCCGGATTTGGGCGAAATCATGAGCGGTTTTTCGTTCGATTTTTCGTAGCCTTTTATCCTTGCGAGTTCTTCTTTCCCGGAGATGTCTTCGATTTTCGATTTCTGCTCGAGGAGTTCGGCTCGTTCTTTTTCTGCAGCGAGCGCGCGTGCTTCGTTTTTTTCTTTCCATTGCCATTGCTCCCAAAAGAGCATAATATCGTTACGATTCCAATACAAAGCGATTCCGAACATGACGAGAATTGCAAAAAACCATAACCAAAACCGTTTCATCTTTTATCCTCCGGAACGAAAACTTTCATGAGCGTTACCATGTTCGTTGCACCAGGTTTGCCGACGGGAATCCCCGCAGTAATTATGACGGTGTCGTGAGGGGAAAGAATTTTTTCTCGAATAGAAGCAGCAAAACCGTGCGAAATCATCTCTTCGGTGCTGTAAAACTCTTCCGTAATTAAAGGACGGACTCCCCAAAGCAAAGAGACTTGTCTTGCTGTTCGAACGCGGTACGTCGCGCAAAGAATCGGGACTCGAGGGCGACATTTAGACACCATTCTTGCCGTAAATCCCGTAATGGAAAAACTCAGGATCGCTTTCACATCGAGGGCTTGCGCCATCTCGCATGCCGCTTTGGCAACGGACTCCGTTGCAGTTATATTTCTCGTGAATCGTTGCGACTCGGTTGCTTTTTGAAACGTAGCGCTTTTTTCGGTTTTTATGGCTAATCGGTGCATTTGACGGGTAGCTTCGATAGGATATTTCCCCACCGCGGTTTCTGCACTGAGCATCGTCGCATCGGTGCCGTCTAAAATCGCATTCGCCACGTCGGTTGCTTCTGCGCGCGTCGGGCGAGGGAATTCGATCATGCTTTCGAGCATTTGTGTGGCGGTGATAACGGGTTTTCCCAAGTTTCTCGCAAGCGCGATAATCTTCTTTTGAACGATAGGAACATCTTCGATGGACATTTGCAATCCCAAATCCCCACGAGCGACCATAACGCAATCCGAAACCGAAAGAATTTTCTCGATGGAATCCACGGCTTGTTTCGTTTCGATTTTCGAAACGATTTGAACGGGTGAATCGTGAGCGCGTATCAGTTCTGCAAGTTCCAAAACGTCTTTTTCACTGCGGACATAACTCTGTGCAACGAAATCCACTCCGAGTTCGAGTCCCTCTTTAAGGTCGCGCTTGTCTTGGTCTGTCAGTGCTGGAACGTCGAAACTCTGACCTACGAGGGTGATACCCTGTCGAGAACGAACGAGCCCCCCCGTTTGGCATGATAAAATAATTTTATCATTCCGAATCGTTTTCACTCGGAAAGAGACTTCTCCATCGCCAATCAGTATTTGCGAGCCTTTGCGAAGTCTCTCCAAAACTTTCTTTTCCAAAATCGGAAGTTGACCTGGAGACGTACCGATTTCTATCTCTTGTCCTCGAGACACTTCGAGTCCATTTCCGGGAATTTCACCCAGACGAAATTTCGGTCCAGATAAATCGAAAAGTATCCCTACATAGGTGTTTTCCTCTTCCGAGGCTTTGCGCGTCCATTCAACCCAACGTTTTCTTTGTTCGCTGGTGCTGTGACTGCAGTTGACTCTTGCGACGTTCATTCCCGCCCTCACCAAGTCGAGAATTTTTTCGTAAGAGTCTACGGCGGGTCCTAAGGTGCAGATGATTTTCGTTCTTCGGAACATCGTGTTCTTTTTTTGACCTTCCTTGGTCGTTAGAGTGGTTTGTTAGGGAGTTTTCAACATACCATAAGTTATCTCTGAGCCTTTCGGGGTTAGTTGTCTCCTTATCATAAAGCAGCCTTTATCCAACCTTTCAAGGCTTCTTTTCCTGCGTAGTGAGCCGACGAACCTAAAGATTCTTCGATGCGAAGGAGTTGATTGTATTTCGCTACTCGGTCCGTTCGGCAAGGCGCGCCTGTTTTGATTTGTTCGGTTCGCAAAGCGACGGCGAGGTCAGCAATCGTCGTGTCTTCCGTCTCGCCGCTGCGATGGCTTATCATCGTCGTGTAAGAGTTTTCTTTCGCGAGTTTTATAGTGTGTATCGTTTCGGTGAGCGTTCCGATTTGGTTCGGTTTAATCAAAATGCTGTTTGCGACCTTTTCTGCTATTCCACGTTGTAAACGCTTGGGATTCGTCACGAAGATATCATCTCCTACGAGTTGGCAATGCTCATTCAAAGAGGAAGTGAGAAGTTTCCATCCGTCCCAATCGTCTTCCGCAAGACCATCTTCGATACTGATTAAAGGATATTTTTCGAGAAGTGAACGATAGTAGTCCACCATGTCTTTCGAATCACGTTCCCTCGTTTGGCCTGCTTTGAAACGATATTTTCCTTGAGAAAAGAATTCGGTGCTTGCCGGATCAATTGCGAGAAAGATTTGTGTACCGGGCTGATATCCCGCTTTTTCTATCGCCTCGATGAGCAAATCGAAAGCGAGTTCTTGGGTTTCTAAATTCGGGGCGAACCCCCCCTCGTCACCGACACCGGTAGCGAGTCTGCGTGAGTGCAAAATTTTTTTCAGCGCGTGATAAACTTCTGCGCCCATTCGGAGCGCTGTAGAAAAAGAAGGTGCTCCTGCTGGGACAATCATGAACTCTTGAAAATCTACGTTGCTTTCTGCGTGTTTCCCGCCGTTCAGGATGTTCATAAAGGGTACGGGAAGAACATTCGCATCTTCCCCCCCTATGTAACGATACAAAGGGACTCGCGCGCTATCGGCTGCTGCCTTCGCTACGGCGAGGGAAACGCTTAAAATCGCATTAGCACCCAATCTCGATTTGTCTGGTGTTCCATCCAGCTCGCAAAGTCGGTTGTCAATTGCGCTTTGCTCGATAGCCTCCATTCCACGGAGCGCTCGAGCGATTTCAGTATTGACATTACTTACTGCGCGAAGAACACCCTTACCGCCATAACGTTTTGGATCGCCGTCTCTAAGTTCTACAGCCTCATACGCTCCGGTGCTTGCGCCCGAAGGAACGGCGGCACGCCCGAAACTTCCATCTTCGAGTCTTACATCCGCTTCTAAAGTGGGGTTGCCTCGGCTATCGAGAATTTCGCGGGCGAAAATTTCAGCGATTTTAGGCAAGAGAACCTCCGTAGAGATAAACAGTTTACCTACGCTCGGGCTACAATCATCACGAGGGCGATATGGCACGACGAAGATTGGTAGCAGGCAATTGGAAGATGCATTTGACCGTTCCCGAAGGATTGAGTTTGGTGGAGAGTATTTTGCCCGCAGTAGAAAAACGCACTGACATAGATGTCGTCGTTTGCCCGAGTTTTCCTTTGTTATGCCATGTATATATGGCATTGAAAAAATCACCGCTGAAACTCGGGGCGCAAGATGTCTTTTGGGAAGAAAAAGGGGCTTTTACGGGACAGGTTTCTGCAGCGATGTTATGCGATGCCGGATGCACGTATTGTATCGTCGGGCATAGCGAGCGGAGAGGCAGGTTCGATTCCTGCTCGTATCCTAAAGAAGTGTTGCATTATTTTTCGGAAAGCGACGCGACGGTTAACTTGAAACTAAGGAGATTGCTTTATTCGAATTTGAAGCCGATTCTTTGCGTTGGGGAAACTTTTGAAGAGCGAGAAAAAGGGATGACCGAAAAAGTGATAAAAAAACAATTATCGAGAGGATTGAAGGGGATCGATGCGATTGAACTTCTCGATATGGCTATTGCATACGAACCAGTTTGGGCTATTGGAACGGGGAACGTGTGTGATGGAAACGAAGCAGCCCGCGTTTGTTCTTTGATTCGTTCATTTTTGTCGAAGATACTTTCCCGAGAAGCTTCGGAGAGTATTCGAGTTTTATACGGGGGAAGCGTAACGGGGAGCAATTGCCAGGAATTCTTTTCTCAAAAAGAAATAGACGGCGCATTAGTTGGGGGGGCGAGTTTGAACGCAGAGGAGTTTTCGAGGATAATTCGAGCGGCATAAAAGGTCAGGAGAGAATGCGCTTCAAACCGAGAGAGACTTTTGTCAAAAGAGATAAAATCATCTTTAGTACGAGCGGGTTTTAGACTCACGTTCATATATCGAAATGGCGTTCCCAAACTTTGTTTGGGAACGAGAAATAACTTTGAGCATGAAAAAAAGATAGTTCGGAGGGACAGGATGAAAGAAGAAAAGACTGCCAAAACGGTTCGTGAAACAGAAGTTCGTATGTCGGAGTTGATGACTCCAGAGCATGCGAATTTTTTAGGGAACGTCTTCGGAGGAACGATTCTCGCCCTTCTCGATAAATGCGCGTACGTGACGGCAAGCCGTTTTGCTGGAAAAGTATGCGTCACAGCCTCTTTCGATAGAGTGGACTTTCATTCGCCCATCGAGGTGGGCGAATTAGTGCACATGATAGGAAGCGTCGCTTACGTGGGAAGGACGAGCATCCAAGTATGGATTCAAGTTTATGCGGAGAATGTACAGACCGGAATCATAAGGCACACGAACACGTGCAGTGCGACATTGGTGGCTATTGACGAAAGGGGAAAACCCACACCTGTTCCTCGCTTGAAAGTGGAAACTCGCGAAGACAAGGTGCGATATTTAGAAGGAAAACTCCGAAGAGAATTGCGGGAAATACAGCGTTTAGAATTGGAGAATCTCATTCAACAAATTCACAGTCTCAGCGATGAAGAATTAGACGAAAAAATTCGCAATTGAAAGATTTTTATCGATATACAAAATTTATCGTTAGTTTGCGTTTACATATCGAGACGGCGTTCCCAAACAGAGTTTGAGAACGAGGAAAACGAGGAAAAAATCATTACAATGGATGTCTAAATGGTTCGTGTATATCTTTCAGCACATCCATTACAACTCCAAGTGTTCACCCGTCTCTTCCTCGATAGGCGGAGGCTGTGGTATTGCGCGTATCTCGGTGTGACGAATTTGCCCGCCTAAGTGTGCAGTGTATGCCGTTACCGCGAAGGTCGTCAAATTTCCTAACAACACTACGAACGCAAGTACTGTAGGAACTTTACGACCTCGCGAGAAGATGAGCACGCCTAAAGAGAATACGCCCAGTGCCAGTGAAGCGAACAGAGTGATTTTCGCCATTGATTCGTGTGCTTCCACATGGGCATTCGAAAAACCGGGCAAATGCTCTATGACCTCTTCCGCTGGCTCGCCTGTAAGGTAAGTTGGAATAGCGAGCAGACCAATCAGCACCAATATGCCGAGCGTCACTTTTTGTATGTCCTCGCTCCGCCGAGCCAGCCCGTAAGCAAGCAACAGTAAGCAAAACAGCGAGCCGATAACAGGCAAATGGTTCAGCAACAGATGTTGTTGCGCGGCGTTCATAGCCAAAAAAGCATACCATTAGACGTGCATTTACATTTCATTTGTAGTCGAACATTTTTAGCAAGGGGTCAATGCTGTTGCGTTTTCTTTAGGAGCAAGTAATCTTTTCGACGCCTAAGTACGGACGCAATGCCTGCGGAACGGTTATAGAATTGTCTTCGTTTTGATAAGTTTCTAATAGCGCTGCGGTGAGTCTCGGCAATGCTACACCGCTCGCATTCAAGGTATGCACGAATTCGGGTTTCGCTCCTTTCGAAGGGCGATAACGGATATTTGCGCGGCGTGCTTGAAAAGATTCGAAGTTGCTTGCACTACTTACTTCCAAATAACTTTGTAAACCCGGGGACCAAACTTCGAGGTCATAACATTTCGCATTAGCGAAACTGAGTTCGCCCGCGCAGAGCAACATGACGCGATAATGCAGGCCGAGTGCTTGCAAAACTGCTTCCGCATCTTTACGCAGAGTTTCCAATTCGTCGTAACTCGTCTCTGGCTTGCAGAATTTCACGAGTTCTACCTTATCGAATTCGTGCACGCGCAAAAGTCCTCTTGTTTCTTTTCCTGCGGCTCCTGCTTCTCTGCGAAAGCATGCAGAGTAAGCGACGTAATAAATGGGAAGCATCTCTGGCTCTAAAATTTCATCGCGATGAAGATTAGTTACGGGAACTTCTGCAGTAGGAATTAGGAATAGGTCGTCCCGTTCGATTAGGTAAAGGTCCTCTTCGAATTTGGGGAGTTGCCCTGTTCCCGTCATTGTTTCTCGGGTTACGAGGAAAGGCGTATACACTTCGGTGTATTTATGATTTTGCGTGTGTAAATCGAGCATGAAGTTTATTAAGGCGCGCTGTAGCTTTGCGCCGAGACCCTTATAAACGATAAACCCGCTTCCGGATATTTTCGAACCACGCGCGAAATCGATCAGTCCGAGTTCTTCGCCGAGATCCCAGTGTATGCGGGGGGGGAATGAAAAAGATTTTTTCTCGCCCCATGAGAATACTTCTATATTGTCTTCGGCGCTTTCGCCAGGGGGCACGCTTTCATGAGGCAAATTCGGAAATTCGAGTTCGAGTCTCGAAAGGCGTTCTTCGAGTTCTTTTTCTTTTGCGGAAAGGGTTGCAATTTCCTCTTTGAGTTGTGCCGCTTGTCGTTTTGCGGCCTCTGCCTCTTCTCGCTTTCCTTGCGCAATCAGTGCGCCTATAGATTTTGAGATTTTGTTTTGTTGCGCCTCGAGTTCATTGAGTTTCGTGCGAACATTTCGCCATTCAGCGTCCACAGCAAGGAATTCATCGAGAGGGATTTCGATACCTTTTCGCTTTGCCCCCTCGCGAACGCGTTCTGGCTGGGAACGTATAAGATGACGGTCGAGCACTTCGTGTGAACGTTACCCGAAGCGAATCTATTGATTCATTTGTTCTGCTTTTTCTACGTCGAGTTCGATAGGAATGAGCACGTGGAATTTCGAGCCTTTTCCTACTTCGGATTCCGCCCACACTTTGCCGAGATGGATTTGTTCGACGAGGTGCTTCACCAAATAAAGACCGAGTCCCGTGCCGTATATTCTGCGATTGTCTTCCGTATGAACTCGATGGAAGCGGTCGAAGATTTTCGGGAGATGTTCTTTTGGTATTCCGATACCTTCATCGGAGACGATGATGTGGATATTCGGCTCTTCTTTCTTAATAGAGACGGTAACTTTTCCGCCATTGGGTGAGTACTTGATAGCATTGCTGACTAAATTCGTCAGAATTTGGTCTAATTTATCTTGGTCGCCGATAATTTCTGGAATATCTTCTTCTGCATCGAGAAGGAGTTCATGGCGATTCGTGCTTTGTTTTTGAATGAGAAGAACCTTTTTCGCAAGTTGTACGATGTCTACTTTTTGGTAATGCGGTTTTAGGCTTTCTCCTGCTTCGATGCGTGCGATGTTCAGAAGGTCGTTGATAAGCCGTGTAAGCCTATCGCATTCGTGGTCAATAATCGTATAGAACTCTTTTCGTTCTTGTTCGGGGAAATGGTCATCGGCGATCAGAGTGCTTATAAATCCTTTTATCGCCGTAAGAGGAGTTCTCAATTCATGAGAAACCGTTGCGACGAAAGCGCTCTTCATCCTCTCGATATTTTTAAGTTCTGTTACATCGTTGAAGACCGTCACGACGCCGATGGTTTTTCCGTCTTCGTTTTTTACGAGAGCGGATTGCACTTGATATGTTCTCTCACTTCGACCGTCACGATGAATCGTGATTTCCAATTGTTCGGTCTCGCGTCCTTCCAAAGAAGATTGAATTTGGGCACATACGCGCGGTTCATGAACGATGTCTTTATAACTTTTTCCGATTGCTTCCGAGTTCACGCCGAAAATGTTTCGAGCGCTTGCGTTCATTTGTGCAATGGTTCCGTTCGCTGTAGTTAGAACTAAACCAGCGTTCAGGCTTTCGATGGTTTGGAGAAGTTCTTCCTTTTCCTCGATGATTTCTTGATAGAGTTTCAAATTAGAAATCACCGAAGCGGCGTTCTTCGCCATGCGTTCGAGGAGCCGCACATCTTCGTCGTTGAAATCCTCACCGTGTCGTTTGTTGAACACGTGAAGGATTCCTATCGTTTGCCGGTCAATGACTCTGTTTTCCTCGTCTCGTTTTTCGATAACCAAAGGCACAGTGAGCCCGTTCTGCACATGGAGAATCGAAAATGGGTCGCCTTGGGTTCTGGGATCCGAGACGGCATCGTGGAAGATTGCAGGGTGACCCTCTCTAAAGACTTGCCCTGAAATTCCCTGCGTGGCACGCATCCTCACCATGGAAAGGAGGCTTTCATCTATTCCATAAGCGGGAGGAATAGCGACGAGTTCACCACTCTCGCGGTCGAAAAACATCATAAGGACCTTTTCCGCCTGTAGAATCATAGCGATTCTTTGAACGAGGCGACGAAGGGTGGTGTCTAATTCTGTGAGCGGTGCGATCTCTTCGGTGACTTCTCGAGCGATTGGCGCAGCAGAGGGTTTTGCCTCCAGTTTCGCCTGGAGTTCCTTTATGCGAGCCTCCGCTTCGGCTAACTTCCGACGAAGTTCTCGAATTTCATTTTGTAGCGTTTGTATGTCTTCTACCTGTTCCAATTTATTCGCGTGACTATGCATGCTTCTTCTTGACGCTAAGGGGGAGCGTGGGGTTCGATTATACCGACGATGAAAGTACTTTTCGTGTTCGGAAAAAGTCTCGTAACCTTACCATACGTTTAAATGCTATTATTGGTTAAACTAACTCCCAAGTAGATATTATGACTCCTCCGCTTGAGGAAATGCCTCTTTTTCCGCTAAATGCGGTTCTTTTGCCCTATCAGGCGATCCCGTTATTCGTGCTGGATGAACGTTATGTGGAGATGATTAGCCTGTGTCTTCGAGAGGACCGTGCTTTCGGAGTCGTGCTTATTCGGGAAGGGGAAGAGGTAGGAGGTGTTCCAGAGCCTTACTTGGTGGGTACATCGGCAAGGATCATCACTTATCACGAAATGGAAGATGGGAAACTCCATGTCCTCGCAGTCGGGGAAAGACGCTTCCGCATACGGCATTTCGATTATTCGAGGCCCTATTTAGTTGGTTATGTAGAACCCATCATTGAAATGGAATTGGAAGAAGACCCCGCTTCGAGAACTCTAATCGAAGTCGCAAAAGAGACCTTTCTAAAGCATCTTTCTTACCTTTTCGGCCGGCAAGATGTTCGCTTGAAGGTTCAATTTACGGATGACCCGGTTGCACTATCTTTCGCAATGGCAGGATGCGTGCAACTCGCCGTTTTAGAAAAGCAACATCTTTTGGAACTCACGGACACGGCGGAGAGAATCCGTTGGATTATCCCTCGCTTGGAGGCTCAGGCAGAGAAATTCATGGGGTATCTTACGACAGAACCTCTGGACGAGTTCGAAGAATATTTTTGTTCGAATTAGGAACGGTTAAACACACACGCGTGGTTTATTCAAAAGGATAGAAAGAATGCTTCTGTTTTTGGGGTTATGTCTCGCCATTCAAAATAATCCACTCGAAGAATTCACGAACGGGTCGAAAAACGAATTCTCTTGGAAGCATGTCGAAACCAGAGAATATAAGGGGGGGAAGCTCCACACGCTTTTCCTAATCTCCCAAATATGGCAGGGAAGACAATGGAAGCACGAATTAGAGATTTACGAACCTAAACAGCAAGATTATCCAGGAAAAGCGATTTTTATCGTTACGGGAAATCGGGGCAAGCATGATGATGATTTGGAGAATGCGTACAAACTGGGCGACATTGCCAGAATGGCGGTCGTCGTGCTTTACGATATTCCTAATCAACCTTTGTTCGACAATTTAAGCGAAGACGATTTGATGGCTTATACCTTCGTGAAATATCTCGAAACACAGCAACCCGATTGGGTGCTTCTTTTCCCCATGACGCGCAGTGTGGTTCGCGCAATGGATGCGGTTTCGGAATATACGAAAGAAAAGACACAGGCGAAAGTGGATAAATTCGTTTTAACCGGTGCAAGTAAACGCGGGTGGACAGCGTATCTCGTTGCGTCTCTTGACAAGCGCATCATCGGTTTGGCTCCGATGGTATTCGATATGCTGCATATAGAGGAACAGTTGAAACATCAAAAAGAGTTATGGGGGGATTACAGTCCGGAATTAAAACCGTACGTGGAAGCGGGGTTGATGGATTGGGTGGATAAGCCTCAAGGGAAAAAACTCATCGCGTTGGTAGATCCATATTTCTATATGAGAAAAATGCTCATGCCGAAATTTTTGATTTTAGGAGCGAACGATACGTTTTGGACACTCGATGCTTTGAGTCTTTATTGGGATCGGTTCGAACTTGCGAAATACGTATTTTATGTTCCGAATTCGGGTCACGGTCTCGAAGATAGGAAACGTGTGCTGAATACATTAGCGGCATTTTCGAGAATCGTGGCATCCCGAAGAGCGCTTCCCATCATTCAATGGACATGGATAGTTACAGGGGGGGCAGGGAAATTCCCCTCGACGGCAATTCTGAAACTCGATACTCCCTATTCCAAAAAACAGAGGCTGTGGCTCGCGCGTTCTGGTTCTGCGAATTTTTCCCATGCAAAATGGGTGAAGGTATATGAACAAGAGAATGGTTCGGAGTTCGCCGTTCCCGGTCCCGATAACAGCAACGGATATCGAGCCGTGATTGGAGAAGCAGAATTCGAAGTAGACGGGATTCCCTATTGGGTTTCTACTTTACCTTTGATATTGCGAGGGGGGTGATTTGCGAGAATCTCTCGATGATATGCGATTTCAAAACGATATTCCAAGTTATATGAAGTTTCGAAAATGAGAATCCCCGGAAGCATATTATTCGTGTTGTTCGTGGCGTTCGCCCTCGCTGCATATTACGGGGGGCAATGGGCTTACGTTCATTGGGTGATACTTCCTCGGAAAATCGAGCCGCTCGAACCGGGAAAGTTGAACATCCTCGGGGTTCATTTGCGGAACGAAAGAATTATCGTAGCGAACGGAATTGCCCAACTCGTCAAAGGGGGCTCCGATGAATTTTCTGCCCCGACTCCCGAAGAGTCTAAAGATGAGGTTATCGAAACTTCCACGAGTTCCGAAACTCGAATCCCCATCGGGGCTTTGATTGGCACGCTTAGGGGTGATTCGGAGTCTCTGAGCGAATTGGTTACGATTCTCAATAATATGGAAGAAGAAATCATTCCTCGTGAAGAAACGATTTGGAAAGCAAAAGACATTCGAAAAGCACTCGAAGGTGATAAAAAATTCAAGGAAGAGTTAGAAAAAGACCTCAATACGCGTTTGGACGGAGCGCCTGCCGACGTCTTATCGAAATCGGCGTTTCACGAAGGAATCCACATCGAAGTTCCCGTACGCGTCACTGTGCCGACAAAAAAAGGATCGAAAACCGTAACGGGAAAAGTTCTCGTGCCTTACAAAACACGTTTGGTTGCGCGTGTAATAACGAGCAAAGAAATCGCAACGAAATATGACGTTCCTCTCACTACATATTTAAAGGTGTACGAAAGGATTTGGGAGGAGATGAAAAAGAACGGAGAGGTCGAAAATGTGGCTCATTCTTTGAAGGAAATCATTTCAGAAGAAAACAGCGAACGTCTATCGAAGCCGGCGGAAGATTTGATACGGCGCTCGACAGTTTTAGTGACAGAACGGGAAATAACGGAAGCCCATTCCGAAGAAACACTCGATCCGGATGGAGAAGGTAATGTTTATACGGTTTCCTTTGGTCTTACAGACGAAGGTCGTCTTCGACTTTGGCAATACACTGCCCAATATCCTCGCAGTCAACTTTTGCTCGTCGTAGGCGATATGGCGATCGCTGCCCCGACCGTGAAAGGGGAAATGAAGTATTCTACAGCGGCGTTTACGAACATCACCGAGCGGGAACTTGCAGAACTCGCTGTGGAAACAGTTCGTTCTTACCGAGCAGCAATGAAGAACATAAACGGGAAAATACAGAGGAAGTAAATATGCGCTTTTGGCTTTTATCTCCGTTGCTCGCTGTTGTTTTGTATAGTTGCGGACCGACGACTACCCCGGTAAGCCAAGCGAAACAACAACCGGTCATTTTCTACGAAGCGAAATCGGTGGCGGATATTTTTCCGGTTTCTGAAGGAAATGCTTGGACGTATTCTGTGGAGGTGGAACAATATTCGCAATCGGGAGTGAGAAGGGGCACGGGAGAACAAACGAATAAGGTTGTAAAGATTCGTCAAGTCCAAGGAGGAAAAGAAGCAGACATTCAAATGCTCAACGCTAAAAACGAACCGATAGGAGTGATGACAATACGAGTAACCGACAAAGGTTTGTATCAGTTGGGGGTGAAAGGAGGAAATAGGAGCCTTTCACCCGATTCCCCGCAACCTATTTGTTTGTGGCCCTTGAAAACCGGACGAACGGTTACTTGGAAGGGCAAAGCTTTGATGCCGGGGACACCAGCCATAGGAGCCATCGTAATGACTGTCGAAATGAAGGGAGAATACGAAACGGACACACCGGCGGGAAGATTCAGAGCCTACCGCGTAGATGTAACCCAAAAATATCGCTATCAGGGGACGGATTACCAAACTAACCAAGTGATGTGGTTTACTCCGAAGGTAGGCTTAGTGAAGACGCAAGAAAGAATAGTTTCTCCCAAAGGGGTGAATGTTTTCATGATGAGTCTCAAAAGTCATACGATAAAATAACAATGACAAGGGAAAAGCGGTAATGAAAACGAGATGGCTCTTGATTTCGGTACTCATCGTTAGTTCGATAGCGAGTTGTCAACCGAAACCGGAGCCACAACCTCTCAGTGAAGGTGCAACGGCGTCATCGAACGTTTCGGAGACAGAGAAAACTAAAACACCGCAAGTAAAAGAACTCGCTTCCGAAGACCGAACTCATGCTTTTCCATCGGAACTTTTACACGAAGGGGCTCGTTATTTCGGAGCACCCTTCGAAAAACCGGTACGGTATAGAATCAAAGGCGGAGGGGAAGCCCTAACCGATACTCGCACAGTGC
The DNA here is from genome assembly GCA_035559795.1 of Fimbriimonadales bacterium. NCBI lineage: Bacteria > Bacillati > Armatimonadota > Fimbriimonadia > Fimbriimonadales > Fimbriimonadales bacterium. The sequence continues at coordinate 518,478 of DATMAR010000003.1, read as the reverse complement.
GTGTCGTGAGCGTTGAAAATGGCGTCGCGAAAATCGAGGCTGTATGGAAAGGCAAAATGGCGGAGCGAGTCGGTACCGAAAGTTACGAAATCAATAAAGACGGAGTTTATGCCGTGTCTATAGGGGGGGCATCTATCCAACCAAAATCCATTTATCTTCCTGCAGAATTGACCAAAGGAAAAACTTGGACGACGAAATATTCTTTCACATCGCCTCAAATGGGAACACTCTCCGTCGAGTCGAAATATAAAGTCATAGGGAAAGAGAAGGTAAAGGTTTCTCTCGGAGCCTACGATGCTATCGTCGTCTCTGAAACGGGAACATTGAGAGGGGGCAACATTAGTTTGAATGTTACGTCGCGCTCTTATTTCGCTGAGGGAATCGGTGTGATCAAGCTCGTTTCTACCCAGAAAGGAAAAGTAGCCGACCAACCGCGAGAAATTCGCCTGGAGTTCGAGGCAATTTCCGAAGGTTAAAAATGGTTTTATTGCACGCTTTAGTTTTTTTGTCTATTTCCTTTCAAGAGCCTGTTTATTTTCCTCTTAAACCGGGAACAACATGGGAATACCACGTCATTGTAGGCGATAAAGAATTCGGCATTCAGAAACATGTAGTTCGCCCCCCCTTAGAAATTCAAGGCAAAAAAGTCTTCCCTATGGATGTTATCGTCAATGGACAAGTGGATAATGTCGTTTATTACGCTATAGAGGGAGATTTCATCACAGTCGCAGCAGTAGAAGAGAAAAAACTTTTACCGAAAAGCATTCCCGTGTTGCCTTTGAAGCCGACTGCCGGATTGACATGGGAGTATCAAGGAGAAATGCCTCTTGCGGGTTTTTATTCCATGTCTACGACGAAAACGAAGATTATCGGATTCGAGGAAGCGTTTGTGCTCAATAAAAAACAAAGAGTTCTTCGAGTAGATAGTGACACGGAATATCAAGTCGGACGAGAAAAAGTTCATGTTCATTCTACGGAACATTATCTTTCCGGTGTCGGGCTAACCTATCGCAAATTGGAAGTGAAAGGCAAACCGAAACAAACGACCATAATGGAATTGGTGCGATATTCGGAAAACGAAAAGTGAGAAGTTTTTTGGTGTTATCCGTTTTCACGTTGCTATTATTGGGATGCACTCCGCAAGGCGGAGATAAAGAACTGCGATATAGCGACAATTATTTCCCCAGCGAATGGAAACAACCCTATGCAACTCTCCGTTTGGCGAATTTGGAAATCCCCATAGAATTGAAATTGGAAGCGAAAGGTACGGAACGAGAATTGCAATTGATCAACGAAGGCGTCGTCATGGAGAAAGAGACATATCGTGTTACGACGGAGGGGATTTGGTTGGTGAGACTTCGAGACGGGGAAACCGGAGAGACCTTCGCTCCGGAATTGCCTCTTCTGCGTTTTCCTATGCGTGTGGGAGAGGATTTGTCTTGGGAAGGCAAATTGGTCATCGGAACGAGAGAAATTCCTTCTCGCGCCAAGATTCATACCAGCGCGGAAACCATTACCTTCGAAACGGGGGTAACGGAAGCCGTGCATGTGGAGGTTGCGCTCGAACTCGACGATGGCTCTCCTCGCCCCGCACAGCGTCGTCTCGCCTTTTGGTTCGTAAAAGGGGAAGGACCTCTCAAGAGAGAATACGGAACCAGTGGGCAAGAAGTCCGCGAACCGCGGAGAATCGAAAAGAGCGGATAAAGAGGTGTCAGAAGACTGAAAATATCGTGACTACAGCCTTATTCCTAAAAACCAATCAGCAGAAGAAGAGGTGGAAATAAATTGTTATTGGTATAAAATGAGGACGTGGCTTCAACAAAGGTAAAAGTATCTCCTATAATTCTTAAATGGGCAAGAACATCTCTTCATTTAACCGAAAGAGATGTTGTCAATCATTTTTTACGAAAGTCCAAACAGAAGTTTGGTGTCGATTTGGCGTTTTTAAAAGACATTGAGAGTAACGAGCGCGAAATTCGTTTTACACTTTTACAGGAATTGGCTAGGCTTTATAAAAGGCCATTGTCAGTTTTCTTTTTAACGAAACCTCCAGTTGAGTTACCTCCTCCAAAAGATAGGAGAACAATGGAATCTGGGGTACACAGAAGAATGTCCTCGGAAGCCGTATTGGTTTTAAGGAGGGCTAGATTTGTTCAAGAAGCTTTTATTGAACTATCGGAGGAGCTAAATTGGAATTTATCACTACCATTTAAGAGAATGTCTCTATCAGACAATCCTAAGGAGTTGGCTGGTTATTTTAGAAGGAAATTCGATTTTTCGTTTGAAATACAAAAAGATAAGATTAGGAATTACCGTGAATTATTTAGTACAATTCGCGCAAAATTAGAAGAAGTTAACGTTTACACAATTAAAGCATCTTTTCCAATCGAAGATGCAAGAGCTTTCTCTTTGGCTGACAAATTGCCTCATTTAATTGTGATTAACAATAAAGATGGCGGTTACTTTGGGTACGCACCAAAGTCATTTTCGCTAGTACACGAGTTTGCACATATTCTTCTGAGAGAAGGGGCACTTTGTAATAATTTTGTCCAGCCCCACCAGGAGGTGGAAAAGTACTGTAACGAATTCGCCGCTTCATTTTTGGTTCCAGATACAGAATTTATTGAGGTTTCGCCTGTTTCGATTAGTAATTTCGATAAGAAAAAGGTTGAAGAGTACATAGAGAAACTACAGAAAATATTCAAGGTTAGTAAGGAGGTCTTGTTAAGGAAATATCTAACCCTAGGTTTTATTGATGATGCTTTTTACAAGAAGAAGATTAGCGAATGGAGAGAAAGATATGAGCAGAGAGAGCAAAATGATGTAGATAAATTTCTTCCAATTATGACCACAGCTAGACGGGCGTTAAATAATAATAGCAGAAGATTTGCAGAACTAGTCCTTTATGCGAAGAGGCTAGGAAAGATTACCCTTGATAAAGCAGCGGATTACTTAGGCATAAGTATTAAGTCATTACCAGAAGTTGAAGCCCTGTTGCTGAACTACTAATAATATGCGCCGCAATCTTTTCGAACAACCTAAATATACCATTGATACGAGTGCAATTCTGACGCTGATGAATCCTGGAGAAAAATACGATAAAGAAATTTTTAAAATACTTTGGCAGGATGTTTGCAATTTGTGCAAGGTAGGAAAAATTATTTCTCACATTGAAGTGAAGAAGGAAATAGAAGAAAAGGGAACTAAGGAACAGGTTTTATGGGCGAGGAGGTATAAAAGTATTTTCCAGGATTATGATTTGCCAGATGAGAGCGATATCATTCGAAAGATCGGAGCAATGGGGCCCGACTTTGTTAAGTTTCTTCAACAAGGTAAACAAAAACCTACACACGCTGATCCTTGGCTCGTCGCACAGGCAAAGTTAAATAATCTAATTTTAATAAATGAGGAGTCACCAAGAAAGTCTAGCATACCCTTTGTGTGTCAAAAGATTGGTGTCAGGTCTATTGACCTTCTTGGACTAATGCGAGAAGAGGGATGGGTTTATTAACTCTCCCTAGGCCACTAGAAACTTGGAGAAAGTTTGGAAATTTGCGAATCTTGAACTGGGATGACATAAATGCTAAGGGGTTACTGCTTTTGGACCGGGTGGTTGTGATAAGATAGAAAATGTTTAAATCACCTTACTCAAGGAGTCCTTTATGTTTTCGACAATTTTCTTCCTTTCTGCCGCGATTCAAGTAACGCAAATCACGTTTTCTGTTCCCCAAGAAAAGATGCTCCCCGTTCCGGAGCCGGACAAAATCATTGCCAAATTGAACGGCAAGGATATCAAGGCAAAAGAAGTAGAGAAATTTCTTTGGGATTGGTTCGGGAATCAAACTCTTCAAGTTCTGATTGGTGCGGCAATGATTGAAGACGCTGCAAAGGAGGCAGGAATTACTGTAGAGCACGAGGAAGTCGTTGCACAAGTCGAACAGCAAATTGGTCATCTGCGCGCGCGTGTGCCACCGGGAAAAACTCTCGAAGAGCAACTCCGTTTGCAAGGAACTTCTTATACGCGATATTACATACAGGCTCGTGCAGAACTTCTCGGAAGAAAAATCGTACTGAAAAGTTTCAACCCTGAAGACTTGCGGCAATTGTCGCAGATTATTATTCGACCGAAAGGAAAAGAAGACAAGGACAAAGAGGAAGCGAAATTGCGCGCGCAACAAGCATACAATCAAATTAAAGGCGGTGAGAGTTGGCAAAACGCAGTAATGACTTTCACCGACGACCCGACGACGAAGGCGAATGCCGGTCGTTTAGGGTGGGTGAGCCTTGTCGAACTTCCGGAGGAAACGCGCGAGCAAGTGAGACAACTGAAACAAGGCGAAATCTGTGGACCTTTCGATACGCAGTATGGGTTTGTGATATTTCGTGTGGATGCGATAGGTCCTCCTACGGAAAGCGAACTGGAAGTAGCGAAAAACAGGTTTATATCACGCCGCTTGATGCAACTCTATCGCGAAATCAACGAGAAGGCGAAAGTCGAAAATCTCCTATTGCCATCCGGGGATAAAGTGGACAAAGGCAAGCATCCTTAGGAAGAAAGCCTCAACTGTAGAAACTGTCGAGGCATAAGTAAAAGACATGAAAACCTAACCTTTCTCTTGGTGTAAGTATCGGGGTGTTTTGTTGCTGGTAAGGCGTTTTCAATGAAAACCGGTTCCCCTTGCACGAGCAGGGGGAACTTTACGGAGGGGGTTATAAAAAATAAAAATTTATATTTCACATGGGAAAAAATCTTTCACCCCCTCCTCAAAAGTTCCCGCTCTTCGCTCGAAGGGGAACCAGATTATTATCGATTCTTATTACTTTATTGCGTAGAGTGATATTCGAGATGTCTTATCGTGGCAGAGGCGGCAGGAGAGGTAAAAATAGGAAATGCTCGTTTTCGCATTTTATACTTATCTTTTCCTTCAAGGCAACTTACAGTCGGATTTACAGGAAGTTCTTTCTCATCCGGCTTTGTTTCGCGCTCATGTGGGAGTATTCGTAAAAGAAATAGGGGGGGATATTCTTTTCGAGCACAATGCGGAAAAGCGTTTCACTCCTGCGAGCATCGTCAAATTGGTAACAGCAGCGACCGCTTGGGAACGATTAGGACCAGAATTCACTCCACAAACGATAATATGGCGTGAAGGGAAAACCGTCAAGATCCTCGGAGGGGGGGATCCTGGATTGACCATAGAAGAATTGCGAAGCGCCGCAAAGGTTTTGAAAATATCTTCTAAGGATACAGTGTTGTTCGATGATTACTTATTCGGTCCGGAGCGATATGCTCCCGGATGGATGCTCAGCGATTTACCGCAATCCTATTGCCCTTATGTAAGTGCTCTTTCGATAAACGATGGCAAGTTGGAACTTTGGGCGAAAGACGGAAAAGCATTTCTACTGCCGCGGAATTTCGGCATAAAAGTCACATTGTCATTCGATTCCAAAACCGAGAGTATCGAATTCAGCGAATCGGGGCGCAATATCGTTGTTTCAGGGCTAAAAGACCTCGAAGAAAAACGAATAGCAGAGATTCCGCTCTTCGATTCAGGAATGGCTGCAGCAATGGTTTTGCATTCGAAACCTCTTCGCGCTAAAGGGTTGCGTGCACCGAAAGATTTATCGAAATTTCCTCATGTCGTCATTCGCAAGCGTTCTGTAGCGAACCTTTTGGAAAAGGCTTTGCAAGAAAGCGATAATTTCTATGCGGAGACTCTTTTGCGTTTGACCGGGGCTTTGACGGGCAAATCCGGTTCGTGGCAAGATTCTTTGGAGTTAGCATCCCTAAAATTGCAGGAGTGCGAGGTTTCCAAAGAGGAATTCCGCTTAGCGGATGGAAGCGGGATCTCGCGTTTGAATGAAATCACTCCTCGCGCGATAGCGAAACTGCTCGAAAAAATGTGCTCGTCTTATCGAGGAGAGCGCTTTTTGTCTTGTTTAGCGACTCCGGGTGTGGGAACGCTCGAAAAGAGATTAGAAGGTATGAAATTGTGGGGAAAGACGGGCACTTTGCGAGGAGCGTCGAATTTGGCAGGCATTTTGGAAATCGAAAAACCCGCGAAGCGAAGAATCGTTTTCGTGATTTTCGTGAATCACCATGCGGCGGAAGCAGAAACGATTAGAGAACTGCAAGACGAGATGGTGAAAAAGATATACGCGCTGTCTTTATCTAATCTCACTCCACATCTAAGGACTGAAAACGCTTCGAGCGCGGGTCTAAAACCGGGAGCAAAAGTTCATAGGCTTCCTGTACACGCAAATGCAGGACGGCGGCTTTCTTCCGCTCTTCGCTCCCTTCGGGAAACTTATCCGGTTGACTCCTTTCACTCAGTCGCTTATAAGACGTTTTGAGTTCCCTCAATGTCGAACGAGGCGTCAAATTCAAGATTCTATACGCTGTAGGAATATCCATTTTCCAAGTCAGATCGTACAGGGAACGCGTTTCCGTTTTAGAAAAAGGGGGGGCTAATTTATCGGTGCTCTCCGAGGGTGGAAGTTCTTTCGAAAAATCCTGCTGCGTCAAAAATTCGTCTAATTCTTTTCGAGCCTCCTCCTGGAAAAGGCTTTCAATCCGTTCCCATTCACGGTTGATGTAACTTTTCAGAATTCGTGCTGCGCGGTCGAACGTTCCCATCGCTACCAGTTTTCGAGGGATAAGGATTCCAAAGATTGTTGCATAACCGAACTCACGCGTTGCAAGCGTTGAATTGTTTCGGAGAGTTCCTGCTGTTCGAAAGTCGAAAGCCCTTCTTTTCGTGTCGGCGCAGAAGTCAAAAGGATTCGGGAGCGGAGTTCTGCGAGGGCGGATTCCACTTCATCGAGTTCTGCCTCGAGTCGTTTTCTTTCCTCCTCCATTTTTTCGTAATTTTGCAGTTCTTCTTGCCGATGTTTCAAGGAGTTTTCTATAACTTTACGTTCTTCTTCATTATTTGACATTCGCATTTTTTCTTCGAGTTGTTTAATTGCGTTGCGGGCTGAAGGGAGCCCCGCCATCATTTTGAGAAGTGCGCGCCTTGCGCGCAAGATTTCGATAGAGCGATTGAAAATTTCTTCGACATCCGTGCGCACATCGAATTCCAAAGCGGAGAGAATCGGATTCGAAGAGTTTTCTCGTAACGAGCGAAGTATTTCGTCGTGCAATTTTTCGATCGGTCTTAATCGCATACGGCTGTTCGTGTCTAAAACTTCTATGGAAGAGGAACTTGCTTCGAGAGTTTGCGAACGCGCAAAACCGATGAGCGCTCCGAAAACGAATCCTACGACCCCGAGCAGAATCGTAGCGAGGATACTGCCTAACGACACCCCGAACCCGATGCCGATCAGAACTCCAGCAACAATCCACGCGAGAGGCTTCATAGATTTATAAACGCACTTGAGCAGAGATACCGTAAATCGTGCCGGTTCGTTTTCGAAAGATCGCCATAGGTACGAGAAACAATTCTCTCGATAAAGGAATTTGCGATGAGATTTTTAAGTTTTCTCGCTTGCTTTGGGTTGCGACTGTCCCTTCTGCTTCGAGCGCAGGACCGAACGGAAACTCATAGCGCACTAACAAATTTACAATGTCGTCTTCTCTATCTAAAAAGATATGCGGTCTTCGCATTTGAAGATATTCTCCGCTGATTTGCAATGCTCGAAACTTTCGCGTGACATCGAGGCCATAAATAAAGCGATAACCTCTTCCTGTACCGAGCGCTTCCTCGGGGAGTTGCAGTTGTGTGAACGAAGTTGCGTTGATTCCGAAATGACTTCCGATTGCTGCGGATATTCCGAACCAATCTCCGATTCGCAGTACGACTCCTTGCTGACGTCCTTTTCCATTCGTAGTGAAAGAGATAACCAAGGGTAAATCGGCGAATGCGAGTTCTGTATCTAAGCGCACACTCCATCCGTTTTCTTTTAGAATTCGATTCGAACCATATGGAAGATACTGTTTCCCGAATCGCCATTCGGAGGCTCTCTCCAAGAAGAGTTCGTCTATTCCCGAGTTGTCAGGGTCATTGTTGATGCGCGCGAGTTTTTGACGGATGCGAAGGACCCAGTCGTTTTCCAAAAAAACATTCAATCGAGCACGGGAATAGTTGCCCGTATCGTCATACCAATATAGTTTTCCGTGTCCTCTACTATCGAATCGGAGTTGGGGGTTCAAATCGGCAGAAAACGTAACATAAGGCGCCTGGGAAAAGACGATGCAGGATAGGCACGAGATGGCGAGTATAAAAAGGACGCGCACCGAAGAAAGTTTACCGCCTGTCCGGAATAAACACTTCTCTTGCGAAACAGAGGAAATCTCGTAGGAGCACCGTCAGGCGCGTGAACTGTAATACGCAATTAAGGTGATGGATTTTTCAAGGAGCAATCGTTAGCAAGATAGAATCTCGAGAGAATTATCGCGACTCTAAAGGGTTAGAATTGCGAGTTATGAAAGTGCATTTCGTCCAGCATTCTCATACCGATTTGGGATACACCCATCCCCGAGACGAAGTCTGGCGACTTCAAATGCGAAATTTGGCGCAAGCGATCGAATACTGCGAAAAGGACAGCGATTTTCGCTGGACTGTGGAATGCTTTTGGCCCTTGGACGAGGCTCTTCGCCATTCGTATCCTTTTCCCGACAAATTTTTCGAATACGTAAAACGGGGGCGAATCTCGATTGCCGCTACTTATTTTCATGGTTCCGACCATTTAGATGCAACGGATTGGCGGAGACTTCTTTCGAAATCGAAAAAATTCTGCGATGAACACAGACTTCCTTTGCGCAGCGGCATGCAATGCGATGTTAACGGCATTACAGCCCTTCTTCCGGATTTGCTGAACGAAATCGGAGTTACACGATTCGTTTTGGCAATTAATACGGATAGAGGGGGCTATCCTTTCGAGCGCCCGAATGCATTTTATTGGCGCGGAGAATCGGGGGGGAAGATTCTCGTTTTCAATGGATTCATTTATTTGCGCGCGAACGAACTGCGGATGCACGAAGGAAAGGATAAATTTATCGAGGGCGTGAAGAAGTTTCGAGAAGAACTCGAAAAGGTCAATTATTCGCTGCCTGTCTGCTTATTACAAGGTGGTGGAAGTCTTGATGACAACGCAACACCGGGTTTATGGATGAGCGAAATGTCTCGATGGTGGAACGAAAATCACAAAAAAGAAACGGGCATAGAATTCGTATGCTCTACGATTGACGAGTTTTTCGACGATTTGGAATCGAAAGCGCAGAATTTGCCGGAATATCGTGGGACGCTTCCCGATTGGTGGTCGGATGGGCATCTTTCTGCTCCATTGGAAACTCAGCGCGCATACGAAGCGAGAAGAAAACTGCGAGCGGTTGAAACACTTTTACAAGAAAAAGAGAAACGAACGGGAAGCGTTTTCGACGAGGTTCAACGAAATAGTTGGCTTTATTTCGAACACACTTTCGGAAGTTGGCGTTCGATTAGCGAACCGGAAGCGCCGGATTCGAAAAGGCAATGGTTCGAGAAAGGACTTTGCGCACATTTTGCATACGAAGAGTCGAGCAACCTTGCGGACGAGGCGTTGGAAAGGGCACGAAAAGAAGGGAGTGCGATTTTCTTTCCGAACGGAAACCATGTTCAGGATTGTATCGAAATCGAGATTCCGCGGTGGGAATTTTCTCAAGAGGGGGAGATTGTATTCGAAGATAACCCTATAAACGTTCGAGCATTCGTGCATTTTCCGGATGAACCTTGGAAGCAAGCGCGATGCATCCTATTCGTCCCCCCCTTCCCGCTCGAGGAGGGCACGAGAGAAAGACAAGAGAAGTTAATAACTCTGAAACAACATGAGTTTATTCCGAAAGAATTTAGAAAGCCATCCGATTTGCGAATGGAAATGCCGTTCGAATTTATTTACGAAGAACCGCTCGGTTCTCGCTACGATTTGCGCGACCAAGAAAATCCGGAGATCAAGCGAGTCGATGGGGAATGCGAATTCATTAATTCGTTCGAGACGCCTCTTTGGCTTACCTCGATATGGAGTATTCGCACGCCGAATTGGGAAACACTCTCGGCGGAGGTTAGAAAGTGGAAGGAATTCGAGGTGATGGAATGCATTCTTCACGGAAAGCGTTCGGAGGTTCGAAAACCTCACGCGGATTTCGTGAGGTTCGAATGGACAAAAGCGAAGGAGGTATGGGCAGAAACGGGAGGTTTTTGGCACCGTCCAGGAATAGACGAACTTCCGAATGCCTGCAAAGACTGGCATGTGGTTCAAGGGGGGGTCGAAATAGTTTGCGAGGAAAATACATCCATAGGGTTTTGGACTCCCGATGCACCGCTCGTTCATTTCGGCGGTCCGAACACAGGAAAATGGGGGAAAAATATAGAGGGACAAAATGGAGTTATAGCGGTAAATCTTTTCAATAACTATTGGCATACGAATTTCGTGTCATCGGCTCCCGGTTGGATGGAATACCGCTTTCGAATCACAGAAGGGAAGCCTCGAGAAGTAAGGGAGATTCTTTCGAGTTGGAATGCCTCGTTTTTAGTATTATTAGATACGCCTATACTCCGACACCGTCGCACGAGGAAGGTTAAGAGGCTTAAGGATTGGTTTTGATTTTATATTTGCGCAAGCGCAAAGCGTTGCTTACGACAGAAACACTGGAAAGCGCCATTGCCGCCGAAGCGATGATAGGATTCAAAAAACCTATGGCAGCAAGAGGAATTCCGAGCGTGTTGTAAACGAATGCAAAAAAGAGATTTTGTTTAATCGTCTTCATCACTCTTCGGCTGAGGAGTATCGCATCGGGCACGCCGTGAAGGTTGCTGCGCATCAAAGTTACATCCGCTGTTTCGACTGCGATGTCTGTCCCCGAGCCCATCGCGATTCCGACATCTGCTTGCGCTAAGGCGGGCGCATCGTTGATTCCATCCCCCACCATCGCAACGAGTTTGCGGGTGCGATTTTCAGAAGATGCCTCTGCTTGGAGTTCTTGAATTTTCGCCGCTTTGTGTTCGGGAAGCACTTGAGACATAACAAGTTCGATACCCACTTCTTTCGCAATCGCTTTCGCAGTTTGTTCGTTGTCACCTGTTATCATCCAAATTTGTTCGACGAGGGTTTTCAATCTCGCAATCGCATCTTTTGCTTCTTCTTTCGGTGTATCTCGAATCGCAAGCACCGCCTGTGTTTTTCCGTCAATCGAGAGAAAGACCGAAGTGCGACCTTCCGCTGCTAATTCATTGGCTTTTTCTGCCAAACCGTCGAGGGAAATACCCAGCTCATCGAAGAGTCGGTGTGTACCTACGACGATTTTTTTGCCGTTGATTTGTCCTTCGATTCCTTTTCCGGTAATCGCATGGAAATTCGATACCTTAGGAATTGTCAGTTTTTTCGCTTTTGCCGCGTTGACGACAGCGAGTGCCAAAGGATGTTCGCTTTGCGATTCGACTGCAGCAGCGAGGGATAATGCCTCGTCTTCCGAGATTCCTTGTGCGACTATTTCGGTAACTTCCGGTTTGCCTCTCGTTATCGTGCCGGTTTTGTCCAAAACGACGATTTGGACATGTGTCAGTTTTTCGAGCGCTTCTGCATCACGAATCAAAACTCCGAATTGGGCAGCGCGACCGACTCCGACAGTGACTGCTGTGGGTGTTGCCAATCCGAGCGCACATGGGCAAGCGATAATCAAAACGGCTACGAAATACACCATGGCATGCGTGAATGTCGTATTGACAACACCGAACCATATCGTAAAGGTCGCTACCGCTATCATCAAAACGACGGGCACGAAAATGCCTGTTACCTTGTCTGCCAATTTTTGAATCGGTGCACGTGAGCCTTGCGCTTGTCTTACGAGTTGTACGATTCGCGCGAGCGCTGTTTCTTCCCCCACGCCCGTCGCTTTGATTTTCAATGCGCCTTGTTGGTTGAGAGTGCCTCCATAAACTTTCGAGTTGACACCTTTATCCACAGGAATGCTCTCACCGGTGAGCATGCTTTCATCCACCGCACTTTCCCCCTCGATAACAACTCCATCCACAGGAATTTTTTCTCCGGGGCGAACGATTACGATGTCATTCTTCTGCACTTTATTTAAGGGGATTTCGACTTCTTTTCCCTCTCGTATTACTCTTGCAGTTTTGGGCTGTAATTGTAAAAGTTTGCGAATGGCTTCGCTAGTGCCGCTTTTTGCTCGCGCTTCGAGCCATTTGCCTAAAATCGTGAGAGAGATAATCGCGGCGGCGACTTCGTAATAACCTGCTGGTTCGAGTCCCGCATTCTTTAGAGTATCAGCGAAAAATGTTGCGAATATGCTGTACGTATAGGCAGCCCCTGTTCCGATTGCTATGAGGGTATTCATATCCGCGGCACGATATCGCAATGCTTTCGCGGCTTGAACGAATATTGTCCCCCCCACCCAAGCCATAACCGGAGTTGTCAACAAAAGTTGTAGCCACATGGGTGGATGAGGAATTCCTGGGACATTCGTGCCGATGATAAGCGGTGCGGTCAATAGAATTCCGACCCAAAATTTAATTCCTAAAAGACGAACGGCGCGATTTCTTTCCTGCGTTTCTTCTTGTTCGTCGTGTTTGTAAAGTTCTGCCGAATATCCCGTTTTATCTACCGCGGCGATGAGTTGTTGAGGGCTTACTTCCGGGGAGCATTCGACGATCGCAGTTTCCGTTGCGAGGTTTACGTGGCACGAGGAAACTCCGGGGACTTTTTTCAATGCATTTTCCACGCGATTCACACACGCGGCGCATGTCATTCCTTTAATCGCGAGTTCTATACGACGAGTGTTTTGCGGTTGGGCTGCATGGGTTTCTTTAGGGGGGGCTACTCGACTTTCCGGAGATTCTTGGACGATGAGCGTTCCCTGATACATCCCCATGCCGCATGTGAAACGGAATTCACCCACTTTGTCGGGTGTGAATTCGACTGAAGTTTGTCGAAACGCAGGTAAATCTTTTTGGATTCGAAATTCCGGAATCAGCACTTGTTCCGAACATGGGTCGTCTTCTTGTCGGTCGAAAATTAAGCGAACGGGTTTGCCGACTTCCACGCTAATCCTCGATGGAGAATATGCACCGCTTACGACGATGCGAACTTCTTGTACACCGGAAGTAACTTTCGCTTTTTCGGCTTTTCTCGGACCGAAGAAGAACCAATAGATGAGCGCGATGAGCCCGCTTCCTGAAATAAGTGTAATGATTTGCGTGCTCGTCATGGGTTTATTTAGAGATTAATTCAAAAAATCCAGATTGTATTTTATGCAGGAACCGGTGGGAATCCAGCTTCTTCCAAAGTGATTTTAATACGTTCTTCGTCGAGGGGGGGCTCGAAGTCGACAATTACGGTTTGTTCATCGAGGTCCACTTCGATCCTTTCGATTCCTTCGAGTGCATTTAATGCCTTTTTGACACTCTCAGCGCATGACGAACAATGAAGGTCTTCGCATTTCAGAATGATTTGCATAAAATTCACCTCTATAGTGTGTTTTAAACAACACCTGCCGTTTAGAATTATATCCTTTTTGAGGTTAGACTTTTCCGAGATGCGGGTCTTTCTTCGCCTCGGGTGGAAGGGAGTCAGGAAGGGTAAGCGAAAGTGCTCCTATTCGCGTATCTGCCATTCCGTAGTAAACGTCGTAGCGGTTCGGTTGGCCTAAGTCTATCCGTTGGTCTATAGCAGTCGGAAAGACCACGTTGGGCACGAAGCCGTCTTTTTCTTCCTCGAGTTCGGGTTCGAAGACGGGCTCTCGACTTCGGTAGAGGATGATCCGAGGGTCGTGGGCATCGAGAACGAGCATGCCAGCAGAATAACGAAATCTGTTCTCATCAGTGTCTGCGTGACAAACACCGTGATATAAAACTAACCATCCGAATTTGCATTGTACCGGTGGAGTACCTGCCCCTATTTTCAAGCGTTCCCATGGTTCTACAGGGGCTGCTATGCGGTGATGTTCATGAAATTGGCAAAGTCCTTTACATTGTCGAGCCTTGTCAAGATGTTCGGGGGGGCAAATGGAATAGGAAATCCACAGACTTTCTTTTTCGAGGTCGATCACACGAGGTCGTGGAAGTTGCGCGACTTTCGCGAGTTGTGTTTCTGGAAAGTGAGGGCGATGAATCATCGCAAACGATGGTTTCCCTGTTACTCCCGGAACGGGTTCAGGGAAAAGGACTCCGTCTTTGTTGTCAATTTCGGCAAAATTTATTTTTCTGAAGGGATGGAACCTTGCAAGACCCATCGGCTCCCAATGAAAAAGGTCTTCTGAAATTGCGATGGCAATGCGCGGACCGTGCGCAGAGAGCGCGGTGTATGTCATTACGTAGTGTTCGAGGCGGGAAATATAAGTAATTCGCGGGTCTTCACAACCCCTTTTTTCGTATTCTTTTTTCGGTTCGAGAGCGATGCCGAGCCTTTCCACTCCCATCGGATTGCCATCGTCATCGAAAAGTATTTTGCAAATTCCAATTCGCGAATAGTTTCCTTTTGCTACAAGACGGGGAAAAAGAAAGAGTTCACCATTTTTATTTCGAGCACAAGCGGGATTAAGGACTCCTCCTTCTTCGAGGGGATTTCCAGATTCGGGCTCCATGATTACCCCGAATCTGCGAACTTCGATATGTGACATGTTCTAAGGCTTTTTATATGACGAAATTCATGAGAAGCGATGTAAGGTCTGCTTCTTCTTCGAGAGCCCATAGCCTTTCCAAGGCTTCCTCTATTTGCGATTTTCTCAATACGGGTTCTGCCATTCGATAGAATTTTGCAAGCACTTCCTCATCGCTCATCGGATTGAGCGCGTGTCCTTTGGGGGCGGCAACCTCTTTTTCGAAAACTTTTCCGTTTTTCAATTTCACTCTTACACGATTCGGAATCCCCCCCTGAGGATAAACTTTGTCGAATGCTGAATCAGGGATGACGCGAGTTTTATCCACGAGACTCAAAATCCGTTCGTCGGTGAAATGTTTTTCTTCGAAGGTATCGTGCCAAATCGTTCCATCCGCCAAAGCGGCGCAGGTTATGTATTGAAGACTGTGGTCCGCGGTTTCCCTACTTTTCGGGCGGTTTTTTTCGGGGTCCTTCGCTATGATTTCCCATCCTGCTGTGAAAGTCGATATCTCGATGCTTTCTACTTCGTCTGAAGAGAAAGTTCCTCCTTTTTCTCGGACGATTTCCAATGCTGCGTCAATCGCGCTTTGACTATGATATTCCGCTGGATATTTTTTTATGTATGTCTTCGAAATCATAAAGGGTTCGCCGTTTCTGCCCCCCCATTTTTCGATAGAAAACTTTTCTCCACGACAGATTTGGTCGAAAAATCCCATTTCCCCCTCGAAGATAGGAGCAGGACCTGTCATTCCCAGATGGGCAAGGAGCGTTGCAAAAACTCCATTTCGGCTCGCGTTTGCGAATGCACAGCCTTTCCACATGCTTAATTCTCCTGCTCGTGTGATCCGCATAGCATTGTTCGGTGTCGCTGCAAGCCCGAATGCGTGAACGTAATGTTCCGGAGAAAATCCTAAAAGATAACCGCACCCAGCAGGGACGGAGAAATTGCCATAAATTACATGATCCCAACCTTTAGCGCGAATGGAATAGGCATCGCACAAACGACATTGAATTTCATAACTCAAAACGATAGCCGCAATCAAGTCTCTGCCGTCGCAATCGAATGCTTCTGCTATCGCTAAAAGTCCGGGAATGTTATCACTCGGATGCGCGGGCTCTTTGCTCAGATATGTGTCATTGAAATCGAGATATCGAACCATCACTCCGTTGGCGAAAGCGGCGAGTTCCGGGGTTGTGCGATGGGGAGTGCCGAAAACCGTAGCAGCGAATTCACTCGTTGACGAGCGTGCGATTTCCCGCGCTATTTTCGGAGGTTCTTCGAGAAACGCACCCATTGCACATCCCAAAGAGTCAATCATTCTGCGCTTCGCTTCATGCACTGTATCGGATGGCAAATCTTCGTAACGGAACTTTGCACAGTAATCGGCGATTTTTTCTGCCAAATTCATTTCGTTTCTCCTTTTTCCAAGATTACCTCGTATGGGATTTTATCAAATGGTAACTAAGTCGATGCTTTTCTTGGAACGAGCAGATTCATAAAGTGCGGTCATGAAGTTTGCGAGCCGATTCCCTAACGCCACTGTGCTGAAAGGTTCTTCTTTCCCGAGGATCGAATAAATGAAATTATGAGTCGGAGTCGCATCGGGTGTGTTCGTGATTTCTTCCACTTCTACTTGACTTCGTCTAAATATTTTCGCGAAAGAACCCGACCAACCATCGCTTTCGATTTTTCCGTTTTCGAAGAAAAAAGCGATATGCCCTCCATCGGAACTGCAATTGCCGGCAAAAGAAAAATTCGCATAAACATTTTTTTCGAAGCACGCAACAAAAGTGCCGTTGATTTCCACGTTTTGCCCGAGGTTCTCTGTTTCAGCATAAACATTTTTTATGGGTTGTTCCACGCAAAACAGCAGTGTCGCTAAGAGGTGCGCACCGCTGTCCATGATGAAGCCCCCACCGGAGATGTTGGGCTCGAGTCTCCAAGTGTCTTTCGTGTATCGCAACCAATCTTGAGAAATATATGCGCTTACGAGTTGAAGTTCTCCCAGTTCGCCGCTGCGCACGAGTTCACGGATTTTTCTAACGGGATGAGTGCACGGAGTGTTGTATCCAACTACGAGCACTTTTTTCGTAGTTCCAACTAATTCGGATAATTCTTTTGCATCTCGAGAATTCGTTACCATCGGCTTTTCCACGAGAACATGGCATCCGAAATTCAGCGCCTTTCGGGCTTGCTCGAAATGAAGAGAATGAGGGGTGACGATGATGACCGCGTCGGGTCTCGTCGCTTCGAGCATGGCTGCATCGTTATCGAAGGATTGAGGTTTGCTCGGTACATCTGCGAACCATTTTTCTTGAAAGTTTTTTATGGCATCGAGATTGCTGTCTGCGAGTCCGACGACTTCCACATCAGGGATTGTTCGCAGTCTGCGAGCATGTACTCCGGCAAACCCACCGCATCCGATAATTCCTATTCGTATCGTTTGACTCATTCTTTTAAAGTTTTTTCCTGTATGATTCTGGCATCTTATATTATCATCCAAATAGAAGTTTATTAAATTTCAAGCGGTAGATACCCTCAACGATAATCCAAGTTCCTCCTAAAGTCAGGAAAAAAGTTATGAAAAACGAAAAGGGCAAAATGCTCAAAGCATCGCTTATCGAGCTTCTCTTCAAAATGGCGAGGACTGCAGGATGAATCAAATAGAGCCCCAGAGATTTCTCTCCGACTTTTGAAAGAAAAGAACGCAATCTCCCATTTTTGCTCAACGAATTCGATAGTCCGAGCAAAAGGAACGAAATACTGGTGCAATAGACGATGAAGGCACAATTGAGTACCCTACTATTGACCGACCCTTTCATTACGAATAACCATTCGCAAAACAAATATAACGATAAAGCAGCGGTTGCAAAAATGCCGAACGGGACGCGAGATTTTTGCCAGATCTCTCTCCATCTCTGCCAATGCATTCCTAAATAAAGTCCTAACAGTATGGGGGGGATGTACCAAAAAACCGTCGATGCCGGATAGGGGAACCATTGCCATATCCAGTTTCTGAAAAACCAAAGGATTGCATAAATGCCTACTTGCAAGGATAATGCGAGCATCAACCAATGCCCCAATTTCCAGGAAGTTTTCCTCACGCAATAAAACAAAACGGGAAAGATGAGGATGAGTTGTAAAAGAATTGCTAAGAAGTAAAGATGATAGAAGGCTTTGCCGGCTAAAAAAATCCGAACGACATCCGATGCATTCGAAAGAAGTGTCGGGAAAGGAAATGTAAGAAAAGCGAATTGAACCGATGTCAATTCCATCTGAAAATCTGGCGTGAAAGAGCGCATGGTGATATAAAGAAA
The DNA here is from genome assembly GCA_035559795.1 of Fimbriimonadales bacterium. Taxonomy (NCBI): domain Bacteria; kingdom Bacillati; phylum Armatimonadota; class Fimbriimonadia; order Fimbriimonadales; species Fimbriimonadales bacterium. The sequence continues at coordinate 500,574 of DATMAR010000003.1, read as the reverse complement.
AGTCCATAGGATGTAAGGATAAAGAATAGTTTTTGCTTTTCTCGTGTAAAAATGTTTCCAATCCGTTTGCCCTTTCTCAAGAAGGCTTTTCGTCATCAAAAGCGCAGAAAGCAAAAGGAATGCAGGAACCGCGAAATGGAAAATCCTTTGCAAAATGAAATACGTCCACCATTGAGCAGTTCCCTTGATTGCGAATTCGGAAGCGGAAAAGCCGAGTGTATGGTGTAAAATCACCTCGAGAATTGCCAAGCCTTTAAAAATGTCGAAGGCGACGTTTCTTTCTACCGAAACTGCGGCATGCGCTTCCTCGACGCTGGCTGACGCTTTTGTTAATGCTATTGACACGAGACGAAGGATTCCTCCGTGAATACAAACCGCTCTAAATCAAAGGACGATATAGATGCAAGCCGAGAAGCGGAAGTCGTTATAGTCCTCCCATTTCCGCAGGGAAATTACCCGAGGGAAAGGTACTATTTTTCTCGTGGCTCGAAAAAAAGTAGTTCTAATTGACGGGTACAGCCTTTTATTTCGAGCCTTTTACGGAACTCGCTACCTCAGCACGAGCGACGGGAGACCTACGAATGCATTGTTCGGATTTGTTAGCATGCTTTTTTTACTATTGGAGCGGGAAAAGCCTTACTCTATAATCGTTGCATTCGATGCGCCTGGAAAAACATTTCGCCATGCCGAATATGCGGAGTACAAAGCAAAACGGGCAGAAGCACCTGATGATTTGAAGGAACAACTTTCGCAATTTCGCGATTTAGTGAACGCATTCGGAATTCCTGGCATCGAAGTGGTCGGTTACGAAGCGGATGACGTCATTGGAACATTGGCGAAGCAAGCAGAAACAGAAGGATACGAAGTTCTCATCGTCAGTGGAGATTTGGATGGATTGCAGTTAGTCGATTCGCATATTCGTGTGATGACACCTCGTACGGGGATGAGCGACGTCGTAATTTACGACAAAGAGGCGGTCAAAAAAAGATACGGCATCGAACCGTCGCAAATGACCGATTACAAAGCATTGGTGGGGGACCCAAGCGATAACATTCCGGGTGTGCGGGGAATCGGGGAAAAGGCGGCGTCGTATTTATTGCAGAAATATAAAAACATCGAAACTCTCGCGAAAAAAATTGACGAAGTAGAACCGAAATATCGCGCAAAACTAGAACCGGAACTTCCTTATTTGAAAGAATACAAACGTTTATCTACGCTCGTTTGCGATTTAGAAATTTCGGTAAAGTTCACCCCGTATAGAGTTACGCAAAAGCAGTTGTTCGAGATTCAAAAAATTCTTCAGAGTTTGGAATTTCGTCTTCATCTCAAACGTTTGCCGCAAGTGCTTGCGCCTTATTTAGTGGATAGTAAACCGAGTCAGTTATCTTTAGCGGTCGAGCCTTACGAAGCACCTAAGGCAGTCCACGTGACGGGCCACGAAGCGTTGAGGAAATGGATAGGCGAAAACTTTTATGCGATATGGGAAGAAAATGGCAAGGGATATGCTTGCATCGGGGAGGAAATAAAAACTTTCGACACGCGATTTATCGAACGCTTGCTTGCGGATTGCAGGAATTCTATCTTTTTCGATGCCAAACCTTTTCTGAAAAGATATCGTTTTTATGAGCCGGTAGGTTTCGATGCATTGCTTGCCGCTTATGTGTTGCTCCCTGGTCGTGGAAGTTATTTATTGGAAGGTTTAGCGCAAAGTTATTTAGAAATCCCCACACCTGTGACACCGGAAGAAAAGGTCGCTGCTCTATACCGATTGCGCACGGTGCTGAGCGACAGATTGCATGAAGAGGAAACATATGATGTGTATCGAAATATCGAATTACCTTTAACGCCTGTTTTAGCGGAAATGGAAAACGTCGGTGTAAAAGTAGATGTGAAAATGCTGGAGGAATACGGCAAATCATTAACTGCAACTTTGGAAAACACCCAAAGAAGAATCTTCGAAATTGCGGGAACGGAATTCAATATAGCCTCTCCTCAGCAACTTCGTAGAGTTCTCTTCGAAGAAATGAAAATCCCGACGGGAAAAAAAACGAAGACGGGTTTTTCTACGAGCGCTGAAGTCTTAATCCAACTGGCTGCCGAACACGAAATCGTCAGAGAAATTTTGGCATGGAGGGAACTTTCCAAACTGAAAAACACATATGTAGACGTTCTGCCTCGTTTGATTGCGGATGACGGCAGAATCCATACGACCTATAGCCAAACTGTCGCAGCGACAGGTCGCCTAAGCAGCATCGAACCGAATTTGCAAAACATTCCGATACGCACGGAGTTGGGGAGAGAAATACGAAGGGCGTTCGTTGCGGATGAAGGAAAAGTTCTCGCCGCTTTAGATTATTCGCAAATCGAGTTGCGCATTCTTGCTCATATGAGCAAGGACCCGATACTCGTCGAGGCGTTTCGAAACAAGATAGACGTTCATACTCTGACTGCGTCGAAGATATGGAACGAGCCGATAGAAAAAGTGAGCCCGGAGCATCGCAGATACGCAAAAACTTTGAACTATGCGATTTTATATGGCGTTACGGATTTCGGGCTCGCGAGTCAGTTCGGGGGGGCGTTCTCCGTAGCAGAAACGAAGGAAATGATCGAACAGTATTTTCGAAGATTTCCGAGAGTAAAAGCCTTTACCGAAGAGGTGCTTCGTCAAGCACGGACGAAAGGATATACGACGACACTTACAGGGCGCAAAAGGTACTTCCCCGACATTCACGCCGGTAATCGAGTGGCGAGAGCCTATGCGGAGAGGCAGGCAATCAATGCTCCTATACAGGGGACATCGGCAGACATGATAAAAATTGCGATGATTAGAGCCGGTGAATTGTTGCGAGGTAAGAACACGAAAATGATTCTCCAAGTGCATGACGAACTCGTTTTCGAATGCGACCCTTCTGAACTTTCATTGATAAAGCGTATAAAAGAAATTATGGAAAATGCAATTCCCCTCGAAGTGCCTGTGGAGGTGGATGTCGAAATCGGACCGAATTGGCTCGAGATGGAGGAAATGAAAGATTGTTAGGGGCATCGAGATTTTAGAGAATGTTTTATTGCGGGTTATAGAAATGGTCGAATCATCTCATCGCGCCTCATGGCGCTCCTACAAGTTTCATGTTCTAAGAGTCCCCGCCTCTCGTTCTCAAACTCTGTTTGGGAACGCATTATGTTATTTACACGATAAGTTCCTTATGGGGTGAGGTCGAAGAAAAAATTTCAGAGTTATCACCTGATTTTAGAGCGTTATCGTTCGGGCTACTTCACGACTTTCATCAGTTGCCGTATAGACGCGAGATGATAATAAATATGAGAGAGTTGAGCAATCGTACCTGTTAGAAGAGCTTCGTTGCTCCAATTATCGTTTTCTTCGACGAATTTTCCGAACTCTTCGTATTCTCTACGTAGGTCGTTTTTCAAAATTTCCCAATTGCCTTCGTCTATCGTTTGATTTTGCCAAGAAACTTCCCAACTCTCCGTCGGCTCTTCATCTCTGGCATAACGGTTTGCGCGATTCAGCGCGAAACGTAGATGGTCTACATGCGCTGCAATGGAGTTGCAGTCTTTCACGCGTTTCGATGCCTCTTCCGCACTAATAGCGTTGAGGGTTTCTGGGAAACTTTCTCCGGGATCTAATACCCATCCGCCTTCGTCAATGTCTCGAACCAGAAATGCTTCTCGAAACACCTCGAGGTATGACTTTTTCCAATTCGCGCTTTGTTCCATATCCGCAATTTACCCTGAGAGAGTATGATATAAGATTAGAAATTACTATTTCGGGACGGAGACGAAATGTTAATACTGTGCGCGCGTCTGTTCGTTAGTGTTGCGTGTTCTGTAATCCATTCTTGTCATTTTGCGCAAGGTTCTTTTAACGGGCTGGGAGATTTACCGGGGGGGAGTACCGTTAGTTACACAAATGGAGTTTCATGGGATGGAAGTGTTGCCGTGGGCACGAGTCATTCGAGCAATGGCGATGAAGCGTTTAGATGGACAGAAAGCACCGGAATGCAGGGCATCGGCGATTTGAGTGGGGGGGGATTTTCGAGTTCTGCATACGATTGTTCTTCAGATGGCTCTGTCTTAGTTGGAATAAGCAATTCTTCTAATGGATGGGAAGCCTTTAGATGGACACAGGAGGGGGGGATGAAAGGCTTAGGCTTTCTTCCTGGGGGGTTCTTTTATAGCATCGCATACGGGGTCTCTGCTGATGGTTCTGTCGTAGTGGGGTTTAGTTTCTCGGATATAGGTGACCAGGCCTTTCGGTGGACACAAAGTACCGGGATGCAAGGTTTGGGCGAATTGCCTGGTGGATTCTATTACAGTTTTGCTTACGGTGTATCCGGGAACGGCTCTGCCGTCGTTGGTTATAGCTCTTCAGGAAATGGCGAAGAGGCTTTTCGTTGGACGCAAGCCACAGGTATGCAAGGCATCGGAGATTTGCCGGGGGGGATTTTTGGGAGTGTCGCTTATGACGTCTCGGAAGATGGCACAATCATCGTGGGTTATGGATTAACGACGAATAATGTTCCCGAAGGTTTTCGTTGGACTTTGACTTCGGGGATGCAAGGCCTCGGGACGAGCAACACGATTGCCCTCGCGTGTTCCCACGAAGGTAGTGTCATCGTGGGAAGTTGGGGGGGCAAAGCGATGATATGGGATGCAATCTACGGAGTGAGAACGGTGACGGATTGGCTGAAGGCGAACGGAATAGATGTTCCTCAGGGATGGTTTCTCGAAGTGTCGAATGATGTGGGGATGCAATCCAGTATTGTTAGCGTCGTAGGGAATGGGACGAATCCATCTGGGCAATCGGAAGGATGGCTAGCAAAAGCACCGTTCGGAGGGGGGGTCATCTATGTTTCTCCCTCTTCTTTTGCCGTTCTTCGAGGAGATTTATTGACAGGAGAACTAGAAGATTTGTTTTTCAGCGATGACAATTCGATCGTTGTTCGACGTCCGCGGAGCCAAACGATTGGAGGAGTCGAAATTAAAGTAGATTTTATAGGCATTTCCTCGTTGTTGAGCGTAGAAGAACTCGCTTTTACTTTCGAAGGTTCTTCCTCGCAAAGTGGCGCTACGCAACAACTGTTCTTGAAAAACTATCAAACGGGTTTATTCGAAGAAGTGGATACACGAACAGCCACGACTCAAGACTCGACAGTATATATGGAGATCAAAGACGGAGCTTCGCGATTCGTGGAGTCGCAAAAAGGAACGATCCATGCTCGTGTGGTTTGGACGAAAAAAGGTTCTGTTCCAGCCGAATGGACGACTTCTATCGACACAGTGCGTTGGGATATCTGGGGAAAATGAATTACACGTTTTTTAACGCGAGCGCCGGGTCTACTCGGAAACCGGGACCCATCGTGCTACTTAGGGTTATCGAAACGAAATATTTTCCTTTCGCACTTGGAGGTTTTGCTTTATACAAAGCCTGAATAGCAGCATAAAAGTTCTCTAAGAGTTGCTCTTCAGAAAAAGAACATTTCCCAATGGGAATATGTACGATGCCTGCTTTGTCGTTGCGATACTCCACCCTCGTTGCCTGCTTGATTTCGCGCACGGCATTTGCGAGGTCGTTAGTTAGTGTTCCGTTTTTCTTATTCGGCGTTTTCGGGCCTAACACACGCCCGATTTTGGCGAGAGAAGGAGCCATGTTCTCGGCAGCGAGCAGAATATCGAAATCCTTGTAACCCGCAGCAATTTTTTCTACGAGTTCGTCCCCCCCCACTTCATCCGCGCCTGCCTGTTTGGCGATTTCGGCGAGTTCGCCTTTGGCTAATACGGCGACCTTTCTGCTTTTCCCTGTGCCGTGCGGAAGGGTGCAGATACCGCGAACGTTTTGGTCGCCCTTTTTCGGATCTATCCCTAATCGTACAGCGAGGTTCACGGTTTCATCGAATTTGGCGGTTGCCGCTTTCTTTACGAGCGAAATTGCCTCTTCGGGTGAATGAAGAGTCAGTCGGTCGCTCAGTTTTCTTGCTTCTGCATATCTTCGACTATGTGGTTCTTTTCGTATCGTTTGTCTCATCGTTATATCCTTATTAATCGGTAATTTCGATTCCCATCGAACGGGCTGTTCCTGCGAGGATTTTCATTGCCTTTTCGACATCGTCCGTATTGAGGTCCTGCATTTTTTGGGTTGCAATGTTCCGCAGTTTCTCTTTGCTGATTTTTCCGACTTTTTCTTTTAGAGGATTTCCGCTCCCTTTCTCGATTCCTGCGGCTTGTTTCAATAATTCGCTCGCCAGCGGTTGCTTGATAACGAAAGTATACGAGCGGTCCTCATAAACCGTGATAGCAACAGGAAGTGTTAAGCCGATTTTGTCCATCGTCATTTCGTTGAATTTCTTGATGAACTCCATCATGTTGATTCCTGCTTGCCCCAATGCAGGTCCAATGGGGGGCTGAGGTGTCGCCTTCCCAGCGGGAATGTTCAGTTTGATATTCGCAACTACTTTTTTAGCCATGATTGATTCCTCAAACTTTTTCGACTTGGGTGAAATCTAATTCGACCGGTGTATCGCGACCGAAAATCGTCAATAAAACTTTCAATTTATTTCGTTCTGGAATTACTTCTTCCACCTTTCCCGGGAAGTCTGCAAAAGGTCCTTCCACGACGCGAACAGTATCACCGCGTTGCCAGGGAACCGTCGGTCGCTCCCGGCTTTCGTCTATCCTTTTCAAAATTCCCATGATTTCTTTATCGTCCATCGGAACAGGGCGAGTTCCGCTGCTTACGAAGCCGGTAACTCCATAGGTTCGTTTAACGAGCCGTTCCGTCTCCTCTGTTAAATTCATCCGAACGAGAATGTAACCCGGAAAGACTTTTCTTTCTGCAACCTCCCGTTTCGAGCCTCGGGTGCGTAAAGTCTGCTCCGTCGGGATTAAGATTTCGAAAATTTCTTTATTCCAAAGCCCCTCTTTTTCAGCGACCCTTTTGATAATTTGGCTTACTTTGTTTTCGTATCCTGCTATCGTGTGAACGGCGTACCAATGCGCTGGCATAACTATGCTCCAATAAGAAAGTTAAAAACGAATTCGACAAGTAGCCCGAACAACCATAAATACATGATAAAAATCACGCAAACCAAAATCACCATAATCGTGAAGCGAATCGTGTCGGCGCGAGAAGGCCATACGACCTTGTGCATCTCGCGAATGACGTCCTGAAAGTAAGCCTTAATCCCTTTCCTTAAATCCGGGGTTGGCAGTTTGGACGTAGGTTCCATCGTTTTGCTCATATATAATTTTTTCTGCTCCGCTCGGGAGGGGGAGAATCCTTATCATACTTCTTTTTGGTCGCCCGAAACAAGCAAGCATGAAGGCAGTTCTGCAAGAGCCCTTTGTCCGTGAGAACTCATTGGGTGTTTCAACTCGGGGCATCTTGATGTGCCTAGCCAGGAAAGCCTTCAAATCGACGGTGTTTTTTCCGATAATCACTACGACTCTCCTCTCTCTGGGAGCCATGACAGAATGCCAAGAAACTCACGAACAAAGCAATTTCCAGACGCTGTAAGCATAAAGACTGCCAGCGCCATTACAGGAATAGAGGTTCATACCCTTCGCTATTGGGAGAGCGAATTCTCCGATTTCTTGCGCCCCATAAGAACGCGCGGAGGGCAACGCCGTTATCGCCCCCAAGATATCCAAGTCGTTTTCACCTTGAAGCGACTTTTGAGGGACGAAATGTACAGCATTGCCGGTGCACGAAGATATCTCCAACTTCAGCAAAAAGAGCAATTAACGGAAGCCGCCTAAGCGCTTTCCGCCCGCTGTTTGATCGCCTCGAGCATGCTGTCCAAATTCGCCGTGACCAGGTGCTTTACCACCTTTTGGAGCAGATTTCCCAGAAGCGGCACGTTGTATTCGTATTCTAAATGGCTGTAGATCTCCGACTCATCCCCGACTTTTCGAAATTCCCAATACCCGCTCATACTGTCGTAATCTCCTTCAGTCTGACGGAATTCGATTCGCTTCTTGTCTTCGTCCCAAAAATCCTCCTGCGTCCATCGGACTTTCATATTGAATTGAGGAATACGGCCAACCCAGCGTGTAAGGGTTTTTGACTTATCGGCGCTCTCCTTAATAACTTCCACGGATTCGACATCCTTCATAAATCGAGGGTAACTGGCATGGTCGCGCGCGATCTCGATGACGCGCTCGATAGGCGCCGAAATCCTTTTCGTGAGTTCAATCGTTGGCAAGTGGGTAACCTAAGGATACACGAAGCCCCGGGTGAAACGTTAAAGTAGATAGCCCATGAATATCGCCGCGTTATGGATACTGACCTCGGTTCTTACCGTCGCTTCCTCTCAGGAGCCAGACCCATTAGCGAAAGAGGCAGCGAAAGATATCGAACTCGGAAAAGAGTACATCGCGGAACTCGATAAAACCCTAAAATTCACAGAAAACAAAGAGATCATCGAAAGGGTCGAACGTATCGGTCAATCTTTAGCGAAAGTCGCAAACGAAAATCACATCGAGGCAACTTACGGAGATAAACGGCATTTCAAATTCGAATACACGTTCAAGGTGATCGAGGATAAAAATGTAAACGCTTTTTCCGTTCCCGGTGGATTTATTTATGTAGATACGGGTCTATTGAATTTTGTAGAAAGCGATGACGAGCTTGCCGCCGTATTGGCTCATGAAATTGCTCACGCAGCAAACCGCCATATGATTACCATCTTACGTGAGCGGAGCAAAGTGAACATGTGGACTGTACCCTTGGTGATCGCTGCGCTTCTCTCGCGCACGAGAGAAGCCGCTGCAGCAGCAATCACAGGACAATTGGTGCAAGAGGCTTTGACGAGCGGCTGGAGTCAGCAAGCAGAGTTGGATGCCGACCGTGCAGGTTTCTTTTATCTCACGCACAGTTCGTATAACCCCGTAGCCATGCTCACTGTTTTGGAACGTTTGGAATATCGAGAACGCTTCGGTCCTAAACAAGAACTCGGAATCGAAAGAACCCATCCTCCGAGTTTCCTGCGCCTCGATGCCATTCGGAAAATGCTGAAAGAGAAGAACATTCCCATTGCACGAAGTAAAGTAACGACTACCTTTCGTGCGAAATATTCGTCGAGCGACGATGGCATAGTGGTGAGCTTCGGAAAGCGAGAACTTTTCCACCTTCGCGGAGAGAAAGCAGAAGAGCGCGCGAAGGAAGCCACAGAAAAATTGAACGAGTTTTTCGACTCTTCTCCCAATTTATTCGAAGTCGCCGTCCGAGATACAAGGGTGTTAGGAAAAGGGAAAACCCTCGTGGAATTTCTGCCGGAAGATTCGAAGCCGGGTTTAAATCCTGAAAGTCTCGCGAAATTGGCATCGGATGCGATTAAAAATGCTCTTTTCAGCCTTTCTGTTCGGACGGGTGGTTAAATCGCTTTTTCTACTGTTTGTAAAATACATTCCGCTAAACCATCTCCATAAAACGAGAGCGTCGCTTCATACCCCCCCTTGTGATACTCTTCGTCCGTGAGAATATATCCGAGCCATGCGTTACAAAAACTCACGACGATGGGATAGCGAATACCTTTTTTGTTCGCAATCTTTTGAATGTGAATTCCCACTTCGGCAGTGGGTTCACCAGGTATTCCGATGAGTGCTATTTCGCCGTATCGAACGATAATGACTTGCGCCTCTCTTTCAGCAAATTCATTGACGAGAATTTTTGCAAGCGCATCGGGGACGTTATATCTTTTTGCGAACTCCGGATGCGGGATAGGAGCGGGAAGATTCACGGGTTCGACGAAGATGTTCAAGTCGGCAGAATTCAATCGTATTTTGCTTTCGACAGGAGTATTTTCCAAAGCCTCCGCCGTGTTTTTCACTCGTTCCGCTTCGGTCTTTCCATTGGGGGGGCTAGGTGCGATGTCTCCCATGGCGCCGTTGAAAAAAATTCGATTCGAAGACATCGCTGTCCAAATTCCACACCAATCTCCGCTCGTGAAGTTCATTTTTTCCGAATAAATCGTGGGATGCGCCGCGTAATGCAAAAGCTCATAATGATTTTCTTTCGTTCGAAACCGCAATCGTGTCAGCGTGGAATCCGCTTTGCGTTCGATTACTCGCGGGTGATTCAATTTCGCTTTTCCAGAATATAAGGTAACGGATTGAACGTCGGTGAATTCTTTCGCATTCGAAACGCATTCGATGATTTTATCTGCATACCATTTTCTCCAAGTCGGATCGTAAGCAGCGATTCCGGGCAGTTTTCGCTTCATCCGTTCATTCAACATTTGACTATCGGGAGCGCAGTGTGTATGCGTAGCCGTGAGAAACAAAGTGCCTTGGAACCCTCTTTGTTTAATTCCCTTTTCTACTTCTTTTGCAAAACCTCCTGGAACTGTAAGGGATTCCATGGATACGAGTGCAACTTCTTTCGCTCCTTTACGCAAAATCAAACAGCGCGCGTAAAGACGGTCTTGGACTCCTTCCATCGTTTTATCCTGACGTTGCGTATATCCGCCCAGCGGTAATGGCACGGGAGGCGTAATGTCCGTAACCGAATAAGAAACCTGCAAAGATTCTTTTACGATCCGAACATCGCCGCTCGAGGTGCTTTGGGTAGGAGTAATGTCTATGGCAGGGCTGTTCGTTGTAAGGATTGCGAATAAGCCGCACGTGCCGATGAGCATCCTATAAAGTCTACTGGAACTAGAGTATTTGTCATTACTCTTGCGGTAGAAAGGAGTTATGAAAATCGGACTTTTTCTCGCGCTTTTCGGGGACAAGAAGTTGGAAGAAGCCCTCGACATGGCTTTGGAGGAAGGCGTGGAGGCTGTGGAAATCGGCACGGGAAACTATCCAGGCTCTCCGCATTTGAACGTAGATAAATTGCTTTCGAGTAAAAGCGAGCGCGATAAACTCATGCGCGCCATTTCGAGTCGAGGGTTCGTTCTTTCTGCACTTTCCTGTCATGGAAATCCCCTTCATCCGCAGGTGCGAATTGCAAAAGAGCACCACGAAATTTTCGTAAAAACCGTGAAATTAGCAGCCGCATTAGGTGTTCCGGTGGTTAACGGTTTTTCTGGTTGTCCAGGGGAAGGAGTCAATGCGAAATATCCTAATTGGATTACATGCGCATGGCCTGACGAGTATCGAGATGTATTGGAATGGCAGTGGAAGGAAAGAGTGATTCCTTATTGGAAAGAACAGGCGAAATTTTTAGCGAAAAATAAAGTTCGTTTCGCGATTGAAATGCATCCCGGTTTCGTTTGTTATTCGAACGAAACGCTTCTAAAGTTAAGAAACGGAGTGGGGAGTCAGGGTGAATGGATTGGTGCAAACTTCGACCCGTCTCATTTATGGTGGCAGGGAATAGACCCGATTGCCGCTGTTCGTCAGTTGGGAGAAGAGGGGGCTTTATTCCATTGTCATGCGAAAGACACGCGAATCGATCCTTATAACTCTTCTTTGAATGGGAATTTGGATACGAAATCTTATGGAGATATTTTGCATCGTTCATGGGTATTTCGTTCCGTCGGCTACGGTCATGGAATCGAATGGTGGAAAGATTTCGTCTCGAATCTTCGAATGGTCGGTTACGATTACGTTCTCTCAATAGAGCACGAGGATGGAATCATGTCGCCGTTGGAAGGATTGCGTAAAGCGATTCAAGTTTTGAAAGGAGCAATCATTTCCGAAAAACCCGGAGTGATGTTCTGGGCGAAAGAATAACAAAAGTTAATTATCCAAGAGGTTTAGGGGCAATCGATTTAATTTATGTCTCTTGAAAATTGTCGAGTTCTTCTTCAGCGGATTCGAGTTTCTTGAAACTGGCGAGAACTTCTCGGAGTCTTTGTTCTGGAGTCTCTGGTTTTCGCGTGACTTTCGTATTCAATTTCACCGTCAAGCGTGCGACTTCGGATGCCAAATTACGCATTTCGGAAACGGTTTGTGCAGAGGATTGATAGACCGAAGAAATAGGGTCGTCTAATCGAGGGGATTGTTCTTCTGCTAATTCGAGAAGTTTCAACATTGCAGAATCCATCGCATGTCGTGCTCGGTCTCGTGCTGCTCTCCATGATTCCAAAATTTCTTCGGAGTGCCAAATCGGAGAATGAAAGACTTCATCCACGTCGTGCCAATAGCGCGCTGCCTCTTCGAGGAGAAGTAGCGCTCCTTTCGAAAGAGGTGTTTCGAAACCCAACAAGTACTTCCAGCTATTCAAGCGTTCCTCTAATTGCATTGCCTTTTTTCTGAGTGCGCTTTGACTGCGCTCCTCTTCGGTTTGTGTCGAGCGAAGGCCAAGCCATAAGAGAATCGAAGACAACAATGCAGTACCAATCATCGCGATGTACCCGAGCAGATTTTTTGGAAAAATCAAATACGCTGCTGCAAATCCCAATAATAAAACCGTGAACGGGATTCCCCAATTCAAAAAAGATTTAGGGTCCGGCTTTCTTTTGCGAATAGCAGCGAAAAACGATGCGAGATGCGGATGTCCAGATGCGCGTCGAGGGAATGCCGCATCCAAAAGCCGCTGCCACAAATTTCGCGAAGACATGGTCTTGATTTTCGAAGAATCTTTATTTTCGTATACGCAAGGGAAATGCGAATGGTTTAAGTCAATTCTGCCACGCTTCGTAAAACGTATGTCGGCTTTGGCTCTTCGACTGCAGGTTCTTGCGAAGTTACGCCGGTGAGGACGAGAGCGGAATCTATTCCTACCCTTTTGGCGCAAACGACGTCTGTGTCTAAACGATCTCCGATGAGGAGTATCTTCTCTCTTGCTTCGCCTGTTTCTTCGAGAATCATCTCGATCAGCATCGTTTCAGGTTTGCCAATAACAACATCTGGTTTCTTGCCGGCGGCAGTGGCGACGGCAGCGACTATCGCCCCTGCTCCGGGTCGAATCCTCCCGCCTTCATCGGGATAAGTGGCATCGAGATTCGTCGCCAAAAAGCGTGAGCCTTCTCGGATTCTCGCTTGCGCTTCGTCGAGTTGGTCGTAGTGGAATGTCCAGCAAATTCCAACGACGACCCAGTCAGCTTTTTCATTTCGATTCTCTACGATTTCGACCCCCCCCTGAAGGAGTTCTTTTTTCATGCCGGGCTCGCCGATTATCCAGGCGGACTGTCCGGAGAGAAATTTCGCTGTACCGTAGGCAGAAGAATAGATTTCTCGAGCATCTACATCGAAACCGAATTTGCGCAATTTTTCGGCGCAGTCTTCTCGAGAGTAGGAAGAGTTATTCGTAAGAAATCGTAAGGTTTTCCCTTTCTTTCGCAAATTCGCGAGCGTCTCCACTGCGCCAGGGATGACTTCTTTTCCACGATACAAAACACCATCGAGATCGAAAAGATAAAGAGAATATTCTTTCACACTTCTCGCGCAATGACGAACTGGGCTAATGTCTCGAGTGCATCCTTCGCATCCGATTTCGGGAGGTCCTGGATCGCGGAAAGCGCTTTTTCCGTGAAGGACTTCGCTTCTTCGTAACATTCAGAAAAGACGCCGTTTTCTTTCATGATCGTCGTGATCTCATGGATTGTGTTTTCGGATATTCCGTTTCCGAAAAACGCGCGCAATTTATTGCTTTCATTGGCATCTAATTGTTTTCTCAAAAATATTAAAGGCAATGTGGCACAGCCTTCTCGGAAGTCCGTAGCGCGGGGTTTGCCCGTTCTCGAATCGTCTCCAAGATAATCCAAGAGGTCGTCCATGATTTGAAATGCCATTCCCAAATTTTCTCCGTATTCGGAAAGGGAGTCGATGGCTCTTTTTTCTGCACTCGCGACTAGCCCCCCCAAAAGACAGCAGCATCCCATGAAGGAAGCAGTTTTTTGTTTCAATATCGAATAATGTGTCTCTTTGCTCAAGTCGAAGTCGCCTCTTGCTTCTATTTCAGCAACTTCACCTTCTGCCATTTCTACCACAGTGCGACTCACTGTACGGATGATTTCCAAGTCGCCGTCTTCCGCAAGAATTTCCATCGCCTTCGCCAGCAAGACGTCACCTGAAAGAACGGATGCCGTGTTTCCCCATAGGGCAGAGGGGGTCGGTTTTCCTCTTCTTAGAGTGGCTTCGTCCACAACGTCGTCGTGGATGAGCGTCGCCATGTGAATCATTTCCATACACGCACCTAAACGGTGCACACGTCGTCTATCGAATGGTTTCCCCACCCCTCTTGCAGAAAGACTCACTAAAGCCGGCCTTAGACGTTTCCCCCCCGCAGCAGAAATGTGAAGTCCGACTTTTTCCACAGTTTCGATCGGAGAACGAAGGCGATTTTGCATCTCCTCTTCGCAGGCTCGGATGTCTTCCGACAAGGCATTCATCAATTCTTGACTTATCGATTCGCGAGCATTTTCTAAATAAACCAAATTCATTTCTCTCCCTCGTGAACACAAATCAAGCCGAAAAATAAATCATGAAAACGCACATTGCGAAATCCCGTCTCCTCCATCAATTGTTTGAGTTCTTCGCGGGTTTTATATTTTTCCGTGCTTTGTTGAAGATAAAGATAGGCGTCTCGTTTCCCGATGACCGCTCCCATGGAAGGCACGAGGATTCTAAAAAGGAAACGAGCCGCCCCCCCTACGAAACGAGAGCGCGGATTTGCCATGTCTACACTCACGATTTTCGCACCGGGTTTCAAAACGCGGTGGATTTCGGAAAGCCCTTGTTTTAAATCGCTTAAATTTCTCAATCCCCACCCGACTGTGACACCATCTGCGGTGTTTTCTCGCAGAGGAATTCGGCAAGCATCCGCCAGTGTGACTGTGAGACGATAAGGTTTTCTCTGCGCCCGTTTCAGCATCGGTTCGCAAAAATCGAGTGCGATGATTCTTCCGGAATTGCCTAACACTTTACGAAGAGGTTTTCCGAAGTCGCCCGTTCCCGAACAGAGGTCGAGTACGGTTTGACCGGGTCGTAGGTTGAGTTTTGTTACAGCGAAAGTGCGCCATCTGCCATGCAAGCCGAGACTCATGGCAGAGTTCATGAAGTCATAAACGGGGGATACTTCAGCGAAGAGGTTTCGTATGTAATCGCGCTTCGCTTCACCTCCCGACAGCCAAGGTTGCGTTTGAGATTTATGGCTCATGCGGCTTTGTTGGCGAGTCTACCGCCCGAGAGAGGGAAGTTTCAGCCTTTTCTGAAAGTTTTTAAAGTCATTTTGAGAAGTCGCGCCCTGTGTCCAATGGCGTTTTTTTTGAATTCGCGCTTTACTGCACTCCTACGGTGAAGTGACCTACGGAAGGGCTAACGCAGAGGATTCGTAGGTTTGCCGTTTACTCGGATTTCCCAATGCAAGTGCGGTCCAGTACTGTAGCCAGTCGAGCCGACGGCGGCAATGGTATCCCCTCGTCTTACACGTTGACCAGGGCGTACGTAAATTCTCGAACAATGAGCGTAAAGTGTGGCGACCCCTGCGCCATGGTCGAGTATGACGGTATTCCCGTATCCTCCCATGTAGGAAGCACCGATAACGACTCCATTGCCAGCAGCGCGGATGGATGTCCCCGTTCTTGCCGGTATGTCAACGCCGGTATGCATTCTCGTGCCTCCGAAGATGGGATGTTTTCGCATTCCGAAGCCACTGGCGATTCTTCCGGCAACAGGTTGCATCCATTTTCCACGCCAGATGATTCTTCCGCCCCCCATCGAATAATAGCGAACCAATGCCGCTTCGATTCGCAAACTTTCTTTTTCGAGTTCGTCGAGTTGATGCTCTAAGAGTTGCGCCTGTTCTCGAAGTTCTTCCAGATACGTGCGTTTGCGCAACATATGCCGATTCAACTCGGCTTGTTCCATTGCTTGTTTCCTGCGAAGATAATTAATTTGCTCTACTGCTTCGTCAATTTCACGCTTTCGCCTTTCGATTTCTTTGCGTGCGTTGTCTAAATCTGTAATCATTTTTTTATCCATGCTTGCGATTCGGTTTAAAATGTAAGAGCGCTCCGAGATCTCGCTGAAGGAATCCGACCTCAATAACACCAAGATTGGCTTTGGCTCTCCTCGCAAGTAAACGGCACGAAGGCGTTTTGCTACGAGGTGCTTTTTATTCTTTAATCTTTCCGTCGCAGCTTCGAGTTCTTTTTGGGCTTTCGCTTGATTTGCGCGCGCTTGTTTCAATTTTTTTATCGTAACATTCAAACGCTCTCTTACGTCCTCTAAAAGTTCGTCTGCGCGTCGGATGTCTTTCATTACTTGAGCGCTGCTTCTGCGCATAGTCCGCAACTGTTTACGAACGCTCGAGACTTTTGCCGAGAGTTGTTTTTGCTTTTGAAGGAGGTCTTTTTTCGAGGGTTTTTGCCCGAGGACGACAGAGCCTATGCACAGCAGGACGACGATCAGCAAATAGACTCTCATGTTCCCGTACCCAAGTAGCGTCTGACGGATAAGGTTGCGCAAATCATACCCAAAACCACACCCAGTCCTGTCAATGCTACTGTGAGGAAAAAGCCAGGAAAACTCCCCTCCTCGCCTGCTCGAGAGAAGGCAGTCCAAGTGCTTAGATGCACGAAAGACCCGCCGAAAAGCCAGAGGAAAAGTCCGCCGATGAGTCCTCCTATCCCACCTTGAATCCCCCCCTCGAATATCAGCGGCAGTCGAATCGTCGCATGGCTCGCCCCCATAAGTTGCATAATGCGCAACTCTTGCCTGCGCGAGTTGATCGTCAAGCGTATCGTATTATAAATCAACGTACCCGCAGTGACGAATGCGAGTGTGCAAATAATTCCTCCGAAGATTTTCACGAATCGAATCAAACCTTGTGCTCGCTCGCGCTCGAGTTTCGCGTCACGAATCGGAGGATTTTCTGATTTATCCACGAGTGGATAATTCATCAATTGCTCTTTTACGGATTCTGTTTTTGATAAATCGGACAGAATGATCACGAACTCGTTCGGCATTGGATTCGGAATATCCGAAAAAAATTCTGCGTCTTTTTGTTTCGCCAAAAATTTACGCCAAACTTCCTCTTTCGAAAGAAAATGCACTTGCGCAACGCCATCGATTTTTTCTAAATCGTTTTCCATTCGTTCGATGTCTTTGGAAGTCGCTTCTGGAACGACGGACACTCTCAATTCGAATTCGCTTTGAATCGAACCGAGAAACTGCACTAACGAAAAGTAGGAATACGCCAACCCTCCGAATATCAAAAGGGCGATTGCTGAGGTGCTGATTGCTGAAAGCGTCATCATTCCGTTGCGACGCAATGCAACCCACGTCTCCTCGAAAAGGAATTCCAAACGGTCAAGCATTTCTTGTAAGTCCGAAAGAATCCGACACCACCCGACCGGATTCTAAGCGCACGACACGACGAGGGAGACTTCCGATAGTAGGCATGTCATGACTCGCCATGAGAATGGTCGTTCCTCGCGTGTTTACTTGCTCGAGCAACTGGATGATTTCCAAACTCGTATCGGGATCGAGATGTCCAGTGGGTTCGTCGGCTAAGAGCAGAGCGGGAGAATGGATCAGCGCGCGAGCAATTGCTACACGCTGCTGTTCTCCGCCTGAAAGTTGTGATGGGAAGGCATCAGCACGGTGAAGAACCCCGACTCTTTCCAGCATCTCAGGCACACGAGTGCGAATCTCTCTTCTCGTATGTCCGGTTGCTCTCATTGCGTAGGCAAGGTTTTCCCAAACTTTTTTGTTCGGGAGAAGCCCGATGTCTTGTGGAACGAGCCCGATTTGCCGTCGTAGAGCCGGAACTGCGTTTTCAGGTAAGGCTGCTAAATCTCTTCCACCCAACATAACGCGCCCCTCTGTCGCCTTCAGTTCTCGGATGAGGAGTTTTAAAAGGGTGGACTTACCCGAGCCGGTTGGACCGACGAGAAAGACGAACTCCCCTCCGCCTACGGAAAGATTCACCTCCGATACCGCGGTTATCCCTTTGCCATAACGAAGAGTTACGTTTTGGAATTCGATCAAACGGATGGGATTATGCCACCTTCCGATGCGGCAATTTTTCTATATTGGTATTTATTTTGCATCGGATAGATGTATCAGATTCGTGTTGCAATGATTTAATTAAACAACAATTTTCTGATTTTACAAATTACGAGGGCGATTATGCCCGCAAGACGTAAAAATTCGTATTAAAAACAAAAACGATGCATACAAATTTAGGAGCAGAAAAATGAAAGCATATATTTCGGTACTCTTATCATTAGTCATTTTGCCGGGATTTGCGCAAATCAATCCGGCTCCTCCTGTACGCCCGCTTCCTCATCCCTGGCCAATGAAATATGCGAATGCGCAAAGGACGGGACAGAGTCTTTATCCAGGGCCAATTCTCGGGAAGGTTTCTTGGAAAGTTCCATTGGCAAACTGGGCGCCAGGGATTGCGGTTTCGAGAAATGGGAACGTGATTCTCGGTGATTGTTGGAACGATGCTCCTTGGAGTGGCGAGGATTATGTGATCGTCTTGACGAAAGAAGGGGAACTCGCATGGCGGGTAAAAATTCCATCCTTCCCTTGGGGAGCGGGGCAAGGCGTTCGTAGCACCGCTGCGTTGGATAGTGCAGGGAACGTCTACATTTCGGGCTCGAACGGAATTTTGCATAAGTTCGACCCGTTTGGAAACAAGATTTGGGAATATTATTTTTCTGGTGGTTCCGGGGTGTCGAATGATGCGTCTCCTGCAGTTTGCCCCGATGAAACGATTCGTGGATTTCATTTTTTTGAAGGTCTTTATGGGTTGAATCCTGACAAAACACTAATTTTCAATGGTGGACCGGGTTCAGGAACCCCTGCAGTCGCTCCGAATTACGACATGTGCACAGGAACTCCGAGAAGCAACGAACCCCACACTTTTCCTGCGGTGATTTACGCTAATGCGAATGGAACGCTTCGCTGGATTTACTATACGCTTTACGGGGGGGGAAGCACACCGGTTTTCGGAAACGATGGAACGGTGTATGTCGGTGTAGATACGTTAGGGACGTATGCGTTTAATCCGAACGGAACGGTTAAATGGCAGCAGACTTGGGGTAGTTGGACGCAAGCACCTGCTCTCGGAAAAAACGGACAACTTTATAAGCCGAGCGGCGGAAGCATTCGAGCCTTCAATCCCGAAAATGGCGCCACGCTATGGACGGCGAACATCGGCGGAACGATATTGGACGGTCTTGCACTCGATTCGCGCGATTGGATTTATGCAACGAATTCGAATGGCGAAGTAGCCGCATTGAAACCGAACGGCCAAATCGTCTGGAAGGTCAAAGTTTGCGACGAATTCGTTACATCGCCAGCAATCGGACTATACGGCACGCTTTATGCATGCGGAAAGGTCGGTTTCGACTATTTTGTATATTGCATTCGATAGGAGAAAAAAATGAAACACTCTAAATTATTTTTGAATATCGCAATTTTCTCACTGTTCACAGTTGCGCAGGCAGATTGGAACATGTATCACGGAAATGCGCAGCGCAACGGATATACGACAGTGGTCGGACCTGCCACTCCAAAATTGAAATGGAAGTTTTATGTGGGGGGTCCCGTTCTTGCTTCGCCCGTGATAGGTCCTGATGGCACGATTTATTTGGGGGCAACTTTGGACGAAACGACCCCGAAGTCTTTCTATACGATTTGGGCTGTCAAACCGGATGGCACTCTCAAATGGAAATATCCTGTCGGCTGGATAGACCATGACAAGACCCCCAATTTCACGGTTGCAGTTTCGCCTTCTGGTGTAGTCTATGGAGGGGGGATTCGCGCCTTCTACGCTCTCAATGGCAACGGGAACTTGTTATGGAAATACGACACACAAAACATGGTTATGCAAACGCCTGTGATTGCACCCGACGGAACGGTTTACATCACTCTGGATGGAAAGTTGACCGCTTTCACACCAGGTGGAGTCGTTAAATGGCAGCAAGAAATAACCGGTCCAGGGCAATCCGGAGGACCTTCGCTTTCTCCGGACGGAAATACGATATATGCAAGCGGGGCTCTCGGCGGACAATCGAAGCTTTACGCCTTCAATACGGACGGCACTTTGAAATGGAGCGTGCTTTTAGATCAGTACTTCTGGCCCCTCGCCCCCCCTGTAGTAGGAAATGACGGAACGATTTACATCATAGACAACTATCCGAAAGCGTTCAATCCCAATGGAACTCTGAAATGGGTGAACTCGAGTCTCTATGGGGCGAATGGATATGCCTCGATGACAGTAGACCCGAACGGCAATGTCTATTACGCACGCCAAACCTACGTTTGGAAGTTCAACTCTTCTGGAAATGTGGTTTGGAAAAAGCAAATCATTCAGGACAACTTTTATTTGGGCGATGCGATGAATGCAATCTTGATGGATGGTGCAGGGAACTTATTTATGGGCTTAGGAACAGGCAAGCGTTGGGCAATCCAGGTCGAAAAACGACTCTGGGTGCTGAGCAGCACGAATGGCGCAGAAGTGGGTAAATACACCTTGCCCGAAATTGCATACGTTTCCTCTCCCGCTTTAGCAAACGACGGTACACTTTACATAGGTTGTCTGGACGGCAATCTTTACGCATTCGGACCGTAACTTTTTCAAGGGGGGGCATATCTTTCCGCTGTCGCACCCGGAGAACTCGGGTGCGACAGAAACCGTTCGAGGTATCCTGAACTCTCGAACGTCATGGAAAGAGTAATTCTCGAAGAGCCCTCGCTACGCATAGAGGATATCGTTGCGGTTGCGAACGGGGCAACGGTCGAAATATCTCAGAAGGCAATCGAAAGAGCTATAAAATCCCGGGCGATTTTAGAAAATCTCGAAAAGAGCGAAACGCTCATTTATGGAGTGAACACCGGATTCGGTGCCTTGAAATCCGAAATCATCGAACCTAAAGAAAGAATTCATTTGCAAGAAAATTTAATTCGCTCTCATGCGGTAGGGGTCGGCGAACCTTTAGGAACGAAAGAAGTACGCGCTTCGATGTTGTTGATGGCGGCGAGTCTTTTACGAGGTCATAGCGGTGTTGGTCCTGAAGCGGCGCAGTTGATTTGCGAATTTCTCAATCGTTCGATTCATCCCAACGTTCCTCGCCAAGGGTCTTTGGGTGCGAGCGGAGATTTAGCACCACTCGCACATATCGCATTAGCATTGATGGGTGAAGGAACTTGCAGGAGCGACGATGGAAGTCTTTTATCTTCGCATTTGCTGATGGCGGAGCATGGTCTCGCTCCTCTCGCGTTGACGAGCAAGTTAGGACTTTCTCTCATCAACGGCACTCACGTGCATACTGCAATTGCAGCATTATTAACGGCAAGCGCAAAAACCTTGGCGAAAGCGGCAGATATTGCATGCGCGATGAACATTGAAGCGACGCTCTGTTCTGCACAACCCTTTCGAGACGAAGTTCACGTTTTGCGGCCTCATCCCCACCAGATGCGTTCGGCAAAAAACATAAAGCGATTAATCGAAAATAGCGAGCTCGTTGCGAGTCATGCGCATTGCGGCGAAGTGCAAGATGCTTATTCCATTCGCTGCGCCCCCCAAGTGCACGGCGCGGCACGAAACTCCATCACCCATCTGCGCGAAGTCGTCGAAATCGAAATTTCGAGTGTTACGGACAACCCTTTGGTGATAGGAGACGAAGTGGTTTCCGCTGGACATTTTCACGGTGAACCCGTCGGTTTGGCTCTCGATTATTTTAAAATCGGAATCTCGGAATTAGCCTCGATAAGTGAAAGGCGCACTGAGCGTTCTTTGAATAAGGACTATAATCGAGGCCTCCCCCCCTTCCTCATAGAGCATGCGGGTTTACGCAGTGGATTGATGATGTGCCAATACACCTCAGCGGCATTGGTGAGTGAAAACAAAGTTCTGAGCCATCCATCCTGCGTGGACACGATCAACACCGGCGCAAATCAAGAAGACCACGTCTCCATGGCGATGAATGCGGCGCTTCATGCGCAAAAAGTTTTCGAAAATACATACAAAGTGATTGCAATCGAACTCATCGTAGGTGCGCAAGCGTTGGACTGTCGAGCCAAAATTCAAAAAGACAAGCCGGGTTTGGGAGTGCAAGCAGCGTGGCGTGCAGTTCGAGAAATGGTCGAAAAAGTCGAAGAGGACCGTTCGTTGAGCGACGAGATTCAGCGTTTCGAATTAGAACGGGTGGTTGAGGCTGTAGAAAAAGAAATAGGGGATTTGGACTGAAATGTTAAAGCCCCCCCCTCGTGAATTATTTTTTTCGCGTGGCGAACCCGAAGATCCGCGGTTAGGGGAAATCGTGCGCATCGTTTCTAAGAGAGATTTTGCGAAACGGGATTGGGACGTTGCGATAATCGGTTTTCCAGACGATCGAGGCATTACATTGAACAAGGGAAGGAAAGGCGCTGCTCATGCCCCGCGCGAGATACGAAAATGGCTTTATCGTTTAGTGCCCCCCCGCAATGATACGAAAATAGCGGATTTGGGGGATTTGGTCATTTCGGAAGATTTAGCCGCCGACCATAAACGAGCCGTTTCGGAAATCACCTTTGCGCTTATGCATTCGAAAAAGGTTCTCCTTTTCGGAGGGGGGCACGATTGGGGTTTCGCGCCTATTGCGGCGCTTCTGCAAACGGGAGGGACGGGCTTTATCAATTTCGACGCGCATCTGGATGTGCGAGCATCTTCGATTCCCCATTCCGGAACCTCTTTTTGGCGCGCGTTGGAAAACGGAGTAGAAGGAAAAAATGCGATTTGGTTCGGGATTCAATCCTGCGCTACAGCGAAGTTGCATAAAGATTATGCAGAAGCGAAAGGTGGAACGATATTTTATGGTGATTCTCCTTCGCTCGAAGTCGAAAAATTTTTGGAATCCGTGCAAATAACGATGGCACGTTGCGATTGTATGGATTTGAGTTTAGACATGGATGTCTTTGCCATGAGTGAAGCACCAGGAGTGAGCGCCCCGCAACCGTCTGGAGTTCCGTCGAGGATCATTCTTGCACTTCTTAGGCAAATTCTATCTTTCGAAAAGGTTCGAACATTCGGAATCTACGAACTATCCCCCCCTCATGATTTGCAAGACATGACCGCGCGCTTAGCCGCTCGTTGTGCATGGGAAGTGCTGCGATAGTGTTATCGCAAAGTGGCGGAGAACCTCCTTCTTCCGGTAAATGCCAGGCGCAATAAAAGTCTAACCCGAATATTTACCAGCCCATAAAATCCCCATCTGTGGAATTTACTGTGACATGGACGCTCATGAACTCGTCAAGGAAAGACCCGAACAAGTCGCACCTGATCAAGGCTTAATCCACGAACTCAGCAAAGACAGCGACCCTTGGGCAAACTTCCCGAGGACTATCCAGCAAACGGAATACACCGTAGGAATCAATGCCGCACACGAAATGGGCAAGGCTCCCGTTGTCCCTGAACCTGGCACGATTTGCATCCTTCTCGGAGCATTCGCGCTATTTGCCAAGCGTTTGAAGCGTCCGCGAGAATAAAATATCTCGATGTGCCTTATATAGGTGTTTTAGCGCTTCAAGGCGATTTTCAAAAACATATCGAAGCCGTTCGTGCCTGCGGTCGCGAGGCGAAAGAGGTTCGCACCCCCGAAGACCTTCGTGATTGTGAACGTCTCATCATCCCCGGTGGAGAAAGCACCACGGTCGGGATTCTTTTGCAAAAAAGCGGACTCGATAAGGCAATTCTCGAACGTGCAAAGGAGAATATGCCTATTTGGGGTACTTGCATGGGTCTTATTCTTTTAGCGAAGGAGATCGAGGGGAGAGAGCAATGGGGACTGAAACTTTTCGATGTGAGGGTTATTCGAAATGCTTACGGTCCGCAAATCAACTCTTTCGAAACCGATATCGAATTTCGCGGCTTTCAAAAGCCATTTCACGCCGTTTTTATTCGCGCGCCGATTATATCGAAGGTGGGAAAAGACGTGGAAGTTCTCGCTTCTCACAATGGTCATCCTGTAGCTGTTCAGCAAGGAACTCTTTTTGGCACGACGTTTCATCCGGAGTTGACGGACGACCTTCGCATTCACCAGTTTTTCCTTTCACTATAGGGTTTTAAATTTATGAAGGCGATGGTTTGCAAACGGAAGGCTTACGTAGAAGAGCATCCTTTGGAATTAATGGAAGTTCCCGAGCCGAGCCCCCCCGAAGATTCTATCTTGATCGATGTCGAAGTTTGCGGAGTTTGCAGAACGGATTTGCATGTTATCGAAGGCGAATTGCCTGTCGTGAAAGAGCCTGTGATTCCGGGTCATCAAGTGATTGGAAGAAGAATAGATACGGGTGAGAGAGTCGGTGTAGCATGGCTTCACAAATCGTGCGGCGAGTGTCGCTATTGCAAAAGAGGGGATGAAAACCTATGCGATTCTCCACTTTTCACCGGTTACCATGTGGATGGTGGTTATGCGGAAAAGGTAGCGGCGCATCCCGATTTCATTTATCCGATTCCTGAAGGTCTTCCGAGTTTACAAGCGGCTCCATTAATTTGTGCTGGAATCATCGGATACCGCGTGTTTGTTCGCTCTCGGGCGAAAAAGGGATCGAGATTGGCTTTATACGGTTTTGGCGCTTCAGCACATATCGTCATTCAAATAGCCTTGCATTTCGGGTGTGAGGTGTTCGTGATAACTCGCGGAGAAAAACATCGCGCATTGGCGAAGGAGATGGGTGCTTCTTGGGTAGGGGATGCAAGCGAACGTCCTCCTGTTAAATTCGATTCCGCTATTCTTTTCGCGCCCGCTGGAGAGTTAGTTCCTCTCGCTCTCGAGGCGTTAGACAAGGGTGGAACATTGGCATGTTCGGGGATTTACATGTCGCAAATTCCTCCCTTAGACTACACGGAGCATCTCTTTCAAGAACGCACTCTTACTTCGGTAACCGCGAACACGCGTCAGGATGGATACGAACTTTTTCGGCTTGCTGTCGAAATCCCCATCCGTACTCATGTAGAAGAATTTCCTTTAGAATCGGCAAACGACGCTTTGGTGCGATTAAAAAACGACGAAATTCGTGGAGCGGCGGTGCTTCGAGTGACATGATTCGGTACAATCTCTCTTCGTGGAGTTGTGCGGAGTTAAAACGTGGTTCACTATCTGACCGTACAAGACGTTCTTTGGATAAACACAGAGATTACGAAAAAGGTGTGTTCTTTTAAATATTTACAACTCGAGGAGGCGGTGAACTATCAGTACGGATACGGAAAAAGCGTGGACGTTCTCGGGCAGGCGGGGCAATTTTTACAAGGTTTTCTTCGCCTTAGACCATTCGAAACCGGAAATCGCGCAACCGCTTTTATCAGCGCTTTGACTTTTCTTAAGATTAACGGCTTCGATATAGATTTAGACCCCCATTCCGCGAAGGATTGGGTTATGGCTGTAGCAGAACGAAAAAAAACCGGTATCGAAGCAGTAAAAGAGATCGCTCGACCGACTGGAAAGCCTTTAGAATTAAAACCGGCAATAAGAACGGAAGTAAAAGAATTATTAGAGAAATACTCCGAAGCAGTCTCAGAAATTACAGACGATTAAATCATAAAGCCTCGTTTTGTTTTTCATTTTGGTCAGGTGTAATTTTCACTTCTCTTCCCGTATTATGAAATTCTATTTCAATCGTTACTCCGTTTTCGAATAAACCCTCGGGTGCTTTTTCTGCCCATTCGATGAGGACGACATGCGTTTGTAAATAATCTTCCAGGCTCAAATTCAATATCTCTTCCGGCTTCTCCAAGCGGTAAAAATCCACATGACAAACGG
The DNA here is from genome assembly GCA_035559795.1 of Fimbriimonadales bacterium. NCBI lineage: Bacteria > Bacillati > Armatimonadota > Fimbriimonadia > Fimbriimonadales > Fimbriimonadales bacterium. The sequence continues at coordinate 474,913 of DATMAR010000003.1, read as the reverse complement.
GGGGGTCGGTCGGATATTCATGAATGATGTTGAAAGTCGGAGAACGAACCTCTCCTTGGTAGCCCAAACCTCGCAAAAAGCCTCTTACCAAAGTCGTCTTCCCTACACCGAGCGGTCCACAGATTCGATAGATCATTCCTTTTCGAGCCTTTCGCGCGAGTCTCGAGCCCAGTTCCATCATTTTTTCGGCAGAAGGGACATACATGTTTATATCGCAGGTCCTTTGTATCTTACTTTTGCGCAAATAAGATATACTATATTTATTATTTATGCCGAAAATTGCCTTTCTCCCCTTTAATGTTTCCGACTCCATAGAGCCCGCTTTAGGTCGTCAAGTCGCTCATTTCCTCGTAGAGTTGTTCAAACAATCCGAAAACATCGAACCTGGAATCATTACGACTTTATCTAACATAGGTTCGGCTGAAGACCCTCGCCGCACATTCGTCCATTTCGGCGCTCGTCTCAACGAGCCAGATTTTCTCCAACAACTTTTAGAACATTTAGAGCCGGATTATTTAATAGACGGTTTAATCGAGGAGGAAAACGAGAAAATAAAAGTAACTCTTCGAATTACAGAACCGAGGCTCGAAGTTCCTGTTTCCTTTCAAGAAGAATTTCCAAACGACTATTTTATAGAAATGGTGCAATGGATGTTCACGACCGTACGGGATTACTTGAGCACGCAATCCGTAAATTTATCGCATATTAACCTGGAATTCGGAACGGAAAATCCAGAAAGTTTCAAAGAATTTCTTTTAGGATACGATGCGATTCATTATTTGCAGCAGGTGGGGCAAAGCAGATCGGAGCAATTCGATTTTGCTGACGCTTTCGAGCACTTTCTCAATGCACTGCGATACGACCCGGAATTTTTAGGTGCCTACGAGGCTGGTTTACTGCTTGCAAAGCTTTGCCTCGAATCTCATGCATGCGATTTCGATGTTTTAGAATCGAATCTAAAACGACTCATCGAAGTCTATCCCGAAGACTGGCGCGGATATTACATGCTCGGAGAAGTCTATCTCGCGGGAACTCGTTTTCATGACTCTGTGGAAACTTTCGAGAAAGCGATTCGAATCCATGAAAAAGAACTCGCTTCTTTGGAAAACACAGTTGAAATAGACGCTCGGCGTGAGCCCTCTCTCTATACACGTTTAGGTCAAGCGCAAATGGGTTTAGGCATGATGGCGAACGCGGAACGTTCTTTCAAAAAAGCCATCGAATGGGAAGGACCGGAAAAACCCACAATGGAAATTCTTGCTGCGATGCTTTCCCAGCTGGGAAGAGGGCACGAAGTGCCGGGACTTTGGAGGCTTATTTTAGATAAAACTCCGGATAATCCTTATGCATGGACTAAATATGCAATGTCCCATGCGGCGAGCAATCGCAATGACGAAGCATTGCGTGCATTCGAAGAAGGACTCGAAAAAACTTCAGGTCATCCTTTCATTAAAAGATGGTTCGCGCCATTTCTCGTTGCACGAGGTGAAGTGCATCGCGCACTCGATTTCTATGAAGATGCGTTGGAAGAAAACCCGGAAGACGTTCTCACTTTGATGGAGTATGCGCAAGCACTGCAGCGAAGTGACAGGAATCATGAAGCGATAGACGTTTGGAAAAAACTTTTGGAAATGGAAATTTCTTCCGACATCCGTGCGCAAGCACTCGCAGGAATATACGAAGCGGAACATCCGAAGCGTGCAGAAACGATTCGCCGAGCGCAAGGGAAAATCGAATCCGAAGATTTTGCGGGGGCAATTGCTGATTTAGAACCTCTCACCGAATGGATGGATGATTATTGGAAACCATGGGCGATGCTTGCCTCCCTTTACAATCGCACGAACCGTTTTTCCGACGCCGAGCGTGCGGCGAAGAAAACCATCGAAATTTATCCAGGATGCGACCCAGCCTTTTGCGATTTATCCGTAGCACTCACTCAGTTAGGCAGAGTCGAAGAGGCTTATCGCATTCTTCGCTCCGTCGTGCAAATGCGTCCGACTTCTCTTCCTGTTGTTTTGCACTTGGGATTAACCGCAAAGAAAACCGGACGGAAAGAAGAGGCGCGTCAACTGGCGAAAATTATCCGAGATTCGCTTCCCCCTGGAAATTTAGACATCGAACGCGCCTTATCCGAGATTGAAAATTGAGGAATGTTCGCTTGCCAGGTTGCTCAGGAGCAGGAGAAGGTATTTTTTAATGTTTTCCCGAAGGAACGATGCAAAGTATCGCGCTTTCCCTATTGGCAGCTTTCACTACACAGTATATCGGTGAGGCTAAATATATTGGTGAGGTTCAATCCGCCCCCCCCAGTAACCAGGCGCGGTTCCGTTTAGGGGCGCATTTCTCTTTAGATGCAAACTTGGATGAACTTTTTTCGCTCGGTATTCGCTTGTTCTCTTCGAAGACAGACGAATGGGGTCAGCCCGATGCGAAGGAAAACCAAAAGACTTTAGAACTTTTAGCGCAACAAAGAAATCGAGTTCTTTCTCTCGGAGGAGAATGGGCGTTGTCCGTATTTACGACTTTTCCATCTTTCGAGGAATTGTCACGCGTCGGTGAAGGGACCGTGAATGTGCAAGATGGAAAACGCGTCTATGCATGGTCTCCCTGGGATATGGAAAGGATTCGCTGGTCTGCGAATCGTTACGGTGCCGTGCTTCGCCGTGTAGGCTCTCCGAATTGGCTTACCGTCGGAGTTTTCGGAGAATACGGCGATGCCAGTTTCTTCACGGGTCTCGCGCGCAAAGATTCAGCACAGCGCATGGAGTGGAAATCCCGATTCGGAGACGACCCCCCCGCTCCCGGAATATGGAGCGGAGATTCTAAAGCGAAAGAAAGTTGGCAAAAACGACTGATCAATCTATACGGTTCTGTCGAAAATGCAAAGAAAGAATGGGGAATCGAAAGCGAAGGATTACCCATTCCGATAACGACGAACTATCCATATTCAGCGCGCTTACAATATATGGAGTGGTATCGAGAAGCCATTCCTTATTTGGCTTCCAGACTGGCTGGAATCGCAGCCGAAATATTCGTCAACACACCGGTTCTCGTTCCCGTCGGTCCTCCTAATAGCCAGCCTTATTTAGGATTAGACACTTATTTGCTCGTGCGAGCATTAGATGGGAAAGCGAACGGAATCAAAATCACAAATGTGGGTTTTTATGAATTTGCACAAAATTGGGTGTTGTCGTTGGCAAAATTGCGAGGTGCTACTCTCGCCGCGGAGATGCCCGTTTGGACGGAAGCATCCAGCGTCGAACAAAAAGAAGACTTGCCGAGGAGACTTTTCGAATCCCTCGCTTTGGGAGCGCAAACCCATGTGGATTTTCCGCAAGCCTATTTGGCTCATCGAGAAATGCTGAGCCGGCTTTCCGCTGATCTCTTCGTTCGCAAACCGATTTGTCATGTCGCCGTCTTGGAACCGACCTCTTCGCATTTATTGCGTCCTTCTCAACTCGTCCCCCCCCTTCTTTATCGCGGCGCTGTCGAATTGCGAGATTATATGGATTTCGATATTTTGGAAGAATCCGCAGTCCAACAAGGGGTGCTGAATCGTTATCGCTACGCAGTGCTCTTCGAAGGACCGATTTGGAATTACAAAACACTCGACTCGATTCGAGCATGGGTGTTAGAAGGTGGGATTCTCCTCGCGTATGATTTCGGAGCCATGCGGGATGTCAATGGTGACAGTTCTGTTTATAGCGAATTGTTCGGATACGCGAAAGACCTCCCCCCCTTGAAGTGGAATGAATTATGGATAGGTGAAATCCCTAAATCTTACAAAGTCGCATTGGGAACGGATTTAGACGATGAACTTCTTTTGGGGGGGTGGAGCGCTGCGACTCCAGAAGGCAGAATCGCTTACGATGGGGCGATGCTTCGGTTACCTCTACATCCGAACAGCGAGTCTTTTCTCGAAATTCAGTTGAGCGAGGAACAAAAACCACTCGAAAACGTGGAGATATGGGCAGAAAATAAACTTCTTGCGGTTGTTAGTCTTTCTTCAGGAAATACAAGACTTCAGTTCCCGCTAAACTCGGAATTGACTTCACGAGGAACAATCCGTTTGCAATTCAAAGCAGTCGGGAAAGAGGGGATGCGAATAGAAGCGCTTCGCGTGTACGAAAACGATGCCGAGACAGCGGAGAGCAAGCCTTTGAGAGGGTGGTTCGATGAACCTATAGAAACCTCCCAGGTGAAGAATTGGGTTCGACAGCAAGGAAAAGGTCTAACCGTTTTCTTCCCTGCAAAACAGGACCATTGGAAGGCTTACGTTAACGTGATCCGGCATTTGGTTTACCGAGTTGACCAAGTCGTATCGGGAAAAACCCCTGAAAAGCTCTGGGATGACCAAAAAGACAGAATTTTCACCACCGATTTAGGCTCTGCTCTCCTCCAATGGAACGCCAATAAGAAGGAATTGGAGTTGAAGAAGGTTCGCTCGTCCGAAGGTGGGATCCCTGCCAATCAGATCATAAAATAAAAGTTAGAACGAAATACTTAGAAATAAACTTCAGTATCAGCCATCCAGCGAAAAAAGCGATTCCAGGATCCCTGTATTTTTTAAACTTTTTCGAATCATAGAAATCAGGTAAAACGAACGAAAGGGGCTGAGTTGCCGTCCGTAAACATAGGTCGTAAGACGAACGCCCCATTTCACATTGGGAAATCTGTGCACGTGGAGAGGAATATGAAACTGAAAAGCATCGTTGCTGCGTCGTTGTGGCTTATCGGGGCTTCAGCCTTCGCAGCAGGAACGGATTTAGCGTCACTAAAAAGCCGATTAGGAATCGTCGAGCAAGACGTAAAAATCATAAAAGCATCCGATCGCCCAGCCTTCACTGTTCGTTATTCCGGAATCAAAGTCGCTAAGATCGAAATTCGGTTAAACGGCGCATCTCTTGGCATTCGCAATGTCAGTTCGAAAAAGACCGAAGGCGAAGCGAATTTTGCTGTAGATATCTCATTGCTCCAGAAAGGAGACAATTTGATTGAAGCGGTTTTGCTCGATGCGTCTGGAAAAATCCTCACAACGGGAAAAACCGTAATCACGATAGAAACAGGGGAGAAACTTCCCGTTTCGATTCGATATCCCCGAACAGGGGACACCGTGATGGGAACGGTTCCCATCGAAGTGGAAATAGGGCTTCAAACGAAGGAGACCTATATTTCATTTTTCGTAGATAAAGAATTTCGTCATATGCGAAACTTCCCCCCCTACACTTTTTATTGGGATACGACACGCGAACAAAACGGCTGGCACGAAGTGGAAGTTTGGAGTTATGACGAAACACAAACCACGCGTAAATCTCCCGTCATACGATTATTCGTCCAAAATCCAGGCGGTCGTACGGAAAGAGTTCCGGTGCCCCCCCCTGCTAAAACGAACAATACGTACGGAGTTTTAAGCGAACCTGTGATTTATGCAACTCTCGGAGCCGCTAAAGGCATTCGAACGAACGCAAACCAACCGGCGCCTCCCTTAGGCAATCCCGCCCCCCCAGCTGTAATGCCGACGATGTCTACTCCTGCAGTTTCACCTACGCTCGGGGGCATGCGTGGCGTTAAAGGCGCAGAACTTCTAACGCCACAACCTTCTGGAATACGTATCGCGAACCCCGGAAGTATCTCGACACAACCTGCAAAGCCGAAAGAAATCGGAGCAACATCCAATCCGGAAATCTCACCAGCCCTCTCTAAGTCTGCTGGAATGCGGATTTCCCGAGAACCTGAACCCTCGGCAGAAACGAAAACGGGTAGCCCATCGAAAAACATCGTGAAAAAAGGGTCTCGAGTTCCTATGAAGGGCAATTTTTCACTTTCACTAAATGAAAAAGACGTGAATTTCGACGTGAATACCCGTGTCGAAAACGGGATTCCGTTAGCACCCTTCAGACATATTTTCGAAACCTATGGAGGGAAAGTGAACTGGATGGCATCGAGCCATTCGGTTATAGCCTCTGGAAATGGCAACGAAGTGCGCATTAAAATCGGATATCCGATTGCAAAAGTGAATGGCAGAATGTTCAGCTTCGAAATTTCGCCATTCATCGAGCGCGGTCGTACCTTCGTCCCCCTCTCGTTCTTTGCGGAAACTTTGGGTTGGCAGATAGAGTACGACGTAGAAACGGGTCACGTCTGGATCACGACAACGACTGTTGCTAAAAAATAGACACCTCTGGCTTCGTAGTAAAAAATAAATACCTCGATTGCTTTTAGTAGTCGAGGTATTTTTCATTTTGCATAAACTTTTTTTGCGGCCGAAGGATGTTTGAAAATACGATAGTGAGGATTTAATTCTGTGCTTCTTTGTTTATGTTGCGTTTTTCTCTCGCGCTCATAGCACACATACAGAATGTAAGAGATGTGTCGTGCCTTACAGCGCTCCTGTAGAATGTAACAAGGGGTGTCGCGCCTTACGGCGCTCCTACGGAAGAATGGAGGTGCGAAAAGTTGCGAGATTCTCTAAAGTTTGGATAGAAAACTGCCGATTCGTAAATAAGATAGGACAAATCAGGAGTTTACTCATAGGGCAGCCACAAAGAGAACGACGCGCTACAGAACGCTATCCTCTTTTCGAGATGGCGATGATTTGGCGCCCGAACGGACTCGGCAAAATATGCCTCGGTCCAGGTTTGATTACGAATGCAGGGGTAGGCGGATTACAGATTAAAACCCGTGTAGAGACAAAACCCGAGGACGAACTTATATTGGAAATTGGTCCTCCGAGCGGTCGGGTTATGATTCCGGGCGATGTTCGTTACTGCAGACCTTCAGAAAATGGTTGTGGGATTTGTACGATAGGAATACGTTTCGCTCCCGTGACTCGGACAGAACGACAAGCCCTTGCTAAATTCCTACTGACTTTAAAAGACAGAGTTCCTGAATAACTCCTTTTCAAAGAGTGAGCCGCTCTTAAAAATACTGGCTTTTTTACATTCGTCCCCAAAAACGCGAGAAACTTGCGCTTCGATATGGAAAAGCGCATTTGCGATTCCGAATATTTATATTAGGTCACAAGGAAATTCGTTTCTCTGGGGGAAAATTCATGCCCAAATATGCATATAGTGCGATAGATTCTGCTGGGCGCACTCTCAAAGGTGTGCTCGAGGCTGATAACGAGCAATTGGTTCTGCAAAAACTTCATGAGCAGCAACTGCACGTAACAGAATTAAAGCCTGTAAAGGGTGCTATCGGCGGTTCGAAGTCGCTTTTGAAAGCGCGCAAACCGAAACTGAAAAACTTGGTGGTGTTCAGCCGCCAATTCGCTACGATGGTAGATGCGGGTATTCCTATGCTCCGCTGTTTAGAAATTCTCTCAAGTCAAACAAAAGACCCTGCGCTCAAAGTAGCGGCATCGGAAGTAGCGAACGATGTCAGGGGGGGTTTGAGCTTGAACGAATCCTTGGCGAAGCATCCGCATGTGTTCAGCAAATTGTATGTGAACATGATTCGAGCGGCGGAATTGGGCGGAATTCTCGATATGATTTTAGACCGCCTCGCCGGTTTCTTGGAATACGAGATGGAAGTGCGCGGAAAGATAAAAAGCGCGATGATGTATCCCGTTCTCGTACTCATGTTTTCTATCATCATGCTTTTTGCACTGTTCACGTTCATCCTTCCGAAATTCAAAGAAATCTTCGAGGGCATGAATGTAGAGATTCCTCCGGTTACGAAATTCTTGTTTTCTATCGGAGATTTCTTCCAATCTTATTGGTGGGCAATCATCGGTTTTGCGGCAGGGGCGTTCATCGGATTCAAGATTTGGGAACGCACCGAAAAGGGTCGGTATCAACTGGATTATTTAAAACTCCGAATGCCCATCGTCGGGGAAATTGTCCTTAAGATGTCCATTGCACGTTTTGCAAGAACCTTCGGGACGTTGATTTCTTCAGGAGTGCCGATGATGCGTTCGCTGGAAATCGTGGGCGAAACCTCGAACAACCGCGTGTTGATTAATGCAATTGAAAGCGCGCGAAACTCCATTCGAGAAGGTCAAAAATTGAGCGCGCCACTTGCAGCGAGTGGTTTGTTCCCTTCGATGGTAACGCACATGGTGGATATCGGGGAAGAAAGCGGACGTCTCAGTGAAATGCTCGTGAAGGTCGGCGACTTTTATGACCAAGAAGTCGAATCCACCGTCAAAGGTCTTACTTCGATGATCGAGCCGTTGCTCATCATCATCATGGGTGTGATCGTCGGATTTATAGCAATTTCCGTGATGACGCCAATCTTCAAATTGGTCAACTCGGTTTCCTAAACGATAAAAATTCGAAAAGCTCGGGGTGCATAGATAATAGGCGAGGGTTTGCCGAAACCGTGGGAGTATCCATGGATAAGGCAAATCCGGCCTACGATAAAACAGAGGGATGAAAAACAAGGAGATTAAGAAATTGTCGGAAGGAACACACCGTTTGGATTATTCGGAAGCCGTGGTATGCGAGTATGTCCAAACGCGAAATCCCAAATTAAGAGACAAAATCGTCACTTTGTATTCGGATATGGTTCATCGAATCGCTCGAAGATTCTCCGGTATCGAAGCACAAGAAGATTTGATTCAAGTCGGATTCATTGGCCTTCTGAATGCTTTGAGTCTCTATGAACCGGATAAAGGCGTACGATTCAGTACATACGCTACCCATCTCGTTGCAGGTGCGATGAAACATTATCTTCGTGACCGTTCGAAGATGATTCGAGAACCCGCTTGGTTACAAGAAATCCGACATCGTGTGAACAAAACTGCTGAGCGACTCCATCAAGAGTCCGGCAGAAATCCAATACCAGAAGAAATTTCGCAATCTACCGATATCCCGCTCGAAACGGTAAGAGAAGTTTTAGCAACCAATGACCTTTTTCGAGTGACGAGCCTGAGTTCTGCTTCTTCTTCTGAAGAAGAGGAAACAGAAGATATGGATTTAGCAGGCGATTGCCAGGAGTTGCTGAATTTCGAAGACCGCCTACTGTTGGAAAGAGCAATTAGTGAATTGCGAGGTTTGGAACAACAAGTTTTATTGCTTTTTCACGTCGAATCCATGAATCAAACCGAAATTGCCGCACAATTGGGAATTTCCTGTAACTATGTCTCTCATATTTTGAGACAATCTCTCACGAAACTTCGAGCGACTTTGGCGAACGAGGAAAAACTTGCGAAAGCGCTCCTTCGACAAGCGGAGCAGTTGCCAGCAGACGTCATTGACGATGCAACAGGAGTGTATTCCGAACATTTCCTCGTTGCCCGTTTGGACGAAGAATGTACACGCGCTGCAAGCGAAGGGTTGTCCGTCGGTTACATCGCTATACGTTTCGATGGGCTCAATACATTGCGAAGATTTTATGGACCAGACGCTCTCACGCATTTTCTGAAGGACGCCGCGAAATTCATCCGCTCCGGCGTGCGAAGACTCGATACGGTCGGACGTGTCGGTGAGACAGGTTTCGGCATCGTTCTTCCTGGTTTGGAAAAAACGGTTCATGTAGTCAGTCAAAGATTGAAATCTCGTTTACACAACTGGCAATCGAATGTGCTTCGTTTAGGAGCGGGAATTACGATTCACTTCGGAGAATCTTGCTATCCGAAAGATGGACGTACGGCGAAACAACTCATTGCCGCGGCAAAGTTGGTTCCTTTCGCTTCGACTGCGAGTGAAGCCGCGTAATATGGATCGTAAATCACTATATAAACTTCGCATAGAAGGAGCGCAATAAATTGCAATAGTTGCGAAATTTTTTCGAGTTTTGTTTCCTCGACTCTATTAATTTCTACATTTAATTTTTTTGCATTTAGCTTCGTTGTTTTCTTCGAGCCACTAAAAAGCCAAAACCGAGAATACCGAAAACTGTCAGTGTGCTCGGCTCGGGGACGCCATCCAGATATTCCGTAATCGCCCAACTCATGTCCATTCCCGTTCCTGCCCATTTTTCGGAAGAGCCTAAACCGTTTATATACGCAGAACGATTGTTCGGCTTACCTACGTTCTTATTCCACCAATACCAACGGGCATTTATAATAAATCCGTCATCGCTAATTCATGGCATGCGAGGTTAGACTTGTCTAGCAAAAAGCATGCCAAGACGATGATGACACGACGAGCTTTCTTTCAAGTATCCTATCTATCGTGATACGTCTCACACAACTCGTCGAATGCGCGGGTTGAGCAAGCAAACTGGGTCCAACCCAACTCGCGGAGGTTCTGCGAGAATTGCCCCGAAGCGCTCATCCCGACCTGCTCGTCGGCTTCGAAACGAAAGACGATGCAGGGGTTTTTCGCGTGTCTGATGATTTGGCTCTCGTACAAACGATGGACTTTTTCACCCCTATCGTGGACGACCCCTATGCTTATGGTGCGATAGCCGCTGCGAATGCGTTTTCCGACGTTTACGCGATGGGCGGAAAACCGATAACCGCGATGAACCTCGCCTGCTTCGACCCGTCCCAAGCGCCTCCCGAAGTGTGGGCGTCTGTCTTTCGAGGAATAGCGGACAAATGCGATGAAGCCGATGTCGTCATCGTGGGGGGGCATACCGTCGAGGATACGCAACCGAAATTTGGTCTGAGCGTTACAGGAGTGGTAAACCCGAAACATATGTTGCGCAATGTCGGGGCGAAACCCGGAGATTATATTTACTTATCGAAGCCAATAGGCACAGGTATCGTTACTACCGCTCACAAATTCGACGACCCTATCGTATACGAGAGTTTAGACGCTTCCGAATTGATTCCGACCCCCCCCGGTATCGATGAGAAGGGTAAGGTGTCTGCGCTGGATGTCGCGATTGCTTGGATGGAGCAGTTGAATAAAAAAGCGAGTGAATTCGCGATCCACGAAGGGGCATTGTGCGCAACGGATATCACGGGTTTCGGCTTGGCTGGGCATTTATTCCATGTCGCGCAAGCCTCGAACGTGCGCATCGAACTCGATTCGAAATCTATACCGCTTCTGCCGCGATTGAAAGCGCTCATCGAAAACAAGAATATTACTGCGGGATCGAGAAAGAATCGTGAGTATTTGGGTGAAGCATTGGTCATTTCGCCGGAAGTGCCTCTATGGTTGCAGGAAGTGATCATAGACCCGCAAACGAGCGGAGGTCTTGCAATATTTTCTAAAAAAGACCTTACGGAGTATCCGAAGATCGGCAGAGTGGTCGAAGGCATTCCTGCTATCGTGGTTTTCTAATATCAATTTCATTTTATTTCCCGAAACAGTTCTGCGTAGGGGACTCCGACTCGTTTTCCGAATGCACGATGGAATTCCTTATTCCGTTCCCCCCCGCGTCCGAGACCTTGTGACCGATGTTTTCGCAAAGCCTCCACCTTCGTCTCGATGACCTCGGTGATGTCTACTGCGATATTCGGTCTGCGAGAGTGGAAGAAAATTAGTTTCGCCCCCCCTGGGTTTTCTTTCCATATCGAATAAACTACGCGCCCTATGCCTTCGTGGTCGGGATGGAGATAAGGCAAATCGGGAAGCGAAGGGTCGAAAGTGACGATTAAATCCGGTTCGAATTCATGGATGATCTCTTCGAGGGAGCGAGAAATCCCCGGCTGCATCGCGACCTCTCTGTCCGGCAAATGCAAAAACCATAACTTCGAAATCCCGATAACTTTCGCCGCTTCGCGTTGTTCTGTTTGTCTCGTTTCCGCTAAGTTTTTCGCGTTGATGAGATTCCGCCCCTTTTCCCCATCCGATGCGACCACGAGCCCCACCTCCGCCCCTCGCAAGACGAAAAGGCGCGCAGTTCCGGAAACCCACCAATCCGCATCGTCGGGGTGTGCAACGATGAACAAAACCCTTTTCGAATTCAAAATAGCTCTCCCCCTCTCCAGCGCCTCCTCCGGCGACACCGTCAATCGCATCTTCAGTAACCACCAAACGCTGTATCCGAAGGCAGCAAGCAAAAGGAGAGTGATGAGCACGAAAAGACTCTTTCTCGTCAAAGACGAGCGTTAATCTACTCCCCCGAGGAGTGTTCGTGCATCAATTCTCCATTGCAGCACAGAATATAGATTGCTTGGTTCCGTGTATCTGTTTTTGTTTTCGCCAAAATCCTTTGCCAGTAATGTCTTACTGTCGTCAGGGAGATGCCCAACATTTTAGCGATTTCCTTGTCTCGATACCCTTGAATGGCGAGGCAAACGGTTTCCTTCTCTCTCTTGCTCAGTGAATGATTATTCCCCTTCATCCGTAGCGCCTCTCGGAGTTCCATTTATTAAAACCCCACAAAGGCTCAAATCCTTCACTTTTCAATCACATTTTTTTTATGGCGTCCTAAAAAGTAGTCACTTTTGACCACATACAGGTAACCCCACACTCGCTACCTAAAACATATCACGTCTTGTAATCCCTCTGAACTCACGTTACTATGAATCAACATCGGATAGCTTGAGCCATCCGATGTGTCGAAAAGGAGAAACATGAGGAGGGTAACTACTTGCGTTGGAGTTACGGCGACGTTAGGACTCGCCGTCCCCATCATGACGCAGTCACCCCCGGTGATGCTCGTCGTGCCTCAACCCGAAGTAACCCTTGCGGTTTGCGGTGACTTCTCTCGCTATGAAATGCCGAAACCCGTACCAATAATCGTCACGAGTCAGATTCCTCAATGGACAATCGTTGCTACCTTGCTACCTCTCGAAGGAGTATCGCCTCAAAACGATATTTCTTGTCGAATCGAAATTACTCCTCGAAATGCCTCGCAAACTTTCTCCACTCCTTCCACGAATTCTTCTACATCCATTGTTCTCTCTACGGGAAAGCCTACGCTTCTCCTTCAAGGCGGAATAGGCGTTAATGAATATCTTTGCCGTTTCACGATTTCCACAGGGGCTTTTCCTGCAGAAGGCAATTATCGCGGGTTAATACAATTTACAGTTATAGAGCCGACTTCGAAGATGGTTCTTTCCGAAAACAGAATTCTCTTCAACTACACAGTTCTTCCCTATTTATTTTTCAATTTCGAACGCAATGGGCTTAACTTCACTTGTTCAGGACAACCCGGTGAAGTCATTTCACCGAACCCACAAAAAGTAATGATAACGACGAACCGTGCAAATGCACGAATTCGCTTCTCCATCTCCCAACTCGTTCACGATTCGAAAAATTCGGTTATTTCTACGAACCATTTGGGAATCGGTGTGGGGGTTACGCAGAAAGAAGCGATTCGAAACGCGGAATATGCGTCTTTCGGCATTCCCTCTGTGGTAGCGAACCCGAAACGCGGAAATAACATTTTTTTCATCGCCGTTAAAGTGCGTTACGAGTTGAATTTGCCGCCCGGTATGTATCGAGGTGTTCTTACAGGGGAGGTCGTCGGATGAAATTTCGTGTTTGTGAATATCCGAACCGAGTGAATTTCGATGCCTCCATCTCCCAGAAGGAGAAAAACTATGCCCAGAAAATTTTTTGCAGCGAGTCTGCTCGTCGTGAGCGTTTTACTCATGACGAATGCGTTTGCGCAGTCCTCAGCACAAGCCGATGTGAATCTCACCGTCGGTCCCTACGTGAATATCCATTTCGAAGATTCTATTTTCAATTGCACGAAAGATTTTTGGGCGATTTGTGGGACATTGAAAAATGGAACCTTCACGGCGTCGAGAGATTTCATTGCGCATGCGAACCTTCCCGCGACGATAACGGCGCAACTCGTCGCTTACAAGCCGAAACCGAAATATTGGACTTGGGATATCGATGTCTCTCAGCAAGGACAGCAGCACACGATAGCGTACGGTGGGGGGGTTCTTTTCGGAACTGCGCAAGTAACGGCGCAGTATCCGGGAGGGGGGCCTGTCCTTGCACTGATGATTATCACCATAGCGCCGCAGTGATTCTTTACGAAAAAGGTGCAAACGATTTGCCGAGGGAGGTCGCTCCGTCTCTCGGATGCGGAGGAAATTCTGCAATTACCGTTCGAAAGAGGAAGAAACCCTTTTTTGAACGGAGGAGCGAAAATTCGATCCTAAAGGAGGATAAACAATGAAATACTTCAAAATCTTAGCCGCCCTTGCGGCGTTTGCTGTCACTGCTTCTGTGTTTGCACAGAGTAATAGCAACGTAACATTCAACGTTGCTGCGTATCGTGCTGTTAATGGTGTGGAAAACATCGATATAGCCATCAATGATGGATTGTTCGGAGATGGGCCTTACACTGGCTCGGATCCATTCACCGTAACAGCAAATACGAACTGGAATCTCACGGTTACTAATAACTTCGACAACGCTACTTTCACTAGTCAAGGGTCCTATATGCAAGTAGGCGCTGCTGATGTTTGGAGCTTCACTGCTTCTGCGGCAGATATGACCGGTGGAGCAGGAGCTAACCAGGCAAATCTCTTGAGTGCTTCATTATCGCGCACGTCTACAATCGGAGGTAAGGACTTTGCAGGACCTGGAAGCCTTTCAGTGGCGACAATCACTGTGACGATAGGTCCGTAAAATGAGCATGGGAAAAGTAAGCCATCTCTGGTTTGCTCGGCTCATGCTTCTTTCCGTAGGAGCGGTGGCGTTTCTGTGTCCTTCGAGTGCGCTCGCTCAAAGCAGTGGAAACGCAACCGTGACCAGCAGTGTAGGTTCATTCATCTTCTTCGAGTTTCTGAGTCCACCGAGTGAAATCCTCATCGAGGTGAACGACGGTGGACAAGCGGGAACTTATAGTGGCTCGCGACCATGGCATGTTTTGGCGAACGTGAATTGGCAGTTCGTGAGCGCTAATTTCGGCAGTTGGAGCCCGCCTCTCAACCCCAGTTGGTTCTTCGGTGCCAATGGATTCCCCACCAGCGGAGGACCCGGTGAAACGCTCGGTTCTTTGACGGTGCAGGTTTCGGGGTTGACGTTTCCGACTCCACCGAATACCTATACGTCTACGGTCACGGTAACCGTGGGTCCTGGGTAGCAGACGTTGCTCGAAGCGCGGAAACACTTGGCTAAGGATGCAGGGTTTTTCACGACCCTGCATCCTCTAAAGCGAATGGAGAACCCGATATGAAAATTGCACCTATTTGGATTTCGGTTTTTACAATGCTCAGCGCCTCCTCTTTGGCACAGCAAACATCCATCATGGTTCAGCCCGTGCGGCTGGATTTGCAGCCAAAGCCCGGAGAGCGTGTAGAAGTGCCGGTGAGCGTGCGAAACCTCAGTAAGACCCATCCTGCTAAGGTGCAGGCGCGTTTGTGGGAACTTTATCAAGCGGAAGATGGTGGATTGATGGTGATGGACCCCGAGGTCGTAGCGAATCCGCCTCCCCCCCCATCGCCCTCCTGCCTTCCGTTCACGAAACTCGACAAAGAGGACTTCGAAATCCCCCCCGAAGGCGTTCAAATCATCAACGTGAAAATGCAGGTTCCCGTGAATGCGCGAGGCTTTTACAGCGGTTGTGCCATCGTGCAAACCGTACCGGAACGAAAGCCGGGAACGATAGCGATACGCATTCGTTTTTTAGTTCCCATCTTAGTGCAGGTATACGGGACGGCATCAACACGACGAATAGAAGTCGGAGTTCCGACTATGGAATTCGCGTCCAAAAACGAGCGAGAACCCGTTGGAACCATTTTCAAAATCCCTATACGAAACGCAGGGGAAAGCATGGCGCGGGTGAATGCGAATCTGACCGTTTATTCTTCGATGGATGACCGTTTGCGTAAGGTGGCAAACATTTCTTTCAAAGAGAGGACTTTGCTTCCGCATGCACAGGCTGTGCTCACACAAAGAACATTGACCCGACTGCCGAAAGGGAAATACAAATTATCAGCAGAGGTTCGATTAGAAGGTTCGACGCCTTTTCGTTCTTCTGGTGAATTCGATTATGAAGGCGACCCGGAGATGAAAAGCGCTGTATTCGCTTCGGAATTAGAGATGTCTCCTGAAACGCTCGAAATAGAGGGGGCGCCCGGTGCCACGCGTTCTGCATCCTTGTTGGTTAGAAATACCGGTGCTGAACCGGTGCAGTTGAAAGCAGGAGCCGGCGTACCTCGTGCATTGCAAGGGGTTTCCGCAGGAAACATCGTAGGAGAGGAACTTTCATGTCCTTCATGGGTTTCGTTCGGCTCGACGGAGGGTGTCATTAAGCCAGGCTCAGAGAGAAGAATCAACGTACTCGTTCGCATACCGCGTGAAGGTGTGAAATATTCGCATTACTACGCGAGGCTTTTATTGACGGCGTTATCTCCCGAAGGTCAACCAATCGGTACAGTCGAAGGTTTGTTGGCAGTAAAGATTAAAAATGCAGTGGTAAAGGCAGAATTAACTCCGTCGGGAAGGGTGACGGTAACGAAAACCAGAAAGAGCGAATACAACTTCGTTATGCGATTTGCAAATCTCGGTTCTGTCCATTTGGATTTAAAGCCCAGCGCTTCCTTGATGGATGCGCAAGGTTCGCGCGTTTTGAAGGAACTGAAACCGGAAGAAGAAGGTTCGGGATTTCTCTTGCCCCTCGAAACGCGGGCATATAGTTACACTGTGAATTTTCGAGACGTGCCTCCTGGAAAATACGCTTTGCGTTTCGTCGTGGAATATGAAAAGAATCGCGCGATTTCGACAGTCATGGTGAAGGTTGTTTCAGCGGCGAACGGTGAGCGAAGTCTGGAGGTCTTAGAACAAATCAATTCTTAAACGAGGGGGGTAATCTTGCGCAGGTGCGGTGAGGATAGTAGCCTAATCCAGCATTACCCCCCCTATTTTTTCAGAAGGAGATTTTTGCTATGATGTTTTCGTTTTGTTTCGCAGCAAGTATTTCGATTTGGTTATCCATAGGATGGAAGCCGTGCGCAGAGCCTTTGGAAAGGAATCCGATTTTCTATTCTTCAAAGTTTTCATCTTTATGTGTTCCGAAATTCACACCGGCTTTAAGCCCCCCCATTATATCTCTATTAGAGCCGTCGTCGAGCGAAACGAGTTCCTCTTCGAATGGCAAACAAGAGCCGCAAAAACCACCGCAGACGCAAGAACCGACGATCAGCAACGTATTTGCGGATACGGATATCCGACAGGCTTTGGCAGACATAGCGGCTTCTGCAAACGTGATTATCATCCCCGATGACACCGTGCAAGGAACGGTTACTATGCAATTGGAAAACGTTCCCTTGGAACAAGCTTTGACGCTGATTACATCACCGGGGGGGTACTCTTGGGCTAAGGAGAACGGTTATTACTTGGTGGGGCGCGCACATCCGAGCAATCCTAACTTTTTGAGGTTTGCGAAAACTACAGTTTACAAGCCCAATTTCAGCACCCCGGAGCGCATCGCAAATTTGCTCCCTTCGACGTTGAAGGAATTCGTCCAATACACTACATCGGACCGCGTGCTGACTATTACCGCGGCACCGGCTTTAACGCAACGAATTCTCGAAGACATTCGCCTTCTCGATACCCCACCACCGCGCATTCTTATAGAAGCGTTGGTAACGGAGATCTCGACGGAGACGCTCGACCAATTCGATTTTTCTTGGACGTGGAGGCATTTCGGCTTGGATACAGGGGGGGATAGCATTCAATTGCGCTATACGCAGGTAACACAAAACGACGTAGCAACTATGAAATTTCTCATCAGCAAAGGAAAAGCAGAGGTACGCGCTAATCCGAGGGTTATGGCGCTCGAAGGTCAAGAAGCGATGATCGAGGTGGCTCAAGAAAATTACTTTCAAGTAGTAACAGGACCGGTGAACTTTCCGTACGTTACCATTCAACTCATCAAGACAGGAATCTCGCTTCGTATGACACCATTTTTGGCAGATGACGGAAGAATTACGGTGAAACTATCACCGGAAGTCAGCGATGCAATCGGAACCGGTCAAGCGGGATTGCCGATCAATACCGCTCGAAGGGCCACGACAACCGTGCGCGTAAAAGAAGGGGAAACTGTCATTATCGGAGGAATGTCTTTCGAATCGAAACGCCGACGCACTTCGCGTGTGCCCATTTTGAGCGAAATCCCGTTGATAGGTACGCTTTTCCGATTCCATCGAACAGAAACTCGTCAGACAGAAGTCGTAATCATGATCACGCCGAGACTCGTTCGAGAAGAGCAAACAGGCTCAATCTCCGAAAAAGGGAATCACGAATAATAACGCTGAGAACAAGTTTCTAAAAAACGCTGGCTATTTTTCGGTAGCAGACTTTATTTCGGAACTTTCGTATTTAATCTGCGCAATTTTTTTGAGTTTCTCTAATTTCTGTTGGAAAACTTTCATCGGTTTTTCTTCGAGTTCTGGTTCTTTCCCTTCCAGCAAGGATGCTAATGCTTTGCATTCCGAGCGGGAGAAGCGCACGGAATGAAAGACGTGTTCTTCCCATGCTTCATATGCCATCGGTGCGACGGCTTTAGCGCACATCGCAAGTGCTTTTGCATATTCTCGAATTTCGTACTGCGCATGTTCATCCATGCGAATATGCAAAAAATGAAACAAATTGTGTAAATCGATTTGCCAATACCATTCCGTGTATAACGATAAAGGGAGGTTCATGCGTGCGAGTTCTCGAGCGATCCCCTCTTCGATCATCTTTTCGTAATTCTCGTAGACTCGACGTTGCTCTTCCTGCAACTTCGCGATTATCTCCTCCGCTTTTTCTAAAGGGACGACTTCTTCGCTGCGTCCCTGTTTTTTCACTTGGTCTTGTGTGCGCACTTCTTGCGGAACCGGAAGATAAAACTCATCTTTCATCACGCTGTAACGTCCGCTGATTTCGTTCAACCTCGCCGTACGATGCCGCACCCACTGCCTTGCAACGAAAATCGGCATCTTGCAGTGGAAAGTCAATATCACCTGCTCGAAAGGGCTCGTATGGTCGTTGCGCAGAAGGTAATGAATGAGGGCACGGTCTTCTCGAACCGTCTTCGTTCCCGCCCCGTAAGAGACGCGAGCCGCTTGAACGATTCTCGCATCCCCTCCTAAATAGTCCACCAAGCGTACGAAACCCTTATCGAGAACGCGGATCTCCTTGTCGAGCAATTCCTCCGCTTCTGGAACGACGATTCTTCCCATATTTTGTTTTTCTACCCGTAATTTCGCTTTTTTACTTGTGAAAAAGAAGGAAACAATGCAAGAAAGGTGTTTTTTATTGCGGTTCCCCTATCGGGTTTATAAATTTAGTGAGAATTCCAAACCGGGAGGTACTGCATCCAGTCCTCGCGCTCTTTGGCGCGGAGGTATTCGGGCAGGGAAATGTAAGGAATGTAGTGTGGACGCTTGGGAGTTTTGATTAACTTCATTCCCGCCTCTTTGAGGGATTTGTCTCCTTTTTTGAGGTTGCATTTCCTGCAGCAGGCGACGACGTTCTCCCACGTATGAGGACCACCGAGACGACGAGGAATCACATGGTCGATCGTTAGTTCTTTGCCAGCGACGTTGCAGTATTGGCAGCGGTAATTGTCGCGAGCAAGGATCGAATGCCGGGAAAGCCTGAGTTGAGGAACGGGGCGTTTGACGTGGTATCGAAGACGCAAGACTGACGGGGCTCGGAGTTCTTGGCTTCCGGTACGCACGATGTGACCGTTATGATGCAGGATTTCCGCCTTCCCCTTCACCATGAGCGTGATGGCACGAACCATGGAACACACGTTCAGTGGCTCGTAGTTGTTGTTCAAAAGCAGTACGTCCATTCGATGCATAGGAAGTGCCTATAAAAGACGAAGACCCGACAATCGAACTGTCTGGGTCTCCTTGCTGGCGTGGTCGCGGGCACACCGCGCGATTATCAAAAACGGCATGCCGAACCAGGAGCCAGTGCTCCATCGAGACCCCCTGAGCATACGCTTATCGGAGTGCATTCGGCATAGGATACCCATTTTTTAGAAGCATTTTGGCTTTTTTGCACCTTTTATTCCCATGTCGTTATTTTCTTTAAGAAATTTGGCACAGGTTCCGTGTTGCTATGGAACAATCCGCCAAAGCCGGTAGTCAATGAAAATGAAGAGGAAGACTATGAAAAAGGCTATAAAATTATCTTTTTTTACTTTGACTTTATTGGTGTTCAATTTTCCTAAGAATCTTTTTGCGGACGGTTATTTTGTTTGGGTTGGTACTTTAGTTGAAGACGAAGTAAGCGTTCTACGGGGGATATCCGACAACGGCATGGTTGCAGTTGGCAATGCAGTACTTGGAAATAAAGGGACAGTACCCGTGCAATGGACAGAATTTACTGGATTAGAACCTTTAACAACGGATGTGAACGGGATTGCATATAATGTTTCTGAAGACGGAAAGTTTATTGTTGGAGAAATGTCTAACGGGGCTTTTACAGAAGCGTTCCGTTGGACCTCAGAAGGAGGACTAGTAGGTCTCGGCGATCTTCCTGGGGGGTCGTTTAGAAGTATTGCGTGGGGTGTTTCTGGAGATGGGTCTATTGTTGTTGGCGAAAGTAACTCAGCGAATGGAATAGAAGCTTTTCGGTGGACAGAGTCTGATGGAATGCAAGGACTCGGGGACTTGGCAGGAGGCGGATTTTTTAGCGCTGCTTATGGCGTCTCAGCAGATGGAAGCACGATTGTAGGTCAAAGTATGTCTTCAAAAGGCACTGAAGCTTTCCGATGGACTTCCTCAGGGGGAATGCAAGGATTAGGTGACTTAGGAAGCGGCTCGTATGCGAGTGCTGCGAACGCAGTTTCTGCAGATGGGTCGGTTATTGTTGGAGTAGCTTCTCCGGGTTCAGAAAAAGCTGAAGCGTTCAGGTGGACTGCAGAAGAAGGCATGCAAGGATTGGGGTACTTACCTGAGGTAACTAACTACTTTTACAGTACAGCCTGGGCGGTTTCTGGGGACGGTACGGTGATCGTTGGTCAATGCTTTACAACAATTTATGGAAACGAGGGCATCATTTGGGACGCCGAATACGGAATGAGACGCGTAGTCGATTGGTTGATTGCGAATAACGTTAATGCTCCGAAATATTCACAGATAGCGGACGCTTTTGATGTTGCTCGAAATGGTTCCTATGTAACTGTAGTTGGCTTTGGTAATTCGGGGAGTGTGTGGGAGGGTTGGGTTGCAAAGGCAGAATTCGGAGGGAGCGTTTTCGATATTTTGCCAAGTTCCTTTACAGTGCTTGCCGGGAATCTGCTGCAAGGTGATATAACATCTCTCCTCAAAAGTGATGATTCTAAAGTTATAGTTGAAAGTTCTTCAAGAACAGAGAAACCTCAAAATGTTATAGAAGTAAAAGGCATTTGCCCGATTACCAAAATCACTCAATTAGAAATAACTGTAGAGTCGTCTGCTTCTATACCTAACATCCTGCAAGGTCTTTACCTTTTTAATTATGAGACGAACTCTTTCGAATTAATTGATTTACGCGAGAGCACACTTAGTGATTCAAAGATTAATATTACCATTGGATTGAACAATAACGCAAAACGATTCGTATCATCGACTGGTGAAATAACGGCTCAAGTTAGGTGGGAAACTGAGGGACTATCAGCGCTTAAGTGGAAAGCGATAACAGATTTAGTACATTGGCGAACTTGGGGAAAGTATTAACCCGGAGTTCCAAGGATAGATGGGGGATACCGGATTACGAGTTGACTTCATGCGTCTCATGTTGTTAATAACACAGAGTTCAACCACTAAAGACCGTGAAACAAACCAATAGACTTACTTTAGTTTTTCGTATTCTACAACAAAAACATTTACCGAATTATCAGGACGTAGATACGGTATTAATATCGCTATACCGTTATTCGTTTTCGTGTATGTTAGAGTTTTCTTTTTCGAATTGGTGAGTTCGTAAATGCGTATTATTTTCGCATCGAAGGCAGGGAGAACGATTTCCTTTCGTTCTTTATCGAAAACGTGGAGGAAAAGCTTTCCAGGTTTTTGAGTTACGCGCCCCCATTCTAATTTTTCGGAAAACGGACTTGCAGAAGTTCCGTAAATGGCTTCTCCGTTTCTCTTCAGCCACGCTCCTATAGTCTTAAGCCTTTCGACGCTTTCCTGCGGGATCTCGCCTAATGCGTTCGGTCCGACATTGAGCAAATAGTTTCCGCCTTTGCTGGCGATGTCTACCAAATTTTTAATGAGAGTATCGGCGGATTTCCAGTTGTTGTCGTGTTTTACATATCCCCATGTGTCGTTCATCGTCATACAAGTTTCCCAATCCATTCCTGGCAATCCGCTTGCTGGAATTTCCTGTTCTGGTGTTCCGTAATCACCATAGTGTTCTCCCTTAGCCTCGCGCCCTTTGTCTACGCGGTTATTGATAATGATATTCGGTTGCAGACTTCGTACGAAGTTGTAAAGGTCTTTTCCGTACTCGTGATTCCATGTTTCTTCCCATTCTCCGTCGAACCAGAGAATTCCGATGTCTCCGTAATGGGTGAGAAGTTCTCGGAGTTGGTTTTTCATATACTCGATGTAACGTTGGAAATTCGCTTGCGATGCGTCGCGTTTGTCCCAAGGGCGGCGAGGCAAATAATCGGGGTGATGCCAATCCATAATCGAATAATAAAAGCCTAAGCGAATCCCGTTTTCCTTACACGCACGAGAGAGTTCTTTAAGGATGTCGCGCTTGAAAGGAGTTCCCATGATGTCGTAATCAGTGAACTTGCTATCGAATAGACAAAAACCGTCGTGATGTTTGCTGGTTATCACGATGTATTTCATTCCAGCCGTTTTTGCGATGCGCACCCATTCTCGCGCATTGAATTTAACGGGATTGAATTGTTTTTGGAGAGGTTCGTATTTTTCGGGGGGGATTTGCGCGTGATACATGAGCCATTCACCCGCTCCGTTATATGTTTTCCCTTTCCACTCTCCAGCGGGAATTGCATAGAGCCCCCAATGGATGAACATTCCGAATCGGGCTTCTCGAAACCACCGCATACGCTGATCACGAAGTTCTTTTGATTCGTGAAAGAAGTCCTGTTTCGGATTTTCGAACGGAATAGGTTTCATAGGCTCTGAATGGGAAAATGCAGCGAAAACAAGAAAATTCATCAATATCATAACAGCATTTCTTTATGTCGGTTTCTTACTCAGGGCATAGTTTATTGATTTTTTGAATATATCCTGCGGTAAGACGGACGGGTCCACCAGGCTTGCCATATAAAACATCAATTCCAATCACTTCGCCTTTTTCGTTTTTCACCTCTTCGTTCGTAGCGAAACTCTGAACTCCGACTACGAAATCCCCATAGAAGACGGGTCCGCCGGAATCTCCCGTAAGAGGGTAACCCTCATTAGCAATCGCTCCGGCGTCTCGATTTCTGTCGAATGTATATACCATGATGTTGCTTTTATACATCTTTCCGGTGCCTGAATCTGTGAATTCGAATTCGTTTGCATGCGCGATAATTCTTTGCCTGAACCATCGAAGTGTTCCATTTTCGTGTTCGGGTCTTGCGAAAAGGGAGCGATATCCGTCTTGACGTAGCGGATCTCCTGTTCTTCCGTAGCCCCAAAGCGATACGTCATACATGAGTTTGTTGTCGAATTGCCACTCTCGCTCTGCATTCGGGGGGGAGGCTATGGAGACTGGTAAGATACCGCTTAAAAAAGACCACTGATGTGTGTCTACTTGAGTACTGTCGATGGTGACTTGAACGACTGCCAGGTCTGCGTTATTGAAATTTTGGCTTCCATGAATCGTCTTTGCTTTCGGTTCAACAATAAAAGTCTCCGCACCTCCGATATCTCCGAATCCGAGTGTGAGTTTTCCCTTTATTTCGACCACGTGGTCAGCCGTTAGGATACAGAAGCGGATTTCGCTTCCTTCTACTGTTTTGCGAAAGATTGTGCCTGTGCCGGAAAATTCGCCCTGATCGTTCTCTATTGTCAGACGGAGAATCGGTGGCTTTACGCCTCCTAATTGGTCTTTAGGCACGCTTCCCGGCAGGATAATCGTCGAGAGTAGAGGCGGCAGAACAAGAAATAGGCAGTTGCGGTTCATTTTTATCCCCCTTTCTCAAGTTAGTATAACAAACTTTCTCCTACTCGCCAAGGGGAAATGAATCTAACAAGAGTAGAATTTTGATAAATGAGTCAACATAAAAATAGATATCCTTCAGAGACGGCTTTGCGGTTTGAGATGTGTCGAATCGCAAAAAGGTTATGGGAAAGAGGACTTATAGGTGCCTCCGAAGGAAACGTCTCCTGCCGATTCGACGAAAATCATCTTTTGATTACGCCTTGCGGAGTTATCAAAGGCGATTTGGAGCCACATCAACTCGTCGTAACCGATTTGCACGGTAAACCGATTTCTTATGGAGAGCCTTCTTCGGAATTTCGAATGCACATTCGAATTTATCGAGAACTGCCGGAATGTTTTGCCGTCGTCCATGCGCATCCACCGACTGCCACCGGATTCGCTATTGCAGGAAAGACGATTCCTCATGAAAGTCTTCCCGAAGTCGAAATTGTTTTGGGGAAAGTTGCGTTAGTTCCATTCGCTACGCCGGGGACAGATGAAATGGGGAATGTTTTAGTTCCCTTCTTGCAGTCGCATAAAACGTTCCTTTTGCGCAACCACGGAGCGGTTACGATAGGGGGTTCTTTAGAAGAGGCATATATTCGGATGGAAACTTTAGAACGAATTGCCCATATGCTTTTCGTAGCCCACGTGATGCAAAAGGAATCGTAGGGTATATTTGGTTAAGCCTCGCGTGCAGGGGAAGTCCGGTGAAAGTCCGGCGCTGTGCCGCAACGGTAACGGTGAGAACCGAAGCCCGAATGCCTGCTTTGCGAAGCGACCGGTGTTGCTTGCGAGCACAAGATTTGTCGGTCGAATCAGTGAAAAACTGAAGAACTTCTAAGTCTTCATCTCGAAAGCAGCGCCCTTAAAGGAGCGCTGCGGTTTTTTTAAAACCTGCAGTCCTCCATTTTCGACAAATCTATTCGCACATTTCTTTGAATCACACATACGAAAACATGGAGGAAAAGATGAAAGAAAGAAAAGGTTTTACGCTGATCGAGCTTCTCGTCGTTATCGCAATCATCGCTATTCTCGCGGCAATTTTGTTCCCCGTTCTCACGCGCGCGAAAGAGGCGGCGAGGAAGACGAGTTGCGCTTCGAATCTATCGCAAATCGCTAAAGCATGGGGAATGTACAATTCCGACTTCGACGAAACTTGCATGCGCGCAAACATCGCAAACGGAAACAAGACGATTTATTGGTGGGGGAGTTGGGACGGAGAAAAATTGCGCGAAAACGAAGGATTGCTCTATCCCTACATGAACAATCGCGCTATTCAAGCGTGCCCTTCGTTCGAAAATTTCCTCCGAACGGTGTTGGGATATACGGGCTACGCATACAATTATGCTTATTTGAGCCCTTCTGAATATCAACCACCGGACTGGACGGAGGTTCCGATTCCGGTTTTTACCCATCAAATCCAAGACCCAGCGAACACGATAGCATTCGCCGATTCCGCTCGCATCAACAATTGGGATTACGATAAAGCGACGTTAGAGGGCAATGCTTACCTCGACCCCCCCTCCTTCAATTATCCGGGGTTTCACGCACGGCATAACGAGATGGGAAATACGGTTTGGTGCGACGGACATGCGAAAACGCTTAGACCGAAATATCGCTCCGGCACTTTCGGCTATGGCTTTCAGGCAGAGGATTTCGTGAAGAACAACTTAGGAGATTTAGACGAAGACGGAAATTTCACTACGGACGAATGGTTCGATTTGAAGTAATGTCGGAAATTAGAAAATAAGAAGAGATCTGATATTGTTTTGAATGACTTCGTATTATAGGTTTATCGGTTCTGGCATTTCGTTGTAGATTCTCCCGTTTAATCGTCTGCCGGTTAGATCTTTTCGTACTCCACCCCATTGCTTGAAAAAAAATGGGACATTTGCTTGACGGCACTGTCTATAAATTGAAATTACCCACTCTTTTTTCATAGGCCGGGCTTTTGGTCCTGATTCTCCTCCCACGATTACCCAATGGATTCCATCAAGCGGTAAATCATCGAGTGGTCCTATAAGAGGCTCACATGATAGGAATTTTACTCGTGCTGGTGTTTGAAGAAGGTCATGTACTCTGTATAAAACTCGCTCATCTTCCACGCTGACACCCATCCAAACATTATTTGGCCAGGGAAGTAATGAAGCAATCTCTTTTAGGCGATCACTTCTTTTTGTGAGAACTTGAAATGTATGCCATGTGCACTCACACATTGTCCTGAAAACCTTCTGAATGAATTCAAATGGAACTTTTTCGTGAAACAAATCGCTCATAGAATTTACGAATATAAAACGGGGCTTTTTCCATTTTAATGGAACATCCAAAAGTTCGGGATGAAGCGTTATCTTAAATCCGTTTTCATACTGCTTTACTCCCATTGCTTTGAGGCGCTTTGCGAATCTTTCAGCATAACAATGTTTACAACCCTGACTGACCTTAGTACAGCCTGTTACAGGGTTCCATGTCATTTCGGTCCATTCAATCTCGCTAACACCAGCCATGATTACCTCCCAAGAATATGACTTGCAATTTTAACGGCTGTCTTTGCTCCTTTCACATTTGATGCCGCAAAGCAAAGTAGATAAAGTGGTGCATTTCTCGAATTGCGGAGAACGAGCGGGTTCGGAGCTACTCTAACGAACACTGAGCTGAGTTTTTCTAGAATGTAATTTTTTAGAGTTTCTAAATCGGCGTCTCTTACTATCTGTTCTTCAACTCCGAAGAGCGTATTCTCTTTTTTCTTGATGTACAATTTTTCTTTCCAATCTTCGTTGCCGAACGTCTTTGTTAATCGTTTTTCTCGTGCTTTTGTAGGCATTTTATCTCTGTCAAGCAAGCGCAAGACACCCATACCGAGTGGAAACAGCCACCACATGTCGACTGCCTTAGTTGATGCCAATTTTTTAATTGTTTCCCATTCGACCTGCATTCCCCATGGATCTAAGAACACAACTGCTCTCGTTCGATTCCAGTCCGTAGAGTCACACCAATTTTGCAACCATGAGTTTGCATCTTGATTTATGACTTGACCTCCCCGTCCATAATTTTCCAAAAGTTGTTTTAATTCTTTTGTACGTTGTTTACTTTTGTCGATGAAGATATATTCATCGAAGGGGGGGTCAATACCGAGAGCAATTTTAGCGCTGCCTTCGACGAACTCCTTTGTTTCGGGTTCATGAAATTCTTCAAAATCCGATTGTTCAGTTACATTTCCTTTTTTTATGTATACCTTGCCACATCCAGCGAAGGCGTCAACATAAATCGTGTTAAAAAAGTTACCATATTTCTCGCCTTTAAGAATTTGCTGATAAGGATGTAAGTATCTTTTGAGACGATCAAGTTTATCTCTTGTCCAATTTCCACCATATTCCGCACTTGGAGGTTCGCTAACTTGGAATGTCATACTGTTCTTTACTAAGAATGTATTACAATATTGCAAATCTCGGAATCCGTTCTTCAGCGAGTGGAAGAACGGGGAAAGCGGCATGCGGTTCCGTTTGATACCAATACGCGACCGAAGAATAATTGTTCTGCTGTAAATTCGCATGACCGTGTTCGATACTGAAGAGAATGCTCTTTTGGAAAATCACTGGATCGAGCAGATGCAGGCGATAGCAAGTCGTTGCATGGCGTTCTGGAAATTTCGAATCATGTTCATAAATAGATACACCGGCATAAAGGTATGCATGGTCGTGCATTCCCCATGCTTGCGTGAAATAATCTTCGCTTCCCGTTCCATGCAAACTCGGAGGCCAGGATTCACCGTCAATAAAAAACATGTCGTCGCCTTCCCCCCACCACGTCAATTCGGGGACTTTCAATTCCTCGTCTCCGAATTTTTTAATATGCACCGTCGGGTCTATGTTGTGGACGCTTAAATTGCATCCCACATAATGTCCCGTACCTTTCGCTTCGAGAATAACATAGTTCTCTTTTCCGGTTAAGTTTTTCTTGTCCATGTACATCCAATAATTTTTGCCTTTGCTTGCGATTGTGCCTCCTTTTACCAGTGTAGGCATCTCTTGACGATATTGGGCATGGAACCGTAACATCCCTTCTTCCAGATTTTCGAGCTCGTCGTAGTCTACATAATAATAAAAGCTATCGCAGCGTTCGTCACTTTCGTTTTCGATTTCGATTCGCATTCCTTTTTCGAAAGGCATCGGGAAATAACAGTTCAAAGCCACCCCCCCTCCGAGACAACTTTCGTTAAATGCGCTCGTTACCGTGTTGAACATTGCGTTTTGGAAACTTTTCGCGATGCCGTGTCCTAAGCAAAAGAAATCTCCTACCGGCGTTTCGATACTCGGGGTTTTTTCTCCATCCCACCACGCGCGCAAAACCATTTTTCGCAGATACAATCTATCCCGATGATTAATCGTGAACCAGATGTGCCGAATGATTCCCGCACCGGACACTTCGGCTAAGATTTTTCTTTCGCGTGGTTCGAAGGGAATCCAATCGTGGTTCGCACCTGTCTTATCCCAACTCGAAATTCGCTTTGAGCGACCTATTCGTCGCAATGGTAAATCGGAGATAGACAAAAATCCCTTCATTCAGGGAATTATATCGACTCCGAAAGAACGAAGTCCTATCTGCCGAAATGAAAACTTGTTGGCACTTCGTGAGAAGATTTCGGGCGGAGGAGGTGCCTGGCTTTTTCCATAACCTCCTTCGAGAGTTGATTGAGGCGCTCAAGGGAAGTCCTCATTCTCCTGACCTCGTCTTCTGCACCGTCTCCTTCCAAAATGTCCACCCCACGCGATAGGCGCAAGACATCACCATGAAGCGCTTGGGCGATTTGCAAAAGACGATGGGCTTTCTGAGCGGGATTCTCCTCTGTGTGTTCTATTTCAGCGATACGGCGACGAACTTCGATTTCCGAAAGCATTTTTCGACCTCCTCGGAATTGGTGTGGAGCGTCGTCGTAGCACCGCGAGTGCGCGAAGACGCTCTTGTTTTCCGCCTACGGGGTTAGCTGACGGGTTAGAGCCAAGAGCTACTCTTTCGATCCTTCGAATTCACCCCTTGGTTTTGGGTCCCCCGCTCCCGACCGAAGGTCGGGATTCGGCAGTCTTGTTTATATTATACTCTCAATTTTGCTAGGTCGTTGCTTCTCAATTTTTAAAAATCGAGGAAATTATGGTAGGAACTTTAGTTTCGTTTTTTGTTGCACTTTCTCCGGTACAAAATATCGAGAAAATGCTCGAAGAGATTAGCCCTCAGCGTCTGCGTGAAACCGTAGAAAAATTGGCTTCCTTTCATACTCGAAACACCCTTTCACCGGAATTGACTAAAGCATGCGAGTGGATTGCAGAAGAGTATCGAAAAATCCCTGGATTGCAAGTCGAAATTATGCGGTACACACTTCCGAAGGGAAGGCGCGTTCCCGAAGATAAAGAAGTCGTTCAAGTGATTGCGCGTCTGCCAGGGGAGGATGACAAAATCATTCTCTTGGGGGGGCACATAGATTCTTTGAATTTGCGCGAAGACCCGATTACTGGACGCGCCCCTGGAGCGAACGATGACGGTAGTGGCACCGCGCTGGCGTTAGAACTCGCACGAGTTATGGCGAAACACAAGTGGAAACATACTTTGGTGTTTTGCGCGTTTAGCGGAGAAGAACAAGGACTTCATGGAGCACGCGCCTTTGCTAAAAAGGCAAAAGCCGAAGGATGGAAAATCGAAGCAGTGTTCAATAACGACACGGTGGGTTCGAGTGGAAATCTAAACGGACAAAAAGATCCCAAACGAGTTCGAATATTCAGCGAAGAATCCGAAAATCATCAAAGTCGTGAACTCGCGCGATGGATAGAATGGCTAACGAGAGATTCCGATTTCAATATAAAGTTAGTTTTTCGCAGAGACCGCTTCGGTCGCTCAGGAGACCATGTTCCTTTTAATGAAGAGGGTTATACGGCGGTGCGTTTCGTGGAAGTGCATGAGGAATACACGAGGCAGCATACGGAAAACGATTTGCCGGAACACATGGATTTCGAATATTTAGCGAATGTCGCTCGGGTGAATTTACTTGCGATGGCATCTCTTGCTAATGCCGGTGAGCAACCGACAGATGTTCGCATGGAAATGCGACAAGGACACGACACGACGCTTACTTGGAAAGCGACACCTGGTGTGAAATACGTCGTGTATTGGAGAGAAACAACGAGCCCGGTTTGGCAGAATGTGAAACACGTAGGAGAGACTAATCATATCACGATAGAAAAAGTTAATAAAGACGACCATATTTTCGCAGTCGGTGCGGAGGGGGGGATTCCCGTCGTTATAAGATAATTCGATAGGAGGTGATTATTTTGTTATATTCGTTATATTTTGTATTCCTAAGTTGCTTTTTGACTGCATCGAAAATGCCCGAACAGTTCGAATATCGTTGGGTATATGTGACGGGGAATCTTCAAGTAAACGAAAACGTCGAGAGAGTGATCAGTATCATGAAGCGGGCGAAAAATGCGGGATATAACGGAATCGTTTTGGCCGATTTCAAACTCTCTATTCTCGACCGAGTACCGAAGCAGTACTTCGAAAACATAGAAAAAGTAAAGCAAGCGGCAAAACAACTCGAACTTGATATTTATCCCCCAGTTTTTTCCATTGGATATTCCGAAGGGCTTTTATCCCACGACCCTAATCTCGTCGAAGGACTACCGGTTTACGATGCGATATTCGTAGCGCGAGAGAGATACGCTGAACTCGCTAAAGAAGAGCAGCCTCTTCCAAAGAATTTGGATTTCGAAGAAGCGACAGGAGATAAATTCGCCGGCTGGGAATTTCAGGACGATATAGGGCTTTCGACATTCGCCGATTCGCGAATCGTCCATCACGGCGCTCGTTCCTTGCGCATGGAAAACATCGGGCAAGTGAACCCTCACGGAAATGCTCGAGTGCATCAACTTGTCGAAGTGAAGCCTTGGAAGCAATATCATATTTCTGTTTGGATTAAAACGGAAAACTTCGACCGAGCAGGGAATGCGCGCATTGCCGTGCTCACAAGAGAGGGAAAGTCGCTCGATTTCACTTCGCTCGGTGTGCGGCCAACGCAGGATTGGAAAGAGCATCATGTCGTTTTTAACAGCAGAGACAATACGAGTGTGCGGATTTACTTCGGAGTTTGGGGGGGGAATAACGGAAAAATTTGGTGGGACGATGCGCGTATGGAGCAGGTGGGGCTGCTCAACGTAATTCGACGCGAAGGTTGTCCTCTGACCGTTCGAAGCGAGAGCGGAATCGAATACGTAGAGGGCAGGGATTTCGAAACCGTCATAGATGAAAGAATGGGAACAGTCCCCTGGCCCGGAGGATACGAAGTCTATCACGAACCTCCACGCCTTCGATTGACTCCGAACTCGCGAATAAAACAAGGAGAGCGACTGAAAGTGAGTTTTTATCACGCGATTACAGTTTATCAAGGGCAGGTATGTATCTGCTTGAGTGAGCCGAAGACTTATTCCTTATTGCAACAAGAGTTGTCGAACGTGAAGAACGTTCTCGACCCAAAAGGTTATTTTATGTCTCATGATGAAATTCGAGTCGCCAATTGGTGCAAAACGTGTATCGCGCGTAAACTCACCCCAGGTCAACTTCTCGCGGATAATGTAAAAAGATGCATCGAGATGATTCGAAGTGCGTCTCCGAATGCGAGAGTTTTCGTTTGGAGTGATATGTTCGACCCTTATCATAATGCGCGTGGAGATTATTATCTCGTAAATGGTTCGTGGGAAGGTTCATGGCTCGGGTTGCCGAAAGAGGTCATTATCGTGAATTGGAATTTCGTTGAGCGCAAAAAGAGTTTGCCATTCTTTGCATCGCGAGGGCATAAGCAAATTCTCGCTGGATATTATGATGGAGAAGTGGAAAGCATCAAAAAGTGGCTCGAAGATGCCGCCTCGGTTTCCGGAGTAGTCGGTGTAATGTATACGACGTGGCGAGGGGATTATTCGAACCTCGAGGCTTTTGCAAAAGCAGCCTGGGGAACTGTCGAGCGCCGTGAGGCGCGATGATGCTACGGGGCAACGCCCCCCCTTGTTTTCTATCTAAACGGATTGTTTCCCCAATTGTTTACGTTCCAAATATCTTTACATTTTTTCTGCGCTCACGCCGAATGCTTCGTGATGCAAGCGTACTTTGCGAAAGCCGACATCGTTCAAGCGTCTCATTACCCCTTTCACGACTCGTGAACTCGTTCTGCTTTCTGGATCACCGACATAATGAAAGAGTTTTCCTTTTCGACTCAAAACACGAAAGAGTTGCTCATAAAATGCTCCGGAATACATCTCGCCGGCCAAAGATATCGTGGGGGGGTCATGAATCACGACGCTGAAACTTCCTATGGGCAATTCGTAGATCAATTCGGAAGTATCTCCGAGTATCCTCTCGATGCGCGGATTCGTAAAAAGATTTTTGGACCACGGATTTATCGCTGCCAGTTCCAATGAGACTGGGTCGAGTTCTATCGTAAGAACATATTCGGCAGTTTTAGCGGCTTCGATGGCGGTATAGCCCAAGCCGGTTGCCGTATCCAATACGTATCCTCGAATAGGCGCAATCGTTTTCAATTTCATTTGTGTATCTGTTATCGGGTCTATTTCCTTAATGCGATGCATCAGAATTCCAGAAACCATCATCGTCGGCGCTCTGCCTGTAGCGACAAGGCTTCTCATTAATCCTGTGCGCTCCGAAAACTTTTTCGCTTCGTGCCATTCGTTCCCTACTAAATAAAAAACTCTTCTCCCCGCTTCGGCAATTTTTTCGAGCATCTCCCAGTGCAGAATCGCGTCTTTCGAAATACGCACCCCTTCCCGTGCGATTTCTACTTCACTTACGCTCATCCCGAGATTCAAGGAAACCTCTATTTTCTTCCCCAAAGAATCTTTTTGTTCGAGCATCGTGCGGGCTTCGAAAGACGAGATTACGCACTTCGCAGAGACTGGATGTGTGTGATCGCGGGGGATTTCGGGAAGGAACTTCTTCGGTTTTTTCATGCTTCGAATCTATAGTGAATTATGACGCGCATGGAGAAAGCGGTAAAATAGCAACTCCGTGGACTTCAAAGCGACGTTGAATCTTCCCAATCCCGCTTTCACGATTCCCATGAAGGCGGATTTGCCGCATCGTGAGCCGGAGATACAACAGTATTGGAAAGAAATCGGCGTTTATTATTTGATTCAAAAAAAGCGCGAGGGCGCAAAAAAATTTATTTTGCACGACGGCCCACCGTACACGAATAGTCCTATTCATATGGGAACAGCGCTCAATAAATCTCTTAAAGATTTCGTCGTGAAATATAAAACGTTGCGCGGTTTCCTCGCGCCTTATGTCCCTGGATACGACAATCATGGACTTCCGATCGAAATGGCGATTCAGCGTAAAAAAGGAAAAAATCTCTCGCCCGATGAAATGCGCAAAGAATGCCGAAAGCATGCAGAAGAATATGCAGAAATCCAAACGAAACAATTTCAGAGATTAGCGGTTTTCGGTGAGTGGGAAAAGCCATATAAAACGATGGATTATGGTTACGAGGCGACGATCGTTCGCGCGTTCGCAAAGCTCGCGGAACAAGGATATATATATAGAGATTTACGACCGACACATTGGTCAATTTATAGTCAAACAGCGCTCGCAGAAACGGAATTAGTCTACGAAGAGTACACATCCAAAGCGATTTACGTTCGCTTTCCGTTATTGAAAGACCCTAAAGGAATTTTTGCGAATTTCCCATCGAATCGTATCTATGGTTTGATTTGGACGACGACTCCCTGGACGATTCCGGGAAATCTCGCGCTCGCGTTCCATCCCGATTTGGAATATGCTTTGGTGGAAAGCGAAGGCGATTTTTATTTGTTGTATTCCGGTCTCATCGAAAAGGTTTTCGAGGATATAGGGAAAACGCCTGGTAAAAAAGTATTGAGCGTGAAAGGGCGTGAACTCGAGGAGGTGGTGTTTAAACATCCAATTTTTGATAGAGAATCCATCGGTGTCCTTGCGGATTATGTGAATACGGAAGAAGGAACAGGAGTCGTTCATACAGCACCAGGACATGGTGAAGAGGATTTCCATACAGGCAGAAAATACAATCTCCCTATTCTTTGCCCCGTGAACGAAGCGGGTGTATTCACGGAAGAAGCAGGAGAATTCGCAGGATTACATATTCACGAAGCCGATGAAGTCATTCCGAAAAGACTCGCAGAGGAAGGGAACTTAATCAAAGTCTACGATTATCGCCACAGCTATCCGTATAGCGAACGCGATAAGCATCCCGTCATTTTCCGCACGACCGAACAATGGTTTCTCAAAGTAGACCATTTGAATTTGAGAAAACGCGCACTCGAAGCGATTTCGCAAGTGAAATGGTTCCCCCCCTCGGGAAGAGAGCGCATCACGGCGATGGTTTCGACAAGACCGGATTGGTGTCTTTCTCGACAGAGAATATGGGGGGTCGGCTTGCCGATTGTATACGGTGTTCCGTCGGGGAAACCTGTGTTGGATTCTCGAATTATGGAACGCGCGGCGCAAATCGTCGAAAAAGGCGGATCCGAGGCTTGGTTTACCACTCCCTTAGAAGAAATTCTTCCACAAGGATTTCGTCATCCAGAAACCGGTGAAACGGAATTCCGAAAAGAAACCGACGTTTTAGATGTTTGGTTCGATAGTGGAATTACTCATCTCGCTGTTTTGGATTGGAATTATGGAAACTGGAAAAACTTGGAATCGCCAGCAGATTTATACTTAGAAGGAAGCGACCAGCATCGAGGTTGGTTCAACAGCAGTTTGATAACGGCTATGGCGCTTTGCAATCACCCCCCCTATCGTCAGGTGCTGACACACGGATGGGTGGTTGATGAAAAAGGTCGCAGGATGTCGAAATCCCTGGGAAACGTCGTAGACCCTGTAGACGTCGCGAATCATCATGGGGCGGATATTTTGCGCTTGTGGGCTGCAAGTGTGGATTATACGGAGGATGTTTCCTGCAGTAATAAAATCATCGAACAAATTGGCGATGTTTATAGAAGAATTCGCAACACGTTTCGGTTCCTTTTGGCGAATCTTTATGATTACAACCCGAAAAATTCCTATAATCTAATAAACCCGTTAGACAAATGGGCTGTTTTTCAGATGAGGCTTTTAGAGAAAAAATGCTGCGACGCGTACGATGTTTATGATTTTCGTGAAGTTACTTCAACGCTCCATAATTTTTGTGCACGAGAGATGAGTGCGTTTTATTTAGACGCGATAAAGGATAGGATGTATTGCGACCCGGCAGATTCTCCGAGCCGCAGAAGTGCACAAAGAGCGTGTTATGAAATATTGATGAGTCTCGTTAAACTCATCGCTCCGATATTGCCGCACACGTGTGAAGAAGTGTATAGGAAAATCCCTTCCCTCGAGAGCAAAGAAACTGTTTTCTTAGAGGTTATCGAACCTATCGAGGACGAGGAAGCGAAACGAATAGAAAACTCAGAGCTCTTTTCCCGAATGAAGGAGTTTCTTCGTTTCAAAGACCGGCTTTATGCGGAACTCGAAGCATGGAAGAACACTTCCGGTGTAAAGGACATGCAGGATATCTATGTAAAAGTCTATGCTCCGAAAAAGAGCCTCGATGTCCTTAAAACTTTTGGGGATGAATTGCCGACCATCTTGCGTGTAAGTTGGTTGGAATTGCACGATTCTGAGGAGGAAAGGTTCGAATTCGCGGCTTCGGAATTTGCAAAATGCGAGCGATGTAGATTGCGCCGACCAGATGTCGAAGATGTAAACGGAGTTCCGCTTTGCAAGCGAGACAGAATGCTCGCGGCGTCAATCTCCAAATGAAAATAAAGATGGCATTGAAATTAGCGCGCTTTATTCTAGTAGTAGCGATTTTCTTAGCGCTCGATCAGATTACGAAATCTGCGATAAGGACGAATCTCGTTCCGGGTCAATCCCTCGTGGTCATTCCGGGGATTTTCGAACTTACGCTCGTTTATAACACAGGCATCGCTTTCGGTTTATTCCCGAATGCCGGGATTTGGCTCGCACCGACCGCAGTACTCGTCTCGATAGCGGCGACATTCGGGTACCTTTATGCCCCCCCTAATTTTCGATTGTTCTCCGCTTCCATGATGTTGGTTACTGCTGGGGCTATCGGGAATTTTACGGACAGGATTTTTCATGAGGGACGCGTAACGGACTTTATCGATATCAAAATCATTCACGTTTTCAATCTGGCAGATTTTTATATCACGCTCGCAGTCGTTTTGTTGTTTGTCCATTGGATATTCGTTGCGAAGCACGATTTGGCGACGCCTTCTGCCGAGAGGGAGAACGAAAAAAAAGAAACAATCCCCCCCAGAGAAGAAACAGAAAGCCTAAGATAGAGTCGTCGAAGGATTACTCCCCTAACGTTTGCACGATGATCGTTCGCGAGCGTGGGCGAGTGTCGAAATCGATAAGGACGATCTGCTGCCAAGTACCGAGAGCGAGTTTCTTCTCGGTAAAAGGAACGACGAGCGCAGGTCCGACTAAGGAAGCACGGATATGAGCATGTCCGTTATCGTCTCCCCAGCGCTCTTCATGTGCGTAATAAGCGTCTTTAGGTGCGATTCTTTCCATCGCAGCCGCCATATCCTTTTGTAACCCCGGTTCGTATTCGATGGTCGTTATCGCAGCGGTTGAGCCGACTACGAAGACTGTCGCGATTCCAGAGCTTATCGCGCCGCTCGCTATTGCTTCCTCGACGAAGGGCGTTATGTCATGCATATCGTCATTGCCTTTCGTTTGCAGGGAGAAACGATGCGTTCTTACCATAAGAAAGATTATGTAAAATTTGCGCGTCGAAGAAGTTATTCCCGCGAGGCAGCAGCTTTGCTCACTTCTGCTGCCAATCTGCCTGCGATTTCATGAAATAGTTTCGCCTGGGTACGGCTCGGGTGAGCGATTATGCTCGGCACTCCCTCGTCGCCTGCATCGCTGATAAAGGGGTCTAACGGGATGGAACCTAAAAAGGGTACATGGAATTGCTCCGCTAACTCTTTTCCGCTCAAGCCTTTGAAAATTTTGGTTTCTTTGCCGCATTCCGGGCAGACGAAGGAAGACATGTTTTCGATTACACCCAAAATCGGAGTTTTCAAACGCTCGAACAGCGCAACGGATTTGCTTGCGATGTTCGCGGCGACGTCTTGCGGTGTGGCGACAATCACGACACCCGTTAAAGGAACGAGTTGCGCCAAAGACATCGGGGCATCACCCGTTCCGGGAGGCAAATCCACGACGAGATAGTCGAGCCCCCCCCATGCTACGTCTCCTAATAATTGCTTTACCGTTCCTGCAACCATAGGACCTCGCCATAATACGGCTTGCCCTTCCTCCAATAAAAATCCCAGCGACATCATTTTGATGTTGTATCGCTCGATAGGAATGATTTTTCCGTTTTCGACCGATGGTTTTTCTTTCGCACAGCCCATGAGTAGAGGCACTGTGGGTCCATACACGTCTGCATCCAGGAGACCCACTTCTGCACCGGTCTTCGCCAACGCTACGGATAAATTAACCGCCACTGTGCTTTTTCCTACCCCCCCCTTTCCCGAGGCGACTGCGATGACGTTCTTGACTCCAGGCAGCAAATCCTCCGACTGCATAGACTGACGGACGACCGCGCTCATCTCGATGGAGACATCGCTCACGCCATCCAATGCGAGAACAGCGTTTTTGCTTTGCTCTCTAAGTTCGTCTTTTACCGGGCATGCAGGTGTCGTCAGTTCGATTTTGAATGCGACTTTTCCATCGCAAATCCGAACGTCTTTTACGAACCCTAAACTTACGATGTCCCTCTTCAGATCAGGGTCTATAACTGTGCGCAATGCGTTTAGAACTTTTTCTTCTGTAACGGACATTAATTTGTAAATGAAATGTTACCTGATTTGCGCAATATAATGCCTCGGATGAAGCAAAAGCACTTCAAGAGACGCTGGTCAATTCCCAGTGTTATAAGTACCGATGGTTAACCGTAGAGAGAATACTGCCGTGCGTTCCTTTCCTCGGCTTCTAATTTCTAAAACGAGGTTGGAGCTTTCATTCCATATCTTTTGGAGTTCTTTCGTCGAGAATTCGACTATAAAAAGATGTAGATAGTACTCCCCGATCGGCAGAGCGGAAGGGAGAGGTTCCTCGGTTTCTTCCCTCAATAAATTTCCTCCAGGTGCAAATTGATGCCACGGAAAACGAGAGAGAAGATACTCCTCACGTGTTCGACGCGCATGCACGATTTCTGCTTTCGTCGGATGGAAGATCTCTTTTCCTACAATCAAAACGAAATGCACATTTTCTAAATCTTTCGTATCCGTTTCCCATGCTTTTTCGCCGGAGAGAATGTCCACTTTCGGTGCTGCAGCCAATTGGACGATAAAGGATAGTTTCCCCTTTCTATCTTGACGAATTTGTCGCCAACGTTTAGAAATTTCTCCCTCTTTCCAGCCTTCTTTTCGAGCGAGATAACCTAATCGTAGCGATACATATTCCGGTGAAAACCACCACACGAATTCAATGGGACGATAGGTTTTCCCATTCCACCAACGTGAAAGGACTTTCTGGAAGGGGAATGCGGTCGTGTAAGCAGGCTTTTTGTTTTCCGCAAGTCTTTTCCCTTCGGCTACGAATTCAGATACGGGCTCTTTGTCGAATTCCAATAAAGCAGTTTTCGGAACGACTTGCGCACCGATTATGAACCCTAATGAAAAAGCAAAAATGCTACTCATCACTTTTTTCTCCCCGTGAGGCAGTATGAACTTCTTCTTTGGGCTTTTGTGAAGCGGCTGGCGCTTCCTCCGAAATTTCGCCATCACCTGCGACTTCTGTTTTCGGTTTTCCTCTGCGGAAAATGCCGGCAATGGCATTCGATAAGTCATCGAAAATCGTATAACTGCAGGGAATCACGAAAAGCGTAAGGAGAGTGGAAAGAGAAAGTCCACCGATAATCACGACTCCTAATGGTGCGCGAAATTCCGAGCCGCGACCTAATGCCAATGCAACGGGGATCATAGCAAGAATCATCGCCAAAGTAGTCATCAAGACAGGTCGCAAGCGTGTTTGACCTGAAGTCAAAAGCGCATCGTGACGAGAAAAACCTCGTCCACGGAGCGTATTTGCGTAATCTACTAATAGAATTGCATTTTTGCCGACCAAGCCAATCAGCATGATAAAACCGATCATCCCCACGAGGTCTAACGGGCGATTCGTAATCATCAATGCCAAAAGCGCCCCCACCAATGCCTGCGGTTGTGCCAATTGAATGATGAACGGATAAAGAATGTTATCGAAAAGCGCGGCAAGCACCATGAACACCAAAAGCAAACCCAACATGAACGCTTGGCCAAGATAAGGAAATTCACGCGCTTGCACTTCGTTTTCCCCTCGAAGCGCGAAAGTTACGCCTTCCCCCAAATTTGTTTGGGAGAGTTTGTTGCGAATTTCCGCTCCGACCGTCCCGACTACATAACCGGGAAGTAGATAACCTGTTACCATGATCGTGCGATTTCTGTCATAGCGCTCAACTTTGTCGTGTCCGGTAGCGCGTTCGATATTTGCGATTTCGTCGAGATAAACCGGTTCTCTTTGTTGAAACGTTATCGGGATGAGCGGCATCATTTGTTCGTTGTAGCGCGCTACGTCTGCCAAGTTCACTCTTATATCGTATTCGAGGTTTCCTTCACGGTATTTCGCATCGGTGTTTCCTTCGTAGAGGGTTCGAGAAATTGCGCCCAGAGTCGTGACGGAAATATCGTAGTCTGCGAGTTTGATGCGATCGGGACGGATTCTCAATTCCGGATTACCGGGTTTCGTAGATAAATCGAGGTTTACGATTCCCGGTATCTCGCTTAAAACCTCTTTCGCTTTTACAGCCCCTGCATAGACGTTTTCCGGTTTCGTTCCGGATATAGAGACTTGAATATCGGGACCGAAGCCGAATCCTGTTTGGGAGGAAATGACGATTTTTGCGTCAGGAATTTTTCCGACTTTTTGTTGAAGTTCGGTAGTAATTGCATCTTGCGAGCGGGTTCGCAAGTCTTCAGAAGGTCGCCAGAACATCAAGGAATCAATGAGCGCCTTTCGTTCTTTTAGGGTTACGAGCACCTGGGCGTATTGCGAGCCTGTGTCGCTCCCCGCTAATCCCCCCCCAGAACGTCTTACCCCTACCGTACTCGTCACGTATTCCGTTTCTGGAATTGTGGCTGCGATTTTTTCGATGCGTTCGACAACGTTTTGCGTGCGTTCTAAAGAAGAATCCGGTGGCATTTCGATGATTGCGGTAATTTGTCCGGTTTCCACCCCGGGTGCAAAGCGATTCGTGAGGAGGGGTCCGCCTTTATTTTGAGCGAGCAGAAAGCCAATGACAGGTGCAATGATGAGCACACCTCCGAAGAGGACACCACCGGCCAAGATTCGTGCGTTCGTTCTTCTAAACAGCACGCTCAAAACAAATGCAAAAAGAGCAACGCCCGCACTTACGAAGAACATAAAGATTCCAGGAGAAAGCGCTTCAGAAAGGTTTTTCGAAGCCCCCCCAGCAATTGCCATGAATACGCCGAAAAGTATCGCCCAGCCGCTCATGAAAACGAGCCAGCGTCTATTGAGTGCTGCGTCCAACAAATTGCGATACCCTTGCGCGAATCTTTGAAATCGCGTTTCGAACCATTTTGCAAAACCGCGTTTCGCTTCGATATCTTCTCCTTTCTTGTACCAACGGCTCGCTAACATGGGAGTGAGCGTAAACGATACGAGAAGCGAGAACAACGTCGCGACAGCGACAGTTAGCGCAAAGGGACGGAAAAACTGTCCGATGATCCCCCCCATGAATGCAACGGGCAAAAACACGACGACGTCCACCATGGTAATCGAAAGCGCCGCAAGCCCGATTTCCATTCTTCCGTTGAGTGCCGCTTCCATAGGTGGCTCTCCCAAAGTCAAATGGCGATACGTGTTTTCTAAAACGACAATGGCATCGTCTACGAGAATCCCCACCGCCAAAGAAAGGCCCAACATCGTCATCGTATTCATCGTAAAACCGATTGCGTTGATAGCGGCGAATGCAGCGAATAAACAGGTGGGAATCGCGAGCGCAACAATTAGTGTCCCTCGAAAATTATGGAGAAACAAATAAACGATTCCCACAACAAGCATGATTCCGAGAACCAAAGCAGTTTGCAAATCTTCGAGGGCTTCTTTCACCCGTTTCGCGCTTTCTTGCGTAATTACGAAGCGCACAGGATATTCTTTTTCGAGTCTTACGAGTTCCGCTTTGATTTTATCGGTGATTTCTACCGTATTGCCTTCGCGTGTTTTTTGAATTGCGATAACTACACCATCTCTTCCATTCACACGGCTGATGACATCTCTCTCCGCCGGTCCATCTTTTACTTCGGCAATGTCGCGCAGTCGAACGATAGCGGGCTTTGCGTTGGGGTTCCGCATATCCGCTATCGGAATAACGAGGTCTCGAATTTCGTCTACCGATTGAAATTCACCTTGCACCCGCACTCCGACTTCGCGATTACCCTCTTTGATTTTGCCGCTGGGGAAATTCATCGTCGCTTCCATCAATGCGCGTTGAACTTCCAAAATCCCGATGCCATAACTCAAAAGCCTCTGAGGATGCACTGCAACGCGTATCTCGCGCCTATCCCCCCCGTAAACCGTGATGTCTGCAACACCGGAAATTCTCGCAAGCCTATCGCGCACTCGCTCCTCCACGAAATCATGCAATTCGAGAGAGCCCATCGTCTCGCTTTCGACTGCAAGATAAAGTATCGGTTCTGCCCCGATGTCGAATTTCGTGACAACAGGTGGCTCGGCAGCGTCCGGAAGGCGATTTATGATTGCATCTACTTTAGACTTTACATCGTTTAGAGCGGCATCTACGGAAACGCTCAATTCGAATTCGGCTAATACTCTCGAAACGCCTTCGACGGAAATAGAGCGAATACTTCGTAATCCGCTTATCGTAGAAATTGCATCTTCTATTTTACGAGTGATGAGAGTTTCGATTTCATCGGGAGATGCACCGAAATACTGCGTCTCGATGGTGATGAAAGGAAAAGAAACTTCTGGGTTTTGCTCTACGCGCATGCTTCGGAGACCGATCCAACCGAGCACCATCGCTGCACACATCAGCATAACGACCCAAACGGGTCGACGAATTGCGGCAAGAGTCAGACCCATTATTTCAATCCCACTACATCGTGTTTCATATCGCTTCTACCTGCTTCGACTCTTATCGAAGTTCCATCGGCTAATTGCGTTTTCCCTTCCACGATGACTTTTTCCGATGGGGAAATACCGGAAACCTGCACCCAGTTATCTTTTCGCGCTCCGAGAGTTACTTCGATTCGTTTTGCTTTGTTTTCACGAACGACGAATACGTAATTTTTTCCCTCATCGGTGAGAACCGCGTCCATTGGAATCGTTAAAGCATCGGGAATATCACGCAGCACCAATTTCGCGCGAGCGAACATCCCTGGGCGAAGTCTATTGTCAGAATCGGTGATTACGACTCTCGCTCGGAAGATTCGACCTAAAGAGTCGGCATCGGGTCGTATCGCTTCGACAATTCCTGTGAATTCCTCATTCGGCAATGCGTCCACATGTACGATAACGCGTTGACCTATGCGAACTTTTCGGACTTCGGTTTCGGGAATCTGCCCTTCGAAATACGTTCCACGAATGCTGACGATGGTAGCAATGCGAACACCAGGAGAAACAACAGTTCCTGCTTGTGCAGGTTTCCCTGAAACGTAACCATCTATAGGCGAGGTTATCGTGGCATCTTTGTAACGCGTTTTTGCTAAGCGAAGCATGGCTTGCGCTTCTTCGAGTTTCGCTTGTGCTTGCGATACGTTTTGTTTATGGACTGTTCGTTGATTCGCGTTCGCCTTCGCAGAACGGAGTTGTTCTTCCGCTTGGCGAACCGCTTCCTCTGCTTGTTGAATTTCTTCTGTACGTGTGCCCTCTAAAATTAAGTCGTAGGCTTCGAGCGCGGTTTGATATTCTGCCTGAGCGCTTTCGTATGCCGATTCCATTGTATCGAGTTCACTTTTCGAAATCGCATCTTGACTAAAAAGTTTTCGCGCGCGTTCGACATCGGCTTTCGCTTTGTCTAATTTTGCTTTTGCTGCTTTGACTCGTTCTTGGGCTTGACGTTTTTCTTGTTCACGCGCTCCTTTTCGAAGCATGTCGAGACGCGCTTTTGCCGCTTTCACTTTGGATTCGGATTCCGCAATCATTGCACTGGTTTGTTCGATGACAATATTCAAATTCATCTCCGCTTGTTTTTTAGCTGCTTGCGCTGCTGCCACCGCTGCTTCTGCCTGTCGGACTTGTTCATAGAGGTCCGTAGCGTCTACTTGCGCAATGACCTGACCTGCTCGAACCGGTGAACCGTCATGCACGGTTACATAAGAGAGTTTGCCTGTCACTTTAGAACTCAACGTGACTTCTTGCATCGTTTCGAGTTCTCCGTTGAGGTCGAGAGTCTGCTGCACGGTTTGGATTCTCGGAGAAATGATCGTGACGGGAACGACGGTATCCGATAGCAATTGCGTGCGGATTGCGGCTTGTTTTTGCGCTTCTATGTCTTTGCAGCTCGTTAACCAAATTGCAAAGAGAAGTAAAGAAAATAGAAAGATAAATTTTTTCATAGTTATTCTTTTATAGGAATTTTTTCCGTTCCGATTGCGCGCTGCAATCGTGCTAAAGCCATTCGGTAATCGGCGATTGCGTTGACGTAAGAGGTTAGTGCATCTATATATTGCACCGACGCATCGGAAACCTCGACTTGAATGCTTACACCTGCTTCGTATCGAATGGTTGCCAGCCTCAGAGCCTCTTTTGCTTCATCTACGTTACGCCGCGCTGTTTCGACTACTTTATATGCGGTTTGTACATCCAGATATGCTTGATGGACTTCTAATTCGACTGCGAGAGACGCTTCTCGCAAAGCGATACGAGCCTTTTCTTCTTCTGCGCGCGCTTGCTTGACTCGCGCTGCGATTTCCCCCCCCTCATAAATCGGAAACCCCAAGGTTGCCGTTCCGAAAAGCATGTCTTTTTCCGAACCGAATCCTTGCGCATCGGGGTCGTGTTCGAATTGCACACTCAAATTGAGTTTCGGAAAGCGCTCGCGTTCGCGACCTCTTCGCACCGCCGTAAAATATTCGACTTGATTCCGCAAAGACTTGAGTTCAGGTCGATTTTCTTGTGCTGTTTTTTTCAGTTGCTCCATATCTGCTTCGATTTTCGGGGCAGTTTCGATTCGCTCGATTTCGAAAGGTGTGTTAATATCTCTTGCAAGTACGTTATTCAAATTCGCTTTTGCAATCGAAACGTTATTTTGTGCGCGTATGAGTCCCTGCTCGGCAGAGCTTAGGTCTGCTTGAGCGCGTATTACTTCGAAACGTGGCGCTACACCCGCATCTACGCGCTTCTTTGCCAAATCGAATCTCGCTTGCGCGTTTTTCATATTTTCTTCTGCAACGGAGACGAGTTCCATCGCTTTCATCACGTCGTAGTAAGCACTCTTTGCGTTGAGAGCAGCGTTGTTTACCGCTGCAGTAATGAGTTCATTGCTGGAACGTTCCAATGCTCTCGCGCTAGAGACTCCCAAACTCAGCATTCCGCTGATATCGATGGGCTGTCTTAATGTCAATGTCAATTTTTTTCGATCAATGGGACGGATGACGACTTCGCTGGAATCGAACATCGTTGTCATCTCTTTATCGAAGCGTGTGTAGGTCGCTTCGAAATCGATTTTCGGCAAGAGCATGGAATAGGCTTCACGAACCACACCTTTTATTCG
Organism: Fimbriimonadales bacterium; assembly: GCA_035559795.1. Taxonomy (NCBI): domain Bacteria; kingdom Bacillati; phylum Armatimonadota; class Fimbriimonadia; order Fimbriimonadales; species Fimbriimonadales bacterium. Next base: position 430,180 of record DATMAR010000003.1, on the reverse strand, counting down.
CTCCAATTCCATTTGAGAACTCAACACGTTGAAGGCTTTTTGTTTGGCTATCGCCACTGCCTCATCCAAAGTTAGAACATCGACCTCTTGTATCATTTGCGGTACGATGCTCAAACCGATAACGAAAAAGGAAAGGTTCATTTATTCACCTCACGTGGACGTTTCATTTCAGAATTCCATACAACAAGCAATCCACCACTTCGTTGAGTTTTTCGGGGGGGTCTCCTACGATGTGAAACAAGATGACGCTGTGAAGCAGCATCCTTGCCGACATCTCTGTATTATGTTTGCGCAATTCACCGGCATCCACCCTCGCTTGCAGATACTTCGCTAAATGCCGCGCTCCTTCTTTGATGTGCTTTACCCAAAGCTCGTAAAGACGAGGCTTGTTCATCGCCTCGCGAACGAATACGCGGATAAGGCTCTGCTTCTTATCGAACAAGCGGTAAATTTCTTGTGCTTGCTCCAAAAGTACTTCCCGAGCAGGACGCTCGGGGTTCGGGCTCATGACCTTGCAAATCTCCGGCACGAAGCCGTGCTCTTGGACGACTTCCATGAGCAAAATCTCTTTACTCTCGAAGTAGTGGTAAAGCAGTCCAGGGGCTACCCCAGCCTTCTCGGAGACGTCTTTCATGGTCGCTTCTTCATAACCCTTTTCGGAAAACACCTTAAGGGCTGCGTCGAGGAGTTGGCGACGGCGCAGGGTTGCCTGATTGGCTCGGCGCATAGGGTGGACGGGTAGCGACTCTGAGTTCATTGAGCGTTCAATCAATTATCCACGAATCATAAACCCTATTGCAAGGCTGATCACCCTTGAAATTCATCGTTTTTGTAAAATTTTAAAAAGAGCCTTTTTCCACAATCTATGAGTAGAAAACGAAAGGGGAATTTTTCTTATTCGAATAGAATGAATATAGTCGAAGAATAATCGAATACGAATAGACAATGGATTTCTAAATAGGCTATGATGCGGAATCCTTTTGCCTTTCGTCCTTTTGCTAAGCGACTGCTGGAGCATCATTCAATGAACACGGAGCGAAAAAATTATGTTTTCCCAAAATAACCTTCCGTCTCGCGCAAAAATTAAAGTTATTGGAGTCGGTGGAGCAGGGTGCAACGCTGTCAACCGAATTATCGCTTCGCGGCTTTCTGGTGTAGAGTTTATCGGTATCAACACCGATGCTCAAGCGCTTTCTACCTGTGAAGCCGAAAAAAAAGTTCTCATAGGAGAATCGCTTACACAGGGTTTAGGCTGCGGAGGTGACTCCGAACTAGGTCGAAGCGCGGCGGAAAGCGCTAACCGCGAAATCGAACAAGCGGTTGAGGATGCGGATATGGTCTTTATCACTGCTGGACTGGGTGGTGGCACCGGGAGTGGCGCTGCTTCTTTTGTAGCGGATAAAGCGAAAAAAGTAGGGGCATTGACAGTTGCGATAGTGACAAAACCCTTTTTGTTCGAAGGTCCTCGACGACGAGTTGTCGCCGAAAAAGCAGCGGAAGAACTCAAGGGCTGTGTAGATACTCTTATAACAGTTCCCAACGATAAACTTCTCCAATCCGTCTCGCGTCATGCAACCTTGAAGGAAGCTTTCAATGCTGCCGATGACGTCTTACGTTTGGGAGTCCAAGGGATAAGCGAGGTAATTATTACTCCTGGTCTCATTAATGTAGATTTTGCAGATGTGCGCGCTATTCTCACGAATGCAGGAGTTGCTTTGATGGGAATAGGCACGGGAGAGGGAGACCAAAGAGCGAAAACTGCAGCCGAGACAGCGGCGAACAGTTCTTTTTTAGAAACGAACATCGAGGGTGCGAAGAGACTTCTCGTCAACATCACAACGGGGAACGACTTCACACTCGGAGAAGCGTACGATGCCATGGAATATTTGTTGCAGTACACCGACCCAGATGACTCCGACATCATTTTCGGGCATGCGGTACGTGAAGAATTGGGCGCAAAGGTGCAAATCACAGTGCTCGCGGCTGGGATGTCACCACGTTGTGTTTCTGCTCCGGAGCCCGTTTCCTCGGAGAGCGCTCAAGAGGAATTTCTTGCACCGAATTTGGATATTCCTACCTTTTTAAGAAGGCAACGCGAGCAAGCGGAATTGAAAGGGGAAATTTAAAGGCATCTATCGGAATCAGTGTTTGCGCTCTAAAATTTGATAATCCGTTCCTTCTTTTACGATCACGTATTCTTTCGAAAGAAAAGAATTCAACTCCGGAAACTCCTTCGTCGTGTCAGGTCCGAAAACCCAAGGTTTATCAGGAGATAGTACGCGAATGACGAATTTCGGTTTTTCGCGTTCCAGTTTTGTTATGAAATCGAGACGGAGGCTTTGAATATACGGATGAGAAATGTGATGGTAGAAGTGAAAGTCTTGCATATATCGAGTCGCCAGCTTCGCACGAAGGATGAGCATCGCGTGAATAGCCCCCCCTGTCCAATCGAGCGGTTGAATGTTGTCGCCCGGCTTTAGGCGGGGTTTTAAAAACGCAACCATTTCGTCGACACGTGCAAGTTCGCGAGGGTTCGTTTCGGAAATAGCCTCTTTTAGCGCACGCGTAGGAAAAAGTAGAGAAGAGGTAAGAACGACACCGGCTAACAACAGAACACGGGTCGGTCGTAAGTTTCGGGGAGCATCCATCGAGAAAAAAGATAGCCCCCCCAATAAACAAGCGAAATAGACGAAAGGAATCCAATGGTAAAGCCAAAATTGACCAGGGATCACCGGATAAAGCCAATATGCGAATGCGAGACCTAATAATAAAAGCACACGCGAACGTCCTTCCTGATGTTCTCGTAATCCGACAATTCCAGAAAGAAGACTGACACCAGCGAATGCGAACATCCCCCCCGTGAGCAGTAATCCTTGAAGGATTCGCAACAACCGTTCTGAACCTTCGACGACTTCTATATTGCCAGCGATGCTTCCATAGAGCGGTAAATAATTCACCGTTAAATCCAGCCAATCTCTCAGCGCTCCGATTTTTTGGAAATAAATTATCGTGAGCGCCCATGGGACGATGAATCCGCAGAAAGCGAAAACCCATCGTTTGCCGAACGCAGAATCTTTGGGCTTTCGGAAAAAACCATCCCAGATTACAATCCACAAAAAACCTAATAATGCATGAGGCTTAATCAACGCACTGCATCCACCGAGAAGCCCAATCATTCCGAAACGAATAAAGTTATAGCGTTCTGAATTCTTGAGCAAAAGGACGAGCGAGAATAAAAGAAAAAGAAGGATAAAAACTTCTCGTTGTAAGGAAAGCCACCAGCTGTCTCCTAAATAAAATAATCCGAAAGAAGAGATTCCGAAAAGAGTTCCCTTTTTATTTATCGGTCCGAAACATACCCAGCCCATCCAAGAAAGGAGAAAAAGCATAAGTAAATCGAAAAGGCGTAAGGAGATGTTTTCGATTCCGATAAATTTCGCCAAAAAACCGTATAGGAAAAACGAACCGGGAAAATTGATGTCGAAAATCTCCTTGTAAGGGATGTTCCCTTGCATGAATAGATAGCCCGGATATAAAACTGCAGGTAAATCGTGTTGAATGCGCCATTTCAAAGAGATGAACGCCACGGTAAGTAGCAAAATGAAAAGAAAAACGAGATAAGCGTTTTGCGCGGAATACAAAAGGTGCGCCAGTCTTTTCGATATTTTTTCCTCCTCCCTAGAAACTTTTTTTGCTTTCGTCATATTTTCTTTAGGAAAGTTCGAAGATATTCGGCTGCCATTTCAGTTTGCGTAATACGTTTTCATAATCTTCCGCAGTCAAATCTTGCGGTCGCTTTCCGAGAATGGCGACGATCACACCTTCCATTACGTTCGTACCGAAGGTTTCGCCTTCGATGTTCGGCGTGCTCGTAATTGCTCGGCGTGCCCCTGCCTCTCGAAGCCAATCTAAATCTGCTTTGCGCAGTGTGTTCGTGATAATCGTCTTGTTCGGCAATTTTTCGGGGCAGTAACGCAAGATGTAATGCCAATCCCCGGCGATAACCGTCGCTTCATTAAATGCCCACGCAAACTTTGGTTTTCTTTTTTCCTGCTTCTCACCGACAGGATAAAACCAACGAAATGGCAAACGGGTGATGATAGGCAGCGCAAGTTTTGCGAGAACGCTCAAAGTTTTATAACTACGTAAACGTATCGGAAGTCCTAAACCGAACATCAAATCACCATAAACGACGTGATGACATACTTCTGAAAGCGCACGAGCCATACCCACACGATCTACTGCCATCGTCAATAAAACCTTTTCTTTTTCGAAACGAATAATCCCCTCGTCTCGAAGAAAAAAAATCATTTTTCTTTCGAGTGTATGTTTGAGCCCGCTTCCATCTACTACGGGTGTACGTTTTGCGCAAGAGACGATGCGTTCGATTTGCCTGAAAGCATATCTTTTCGAATCCACCCAAAGATAAATGTCTGCACCACCTACCCCTAAAGCATCCACTTTTCCATCGAGTTCTCGAAACGCTCTCTCGAACGCGCACAAGTCGCCATCCACTCCTCTTCTTTCGATGAGAAATTCCTCTCCCAAGAGCGTTACGCGACTTTGCTTGTTCCTCTTGCTGGAACCCAAACTCACGCTGACAACCCGTTTCATTTCGCGTTTCCGACTCGAAAAATGGTTATACCGCCAGCGCCATCGATTACTTTTCGCTTTTTCTCGAGCGCTCAAGCGATGTAGCGTGGAAAGGACGCTTTGTTTTTTTTCAATATAAAGGGCTTTTTTCAACCCAAAAGGAAAAGTAAAGCCCTTTCTTTACTCCGCGTCCTCTCCAATCCATGGGGATGCGTAGTTCGGAGGTTCTTTCGTAATCCAAACGTCGTGAGGATGGCTTTCGCGTAACCCTGCCTGGGTTATCTTGACGAATTCTGCTCTTTCGTAAAGTTCTGAAAGGTTCCGAGCCCCCACGTAACCCATTCCTGAGCGTAAACCACCTACTAGTTGCAACATTGTTTCATGTAGAGGTCCACGGTAAGGAACTCGTCCTTCTACACCTTCCGGAACGAGCAATTTCGGGTCTTTTACGAAGAAATATCTATCGCTGCTTCCTCGTCGCATTGCGCTGACAGAACCCATTCCTCGGTAGACCTTATATGCCCGATTACGATACATCTCGATTTCGCCGGGGCTTTCGTCGCATCCGGCGAACATATTCCCCATCATGACGGCGTTTGCGCCTGCCGCCAGGGCTTTCACGATATCACCACTGGAACGAATGCCCCCGTCAGCAATCGTGGTAACTCCCAATTCTCGGGCAATTTCCGCGCATTCCAAAGTCGCAGAAAATTGCGGCACACCGATTCCAGCAACCACGCGAGTCGTGCAAATCGAACCCGCTCCAATTCCAACCCGAAGACAATTTGCTCCTAAAGAGACCAGTTCGCAAACAGCGTCTCTGTCTGTGACGTTTCCTGCGACGATTTTCAAATCAGGGAGTTTTTCTTTTAGTAATTTCACGCAATTCATCACCCCTTTCGTATGACCGTGCGCTGCGTCAATCACTATGAAATCTGCGCCCGCCTCTGTTACTGCTTTTGCGCGTTCGTAAGGTTCTCGCATAGGACCGATTGCAGCGCCGACAACCAAACGTCCTCTCTCGTCTTTCGTTGCATGGGGAAACTCTTTTATTTTCAACAAATCTTTTATGGTGATAAGACCTTTTAGAATCCCTTTTTCATCTACTAATGGTAATTTCTCGATGCGGTGTTCTTGAAGGATTTTTTCTGCTTGCTCTAACGTTGTTCCTTCAGGTGCGGTGATCAGATTTTTTGACGTCATTCGTTCGTGAATCGGACGGCTGTAATCCGATTCGAAACGGATGTCTCTGTTCGTTAGAATCCCGACTAAGGTTCCATCTTCCTTCGTAATAGGAACACCACTGATATGATATTTCTCCATAATGGTTATGGCATCCTGAATCGTGTTATCGGGTCGGAGATGGATGGGCTGATGAATGATTCCGTGTTCACTGCGCTTGACGCGGTCCACCATATCCGCTTGCTCATCGATTGTCAGATTGCGATGAATCACTCCCACTCCTCCTTCACGAGCCATCGCAATTGCCATACGCGCTTCGGTTACCGTATCCATCGGGGCGGAAACGAAGGGGATGTGCAAACGTATTCCAGGGAGAATTTCTGTCGAGATATCTACTTCGTCCGGAAGAACTTCCGAGCGCTTCGGAACTAATAAAACATCATCGAAACTAAGTCTTTCCGCAAATGCAGCCATGTTAGATTTTACCTTCCAACGGGAATGGCAGCGCCTGTTATCAAGCGCGATTCTTCCGAACATAAATAAAGTATCACTTGTGCAATTTCTTCGGGTTTCGCCCATTTTTCGAAGTCTGCGTCAGGCATCACTCTTCGATTCGCTGGTGTGTCAATGATGTCCGGGAGAATCACATTCACGCGTATGCCCTTTGCTTTGAGTTCGATTGACGCACTTTTCGCGAGGCTAACCACGAACGCCTTACTACCTGCATACAAAGCCATGGACGCGGCACCGGAATAAACTCGTGCCCCGACCATAACTACAGAGGAAGAGCCAGCACGTTCTAAATAGGGCACGAGTACCGACAACGAATAAAAAGCAGACCTTGCGTTCAAATTCATCAAGTGTTCGAAATCCTCTTCGCTCGCTTTTTCTATGGGCTGCATCGTAAACCCCCCTGCAACTAATGCTGCAGCCGAAATGGGTTTGTTGATTCCCGCTACCCATCGTTTCGCCTCCTCGAGAGATGCCAGGTTTACGACATCTACTTTTCCCGGACCTTGATATCCAGCCCGTTCCGATTCATCTATCGTTGTCAAATACACTTCATATCCGCTTTGTGAAAATGCATTCACGACTGCTCGTCCCAGCGCACCAGTTCCACCTGTAACGACAGCGACACTCATAACCCGAAGTGTAACCTATCGAGAATCAAGGTTTTGCGCCCGAAGCGGCGATCCAATAAACCACGCAAATGACCGTAATCAAACTCAATATCAACATCGGTAAACCTGGAAAAAGACTTCCTCCTGCTAGCCGCATTGCGAAAAAGATTCCGAGAATTAGCGCGACTCCTCCACCAAGACCGTAACCCCATACAGGTTGTTTTCCGATTACTGCGAGCAAGATGCCTACCGTGATGAGAATGTCTGCGACAACTGCGGAAATCAACGATGGCAGGCTCCCTTTCGCTACGTACCCATAAAATCCTCCTGCCAAAACGAGCACCGTGTACACCAGCAAAACGAATCCGACCCAATTCATGTCTCGAGTATGACATTTATGAGGTTTCGATGTCTTTTTAAATTCTCGCCATGTTCTTAAAAGTCCATGAAAATAGTTCTAACGAAAGGGCAGGACCAACAGAGAGACCACAGCTTAGAACGAATACTATTTTAACGAATACTATTTTTTGAAAAGAGATATAAACATCTTCGACAATCGCTTCTTAGAGTTTTTTAAACTTTTCCACGAGGTGCGGCTAATGCAAGTAGCACGAGACCGAGAATGTAAAGACCGACGCTGGCAGCGACTTCCCCTTTATGCTTTTCCAGATGTACTTCTCGAAACACCCAAACCCCCCATACGACGGCAATCAACGTGCTTACATTCGAAACTGGCCAACTTACGGACATCGGTACGTGAAGCATTGCGACCGTACCTAAAAGTTGTCCCGATGCCCATATGACACCTGCGCACGTCGTTAATCCTAATTCCCTTCGATTCGGTAAATCGAAGTTCAATTGCCCCCCCATAATTTTGCGAGTGGTAAACATGATTGTGGAAAATGTCAAAACGCCCAAGCCGAGATATGCACAAGCGGAAAAAGGGTTGAAACCTTGTCGCAATACGTGTTTCAACGGTATCGAATAACTTCCGTACATGACCGCAGTGAGGAACGAAAATACCCAACCCCATATGAATGCTCTTTTTCGCTCCGCCTCCGTTTTCGACGCATCGTAAGCGAACGCTCGTTCATGCTCCAATGCGCCCGCTCTTCCTAAAATCACTGCCGCGAGCACCATAAAACTCACACCTAAAATATCCATCAACATCCCACGCGGTTCGCGAATCGTGTATTCACCGAAAATCAGGATGCCGTAAATACTTGCAAACATAGGAGCGAGGTTTTTTATCGGTGTACTTCGTGCGACACCCAGATGGTCTACCGCTAAACTATAAAAAATCGAACCCATCGCCCAAAGCAATCCGCAACTAAAAGCCCAAAAAAGTAAATCTCCGCGTCCTGTTAACGGCGCTCGGAAAACCCATGCAACAAGAAGAAAACTCGGAACGATGGCAATCGAGAGCCAAAACTGATATTCCAAAACAGGGAGAGTGCTTAATTTACGAGGCAATATGTACGCTGCGAACGGGAAGGCGGAGATCAAAGCAAGAACGAATCCGAGCGTGGCGGAATCCGTCAATTCACGTCACTCCAATCTCCGAAGTATAAAACCTCTTCCTCCAATCGTACGCCGTATTTTTCGTAAACTGCAGTTTTTGCGCGATTCGCTAATGTCGCGATTTGTGTCGCCGTTGCCCCCCCTAAATTGCAAATGAAATTCGCGTGTTTTTTCGAAATGATTGCCCGTCCGCAACGCGCGCCTTTCAATCCCGCGTGCTCGATAAGAAATCCTGCAGGCACTACCCCGGCTTCTTTGAGTTTTTCCGGCAAGAGATCGAGCGTCTCTGCGAAGGCTTTGTCTTCGACGTTTTTGAAAAAAGAACCCGCGCTCGCCTGGGGGGGCTGTTTGCTGATGCGTTGCCTTTGATATTCCCGCGCTAAGTCGTATATGCGTTTCGAGTCGCCTGGCTCTAATCTCAATCGCACGGCTAAAAGAGCAATCGAAGGAGCGTTCGGTCTTCGAAGGATGGAATCTCGATAACCGAATTGAAGATAATGCGGCTTCACCCAACGTCTTTCTCCGTTTTCGACGATTTCGATGCCAGCCAATCGCTCGGCAATGTTGGCTCGATAAGCGCCTGCGTTGCTCACGAGCGCACCCCCCAAAGTTCCCGGGATTCCTACTGCGAATTCAAGACCCGCAAGTCCGCGTTGAGCAGATTTTAAATATAGGTCTTGGAACCAGCAACCCGTTTCTGCATAAAGGTCGTTATCCAAATCGATCCTTGAACAAGCATTGAAAATGACAAGGCCTGGAACGCCTTTGTCCGATGGGAGAAGGTTGCTTCCCGAGCCGATTATCCAATGAGGAAGATTCCATTGCTGAGCGAGACTCGTTACTAACGCAAAGTCTTCGATGTTCGAAACTTTGACAAAATAGCGTGCATTGCCTCCCGTTTGAAGAGTCGTGTATTGATGGAGAGGAACTTCTTTATGAATACGGAGGCATTCGGGGAGCCACTTTTCAAGTTCGGCGATTTGCTCTTCCATAACTTTCTGTTGCACGTCTTTTTAAATAAAAGTCCTAAGCCTGTCTTTCTCCCCAAGAAAATCGGTTTCTTAGGGTTTGCTCGTTATTTTTCCCAGTTTTGTGGATTATTGCACCTGAACCTTGGTGTGTTGACAAAGTAATTCGAGAAACGGCTACCGAATTCACACGTTATATTAAATGCCAAGCCTCTCTCTAAGGAAACTGGGGAAGTCAATTCGGCGGGAAAGCCCTTCACTCATCCTCAGAAGGGGCATAATGAAACGGAGGCAAATAAGATGAGATGGTTTTTGTCTTTATGTGTAATTGTTTTACTAATATTCGGAACAGGGCTGGGCATTAGCCAATCGAGCCGGAGCCCGTCTTCGTCACCTTCCTCCCAGAAGTCTTCGCAATCCCCACAAAGGAGCAGCGTGACAAAGACGAGTTCCTCTTCGATAAAAGGGGCTGCGCCGCCAACGCGCTCTCAGGTTTCTCCCACGCGTACCTATCCGAATTCGCAACCTTATTCGGGAAATGCCACAGTTCGAAGAACATATGACCGCCAAATTCAAACTAAGGAGGTCCGAACGTATTCCTCTGGTGGTTCGTATCCAAGGAGTTATGAGCGTGAATCGAGGCTTTACAGAACCCACGATGACCGTATAAGGAACGAAAGCAACACGAGAGAGCGTGGAGGACTTCTTTTCGAGCGGCAAAACTACCCCAGCGACCCCGTAACCGAGTATTCGAGGAGATATCCTCCAATAAAACACAACGCAACGGATAGAGTTTTCAATCAGCAACCTGGTCAACCTCCATCGAAAAAGGATAACCCTCCGTCGCGCAAAGAGGAGAGCGCTCCTCCGGCACGCAGAGAAGAGAATAATCCACCTTCTCGACGCTCCGAATTCGAAAAACAACCGGTTCGTGAAAACCAAGCACCATCCTATCGTCAGGAGGCTCCCTCGAAACCCGACAGTGTGATTCAAGGCGCTTATCCGAGAAAGAGGAATCGAACGGACACGGGACCCATTTATCAGCCTCGCACGAAAGGAATAGCCGCTCCGTCGCGGGTTTACGATAACCCGTCGAGAGAAAACCAAAAGACGCAAAGTCATAACCAAACCACGCTCCTTACGAAGCGCCCCCCCCAATTGGCTTTACCGGTTCTCAAGGAACTGAAAGGCTCTGATCAATTCAAAATTCAAGACCAAGGGTTCTATAAAGGGTTTTATCTGCGCATAGGTTATGTGCACTACGATCCGTTTTGGTGTGATTATCACTTCGGATACAATTTTTATTACTTCTATCCGAGTTTCGGATGCTATTTCTCGCCGTATTATTGGTATTGGTGCGTGCCGCCCTATATCTGGTATTCGCGTATTATCGTTGTATCCCCTCGCATCATCGTGATTATCAACGATCCAGTACGTTGGGTGTATTGTGGATACGGCGCATATCACGATTATTATGGATACACTTATTCTCGCCATTACGATGGATATAGCGCTTTAGATCGCGCATTGAGCGATCTAGTGGATGCGTTTAAGTATTCGGATGTGCGCGCTCTCGAACGTCTCGCCCCCCCTGGCGGAAGAGTGGATATCTTCATGGAAGGCAAATACGCCTATACGGTCAGCACAGACGATTATTTCGACATGACAGCGGACTTGATTCAGAGCGTGTACACGGAGAACTTCCAAATCGTTCGTGTACGCAAAGCGCGTTCCGGAGAGTATCGCGTCATCGCGCGACATGATTACTTAGACCCATGGAACGAACGACAGACGACTTGGTTGAATTTCACGCTCGATTTCCAAAACGGCAGATACGTGATTGTAGAAGCCGGTAGCAGTCGTCAGCAGATCGATTGGTAGATTCGTTTGAGAAATTTTTTCTATAGCTCCCCTATCGTAAACCGATAGGGGAGTTTTGTTTATCCGAGCAAATTGTATTTTTAGCCAACAGCTGCGCTCTATGCGTCTTGCAAGATAGCGACGCCCGGGAGCAGTTTGCCTTCTAAGAATTCCAAACTCGCTCCTCCGCCGGTGCTTACATGGGTCATTTTCTCCGCGAGGCCGAATTTTTCGACAGCAGCGGCGGTGTCTCCCCCCCCTACGATCGTAACCCCTCCGCAGGAAGCCATTGCCTCCGCTATCGCTCGAGTGCCTTCCGAAAATTTCTCGATTTCGAAAACGCCCATCGGACCGTTCCAAATCACTGTTCCTGCGGAATGGATGTGTGAGGCGAATTCATCCCGAGATTTAGGTCCTATATCCCCCCCGATTTCCTCCGATGGAATTTGTTCTTTATCTACCACATGCGTTTCAGCCGTTTCCGAAATTTCTTTCGCAACGACCACGTCACTCGGGAGGATGATTTTTTCTCCGTGTTCCTTGAGAATTCTTTTTGCAAAATCAAGATTCGCTTCGTCTAAAAGCGATTTTCCGATTTCTAAACCGATGGCTTTATAAAAAGTAAACATCATTCCGCCACCGATCAGCATGCGGTCTACCTTCCCGAGCAAATTCTCGATGACTTTAATTTTGTCTTTTACTTTCGCCCCCCCTAAAACAGCCAAAAAAGGACGCTTCGGGTTTTCGAGTGCGCCACCTAAGAATTCGATTTCCTTTTCCATGAGAAAACCTGCGACCGCAGGGAGGAAGTGACCGATGCCCTCCGTGCTCGCATGAGCGCGATGTGCCGTTCCGAATGCGTCGTTTACATAAATATCGGCGAGTTTCGAAAGGAGCATGGCAAACTGAGGGTCATTCGCTTCTTCCTCTTCGTGAAAACGGAGATTCTCCAATAACAGTGCCCCCCCTGGCTCTAATTTTGCTACGAGTTCTTCCACCTCCTCGCCGATGCAATCCGGTGCGAGAGGAACTTCTCGGTTCAGCAACTCGGATAGACGCACTGCAACAGGCTTTAGAGAAAGTTTACTGTCGTATCCTTTCGGTCTGCCTAAATGACTCGCTAAAATCACACGGGCATTGTTTTCGAGCAAATAACGTATCGTAGGCAAAGATTCACGGATGCGGCGATCGTCGGAAATCTTACCGTTTTCTAACGGCACATTGAAATCGCATCGGACGAATACACGTTTTCCAGATACGTCGATGTCTCGTACGGTTTTTTTGCGAATGGGCATGCATGAAGTTTACCGCTTAAGCAAAAAATGATTTTGCAGTTCTCGAATGATTTGGTTTCTCAAAAGAAAGTTTCCGAGCATCGTTGCGCGTTCTCTCGGTTCGACCAGCATGCGCACGCGCTGACCCGATACTCGCCCTTCTAAACAAATCCAACCGCCCAAACTTAAGAGAGTATGTATGTTCCATGCTTTTCGTATAGCGATGATTTCGTCGCGGTTCAAGCGATAAGAATGATTTTCTCCGAGGAATTCCACGCTATCGTCGTTGAGAATAAGCCATCCCACGAATTCGTGCGGATGAAGCCAACCTCGATAAGAAGGACGTGCGAAACCGACGAACCACGCTTTTTGCGCGCCCGGTCGGAGAGGAAGAAGGGATTTCCGAAGCCGCCCATTTAGGAAAAGTCCGAAAAAGTTAATCGTCATCCAAAAAGCAAAGGGAGATAGTGCCCAAAAAAGAGTTCCTAAATTCGTTTTGCCGATTCTATCGAAATAAAATGCCAGCAGAGGGAAGGGGAGCGCGATGAGAAGGGGCACGAAATTCGATAGGAAACGATGGGTGTTCGACCACGTCGTTTTGGGCACGCAGTAAGATTACCGTTAAAGCGGACGCAATTTACTCTCGCAGTCTTAGAGAAAGGAGGAGACTTTTATGGGACAGTTCATAAGGGGGGGCGAGATTCTCTGAATACCTGCCTTACGTTTATGAGATGCGTTCCCAAACAGAGTTTGGGCGAGATAGACGAAGATGCATGGGATGGGCGTTCCCAAACAGAGTTTGGGAACGAGATAAAGGCAACTGCATGACAAATGAGCCCGGTTCGCCTTCGAGCGTAGCGAAGAGGGGGAACCTTCGAGGAGGCGAAAATAAAATCTTGAAAGATATTTGATTTTTTAGCGATTTCCGTCTTTATAAGGTGCGCATAAAGGGTCGCCGATGACGATATCTTTCCATCCGAGAAAAGGGGACGCTGCGTAAAAACTTTCCGCCAACGTGAATCCGGATGTGTAGCGGTCGAAAAGGATATCCACTTGCGCTAAAGCATAAGTGTACGGTTCGCTCACGTAACCTTTTACTCCCGTTATCCCTGCTTCAACGAGGTCGGCTATCAGGCTTTGCCCCCCCGTAGTTTTTTTGAATGTTCTTGCGCTCGTCGAGACAAACGTTTCTGCGATAGCGCCCGGATGAAAGCGTAAAGAGCGATAGCCTTGCTCCGAAAATTTCGCATCGTTACTCCCCCAACTCGCGTAGCCCATAATTCCATTTCGGTGTCCGATAAAAGATGCTCCCTCGTCTAAGATAACTTGAAATCCCTTTTTCGAGAGAATGTCGCGTGCAGCGAATAAAGTTTGCTGTGTTCTTCTGTATCCGTCATGATTGCGATTCGGGTCGGCATCGAGAAGGAAGAGTCCTTTTTCGGGTTTTGCGTTTATAGAATTCGAAATCAATCGCAAAGCATCTTCCGCTGTGTACCCATCGAGGCGTGTGCAAAGGAAGATTTTATACTTGTTGCTGTCGAAAAGTTCTTTCGCTCGATAATAAGGATTCGGTGCGACCAGCTTCGCCATTTTTTCGGGTTCATTTTTTGCGCGAGTGATAACGGGTTGCTTCCTCGAAGGATGCGCTTCGATTGCGAGCAGAGAATCTACCGAATGTTCTCCGGGTTCTTCCAGTTTAATCGGGACTCCGCGGATGAGCAAGATGAAATCGATTTTGAGTTTTTTAGTTATAATTGCTTTTCGAATCGGTTCTCGGATTTTCGTTTCGTAAAGTTCGATGGATATTTTTTCCGCAATCGGCACGCGGATGGAGAGCAGGTTTTTCTCGGGAATCTCTCGGGCTTTTTGATATGCTTTAGCGATTTTTATACTATCGGAATCTTCAGCGTTATACACGACGAGCACGTTCTTCGAACGCGAATCGGGCGCGACAGTAATCCTTTTTTCAGTAGTAAGAGGATAATCATAGGCAGCATTTCCCGCGCAACCTAAAAGGGAACATGAAAACGCGAGGAGCAGAAAAAACATTCGATTCACTTGCGAGTGCGTAAACGGCGTCGGGTTTTTACATAAGCCTTGCCCATCTCTGCATACATTTTCGCACGAGCAGCAGTTCCTTTCACCAAACCGAATTTCTTTTCTTTGGGGGGGTGACTTACACCGAGTAGTGGAACGCGTTTGACACGTACATTCTTCGATTTTGCGGTTTGATTAATCGTAACTTCAGCTCCCATTCGACATTCTTCGAGCCATGGGATTTGGTCTAAAAGATAACGTCTCACTGCACGTTGCCCACTTATGAACGGAGCGATTTTGTGAGCTGTGTCTGTCCAGAATTTCCCCTTACGAAAAACCCCGATACTCATTTCGCAACCGTTCAATACCGGCTCTATGAGCGACTCGATATGGTGAGGCTGCAGACCGATGAGGTCGGCATCGAGAAAGAGAATCACATCGGCGTCCGTTTGCCGTAGCCCGGCAGCCATCGCTCCGCCCTTTCCGATGTTTTTGGGCAGGGCAATCACCGTAACGCCCTCGAAGGCTCTGGCGACCTCAGCGGTGCGGTCGGTCGAGCCGTCACTCACGACGATAATCTCGTCTATCGAGCGGACAGCGCACACCGCTTCGAGTACTTTACCGATTCTTCTTTCCTCGTTATATGCAGGCAGAATGGTGGCGACCTTCACCGTTCACTATTATTACCCTTCGACGCGCTTTGAAGGTATTCCTGCTCCGCTTCAGCCGTGAGTTCAGGGACTAATTTACCGATTTCCTCTTTTGCGCGCTTGATGCGGTTCTCGGTCAGAGGGTGCGTCCTAAGGTTGTTTTCGATGATATCGCCTTTGCCTTGTTTTTCGAGACGTTTCATCTTTTCGAAAAACCGAATAATGCCGTTCGGGTCATAACCGGCTTTGTAAGTAAAACGAACGGAATATCTATCCGATTCGTATTCGTCGTCTCGACTATATTGCAGTTGCGCTAAAACGGCAGCGAGTTGTGCACCTGTGCGTACGGTTCCTTCCGTACCGAGTGAAATTAATAAATCTGCAAGCACACCTCGTGAATACATTTGTGCGATGTGTCGGCGATGAATGTGTCCAATTTCATGTGCAATGACGGCGGCTAATTCATCCTTATCGCCTTCCGTAAGATCGATCAAACCCCGAAATACATAAATCGGCCCACCAGGAAGGGAAATCGCATTAATTTCTCGTGTCTCTAAAACTTTGAAAGTGTACGGAAAATCTTTCAAACCATTTGCGGCAACTAATTTTTGACCGATGGTTTCTACGAGTTTGATATCGGCTGGATTCGTGCTCACTTCGTATTCTTTTTCGATCTCCGCAGAGGCTTCACGCCCAATGCGAATTTCTTCTTCTCTGCTAAGAATATTTACACCTCGGCATCCACTAAGATAAGGAATTGTCGTGATGCTTACCAGCATTACTCCGCAGAAAGAGAGTGCGAATTTCGATAGTTTTCGTTTCATGGTTACGTTTTATATACGACCGAATTCGGCTACAGAAACGACTTTTTCTTGTTTTGAGGAGATTTCAGGAACTCTGGCGAGAATAGTATCGGGACCTTTAACCTTGTCTCCGGGCAGGACGAGGACTTGCAATTCAGGAACTCCGCAAACTACGACATCCACCTGGCTCCCTCTCCCGATAAAGGAAAGTTTGCCTCCAGCAGGGACCATATCCCCAGGAGCGACAAAAGTCGTAATTTTGTTCACGAATTTGTCGGCTATAAGTACTAAGCCTAATTTGATGCGATTTCCTTGTAACCACATTACTTGGCGTTCGTTTCGAAAGAGGTACTTTTTGCCGAAAAGTTGTATCAAACGCCTGAACCACGTTATCCGAACGTATTCCCAGAGGTCGAACATCGGAAGGTTCGTCTTTGCAGGAATGTGCTCGATTTTTTCAATCTGCGCCGGAAGGGGGGAATATTGATAATGCACGTCGAGGGCAGTCATGGCTATTCCGATTAGCCAACCTTCGCCTTTCGATTCCTCCGATGGCCAATCGCTTTTCGTAATCTCTGTTATCGGAATGCTCTCGCCTTTTTTTTCGCATATCACAAATCCGTCTTGGATTTTCTTGACATAGGCAACGATTCCATACACGGGGCTGAGAACGCTATCATGAGTTTGCGGAGTATTCGAATGATTAGGATTTCTATAAAACCAAACTTTGCGCAAAAACCATATAATCGCAATCGCACTTATA
This sequence comes from Fimbriimonadales bacterium, assembly GCA_035559795.1. Classification (NCBI taxonomy): domain Bacteria; kingdom Bacillati; phylum Armatimonadota; class Fimbriimonadia; order Fimbriimonadales; species Fimbriimonadales bacterium. The sequence continues at coordinate 413,408 of DATMAR010000003.1, read as the reverse complement.
ACGAGTGCAGAGAAAATTAAAATGAATACGTTAACGCTTCCCATTTTCTTTATCCGCTTTTACCATGCCACTCCTTATAGCCTTTGTAGGCGATGTAAGGAAGACGCAGAGCATAATAACCTGTGATTCCCGAAACGATTCGCAATGCCGAGGAGCGTTTCTCCGTTCTCGGAACTTTTGTCGGTTCTCTCCAAATTCGGTCCGCTTCGCAATAAGCATCGCGTATCGAATAATTCATTGCAATCGTTCCGAGGTGTTTGGAAAGTGTGTTTTCTAACAACTCGAATGGAAATGGAACAATCGTTTGGAGCTCTTCCCATCGTTTTCGCACGAAGGGAGTGATGCCATTTCGCGTCCAATCTTCGCGTTCCTTATTATAAAACTCACGGTCGAGAGGACAATGTTTTGGATATTTTGCAATTGCAAGCAATGCCCGGAGGATTTCATTTAACCGAAAAATTTCTGGGATAGGGTCGAATATACGAATTTCGATTGTTCCTAAGCGCTTACTGATAATAATGTCTTGAAAACGATATTCGTTGTCCTCTCGAAGCGGTCCCAAAAGACCCTTAGAAGCCATGCGATAACTAACACCCCAAAATGCCCCTGCGGCATAGGGGCTGTTCGCTGCGGCTAATGCGAGAACGGGCAGAAAATAAACTAAATTTTCGTAAACCCGCTGCCTTTCTTCTTTAGGGACTCCCACGTGAATATGCGTGCTTGCCGTGTTCGTGGGAGAATCGAGGGTGAACAGCGCGCCAACGGGAACAACCAAGCCACCCTCCGACGCCTTAGCAAACTCTTTCCTTCTTTCGATGAGGTCATCTAAAAGCGTTGCGATACTTTCGTGAGTATCCGTTGCAACCTCCACAGAACCCATGAAGCACTCTTGACGGTCATTTCCTTTCGCGAAATTCGATGCTGTGTGTTGGGTGTATTTTCGTGGGTTCGACCAAAAAAGTTTTCGCAAATAGTCTAAGGATTGTAAAGTGGGTAGGAGTCGGTCGCTTTCGAGTACGAAGACTTCCTCTTCGACACCCAGCGTTACTGGGAAGGAACTCATCGAGCCTAATTATAACCCAGCGAGGGGGAAATAACCTCGCATTATTGACGTTACTTTTACGTATTGCCATGCCGATGATAAAGCTAATGGGGCGATCTGTCCTACGGAGGGTGTGATGAGAGGGAACTTTCGACTTTTATCGAGTTTGATTATCAGCGTAGCCGTATGCGTGCTTGCATCTTCGTCAAATGACGCACTCGGAGACCCAGCAGATAAACTCATTTGGAAGCGTTATACGATTGGGAGATCGGTGGCGAATGTAGAATTGCCGTCGAAACCGAGCCAAATTGATTTGCCGCTATCGGCAGAGGTTAAGAATGCATATTCCCATTTAGAAACTTACCAGATGATTCACGGCACATTCGTGGTTCATATGTCGTATGGTGTTCTTAGAGGGAACTCAGTGAATTTGGATGCCGCTGCCGAAGGAGCATTGAATCAACTTCTCGCAAATTGCGATGAAAAGAATTCGAAGTATTCTGCTTGGAAAGGAAAAATCCAAGGTCGTGAAGCGAGATATTTCGGTGGCTATGCACGTTTTCAAGGTCAACATTTGGGATTTTATGCATGTGCCTTATCGGAAGGCGGAAAGTTTTGGCAAGTGATTTGCACGTATATGCCTACGCAAGATAATGAGCGTTTTGCGAAAAAGACGATTAATTCGATAAAGTTCGCGAAATGATTCAAAGAGTGCAGACACTTTGTCTGCACAATGTGCGTTCGAGTGGGAAAACACGATAACCGCAGCATTATCCTGTGTTAGTTTGGGAAAAGCGTTACATGCTAAGTGAACTCATTCCAATGGAATGAGTTCACCTTGCAGTTTCGACTTTTCCCAAATATATTTTCCCGCAAAACGCGCGAATGCGCCTGAATGACAAATCCAAGTCTTACCGACCTTTTCGGGCTTTTCCAATGTGTGATGACTATGTCCACCAAAGATAATGTCGATTCCCTTAACCTCTTGCACGAGCCGGATATCTTCGTCTAAACCGATATGGGAAAGGCAGATAAGCAGTTCCACTCTGCCTCGTAATTCCTGCACACATTTTTCTGCCGCTTCTATTGGAGAGTCGAATAGAAAAGCGCTAATTCTGCGCGCTTGCATTCGCTCCGTCACCATAGGAACCATAACACCGAATACACCTATCCTATCGAAAACGATGTAAGAGGGCAGAGGGGATTTCGTTTCTTCATTGTTTCGAATAATCATTAGAGGGCTTCTCGGTTTTCCGTTCCATCGCAAATTCGCGGCGAGCATAGGATGACTGCAGCCTTTTAATTTCGCTCGAAATCCCTTCATCGAAATATGAAACTCTCGATTGCCGGGCACTCCAGCCGTGCAATTCGCAAAACGCAATAACTCCCAAACCTTTTCGGGTTGTCTCGGAATACCTATGTTTCCTGATTTCACACAATCTCCGCAATCGAAATAAAAGTCCGCTTCTTTGCGAAGCTCTGCCAGGGATTTCGCAGAGTGTTCGTTCAGACGTCCATGTAGATCACTCGTGTGGAGAAAGGAAATAGCCTCGTGCACGCATTCGAGTGTATCTCGAAAAGGTAAACAAAGTTGATAGTTTCGAAGCGTGCTTATAAGAAATTAGGCACTGCGACGGTGAAAACTGGAGAGCATGCGAATTTGTTCCCGATACTTGCTCACCGTGCGGCGAGCGACGTGAACGCCTTGTCTTTTCAAAATTTCGCTTATCTCTCGGTCAGAAAGAGGATGATTCGGATTTTCATTTTGTAGAATTTCTTCGATAAGTTTCTGGATTCGCAAAGCCGGCTTAAAAAAGAAATCGAAAGACACTACGTCTTTGTTCACGAGTTGAACATATTTGTTCATCGTCGCACGGCATACCGTACTTTCGTGCATTCCTAATGCTCGGGCAATTTGCAAACGTGTAAGCGGCTTTAAAAAATGGTACGAACCGGTCGTGATAAATCCACCTTGTTCTTTTAGCAGATACATGGCGATTTTCATCAACGTGATTTTTCGCTGTTTTAGACTTTTCACGAAAGTCACAGCGCGGTTTACATATTCTTTTACATGAGTTTTTTCCTCAGGAGTAATTCTCGACGATTGAGAACGAATCTGCAGGTAGCGTGCGCGATATTGGGGATTGATGAAAAATTCCGAAGGATCGCATCCGCGAACTTCGATTTGTATTCCCGTTTCGTCTCGATGATAGACTACGTCGGCAGTTATGCTCGGTGTGGCTCGATAGCTTGTTAAATTTAGTTCCCCACCGAATGTTTCTCCTGGGTATGGGGAAAGAGAAGTAATGAGTTCGAAGGCTCGCTCGACCGCACCTTTCGACACACCGTAACTCCTCGCGATTCCAGTCGTGCGACGGCGCAACACACTATCCCAGTGATTCTGCACGATCGAGCAAGCGAGTTCAGAAACCTCGTCTCGAGTTGCACGAAGTTGGAGGAGCAAACATTCTTTCAAATCTCTTGCGCCAACTCCTGTGGGTTCGCAAGATTGTAGTTTTTCGATAACTTCGCGAACCTCGTCTAAATCCGAACCGCAAAGATAAGCGATTTCTTCATCGGGAATCTCTAAATAACCTTGCTCGTTTACGGAATGAACGATGAATTTCGCTAATTCCTTTTGATGAGGTTTTACAATCGGTAACAACTGAGCAAGAAGGTAATCGTGCAGAGATACTTTAGAGGGGATGAAATCTGTCCAATCGGCATTGTTTTCGGTTTCGAAAAATTGTTCTTCCTCTCGTGGCTCGTTCCTTGATTTATAAAATTTCTTAAAGATTTCTTCTTCTTCTTTTACTATTTCTTTCGCGCTTTCTTCTCGTTCCAACGCAGGATTGTCGCTCAATTCTTGTTCCACAGCGACTTCGAGTTCGCATAAAGGTAACTCTAATATTTTTGCCGAAACGATAACGCGCGGGTCTACGTGAAGTTGCGTGCGAACTTCGGTTTTTGTTTTTTGAGAGGTCTCTTGATGAAGCGCCATAGAAAAGGACTTAAAATGTGATGCCCGATTTAACTTTTCCGTCATCGGTGTGGAAATTGCCCCGTGAGGTTACTGGTTGCTTCCCTATGAGACTGGCAATTCTCCAAGGACACTGCAGTTCGATCGAAATGGGAAAGGGACACCGAATGCGTCCGAAATGGTCGCGCCGACATGCCAAAAACCATCTCTATCTCCTAAATGCTTCGTGCCTCGCATCCCCGAAGTCCATAAACAAAAAGGAACGTATTCCCGAGAGTGGTCAGTGCTTGGTGTCGTAGGGTCGTTCCCGTGGTCTGCAGTGAGTATAAGCAAATCCCCTTCTCGAAGCCGGTAAAAAATACCGGCAAGCATCGTGTCGAACTCCTCGAGGGCTTTTGCAAATCCATGGGGGTCGTTCCTGTGTCCATAAAGCATATCGAAATCTTCGAAATTCGCCCAAATAAACCTCGCATCGGATTCGAGAGCGTTCCTAAGCATATGATAATGTTCTTTGTTGTTTTGCGTGCGAGGAACAGAGCGAAAACCTCTTCCCGAAAAAATTTCAGGAATCACTCCGATTCCGAAAACCTCGCCTATATTTTCCGAGATAATATCGATCGCGTTGTGCGGTGGGGGCGAAGGAAAATCTTTTCGATTTCGTGTGCGCTGAAAACCCGTCTCCGGAGTTCCGATGAATGGTCTTGCGATAACACGACCGACAGCATGAGGCTCGACGAGTAAATCTCTCGCGATTCGGCACATTTTATAGAGTTCTTCTAAAGGAACGATTTCTTCGTGACATGCGATTTGAAAAACACTGTCCGCACTCGTGTAAATAATCGGACATCCGGTTTCCATATGTTGTTTGCCGAGGCGCTGGATGATTTCCGTTCCGCTGGCTGCAACGTTCCCGATGGTTTGCCTCCCGATGCGTTTTTCGAATTCTTTGATGATAGAAAGGGGAAAGCCTTGCGGATAGATCGGAAACGGACGCTGCAAATGAACCCCCATCATCTCCCAATGTCCGGTAATCGTGTCTTTTCCTTTGCTAATTTCTCTCAGCCTTCCCCACACAGCCTCAACTTCTTTGCAATCGATTCCCCCAGCTTTTAGAAAGCCCATGCGAGATAGGACAGGAGCCTCGAAACCGCCTACGGATTCCCAAACGTTTTTGAGCGTGTTACCTTCGTTTTCACCGCAGTCCCCGAAATCCTGAGCGTCGGGAGCAGGTCCTGCTCCACATCCATCGAGCACGATGCAAATGACCCGTTGAAATTTCAAACTTTTTTCCCCGCACAATAAACTTCTGGAGAGAGCGGAAGTGCAAATTGATAGATTAACTCCTCTAAACTTCCCGCATTCCAAATACAAAAGTCAGCGGGTGCTCCCGGTGTTAGCGTACCGAGGAGTTTAGGAACAGCAGCTTCGAGCGCCGCCGCCGCATTCACCGTTGCGGCTGTCAATGCTTCTTCGGGGGTGAGTTTCATTTTTGCGACAGCGAGTCCCATAACGAAACGCATGTCGCAAATCATGCTCGTTCCCGGATTGAAATCCGTTCCGAGAGCGACCGCGCAGCCTTTGTCGATCATCTTCCTCGCATTCGCATAAGGCTTATCGAGATAAAACGCAGTCCCAGGGAGCACGACGGCAATCGTATCGGAATTCGCCAGAGCCTCGATTTGCGCATCGCCGCTTTGCAAAAGGTGGTCGCAACTCGCCGCTCCTAAACGCGTTCCGAGTTCCGTCCCCCCCAAGACTTTGAATTCATCGGAATGAATTTTCGGGCGCAGGTTGTATCGAAGACCTGCTTGCAATATACGTTCGGATTCTCGTACGTCGAACGCCCCCTCGTCGCAAAACACATCGTTGAAAGCAGGCTCAGCACGATGTTTCGCTGCAAAAGGTATGAGTTTTGCTTCTAAAAGTTCGATATATTCCTCGCGTGTGGTTTCGGGGGGGAATGCGTGTGCCCCCATGAACGTGACGACCGTACGCTGTTTCAATGTACGTTTCGCTTCACGAATCGCATCGAGTTCTTTTCGAACTCCCTCTTCCGAAAGCCCGTAACTCGCTTTGATTTCGAGAGTCGTTGTCCCCTTTCGCAGCATGAGTTCTGCCCTTCGTAAAATCCCCTGCGTTAATTCCTCGACGCTCGCTTCGCGTGTCGCGCGCATAGTTTTTAGAATTCCTCCGCCTTCTGCTGCAATTTTTTGATATGATTCCCCTCTGCATCGTCGAATGAATTCACCTGCGCGAGAGCCCCCCCAAACGAGATGAGTGTGAGGGTCTACGAATCCGGGTGTTATCAAATGATCTGCGGCATCGATTCGGGGAACAGAAGACCATTTTCTTAGTAATTCCTTTGCATCACCTACTTCCTGGACGATTCCCTCTCCGATGGCCATAGCGGCATTGCGTAGTACAGAGGTATTTTGCATCTCCTCCCCTTTGCGCGCTCCGGGCTTTCCTGCGAGTGTGTGCAATTCTCCGATTGGGGCAATGAGGGTTTCTACGTTCACATCTGATTATGTTCCCGAAGCATAAGCATTTCTAACCGTAACAAGGTTTTTTTCTTACGAATAAACAACTACTCCGACAATTACCGCGCAATCTAAAAGAATCCAACCGATGCATGGCAGATAAATATTCTTGTCGCGCTTTTGCAACCCATAAATAAGCCAAAGAATAGCCGAAAGTAAATAAGCGCTCCAAGAAACAACGGAGACGCCAGCTGCTTGACGAGTCGCCCAAATTATCCAAACTTGCGGAAAAGTCATGAACAAGGTGAAAAGGGACATAGCTCCCAACAGGCGACGCAACGTAGTTTGTTCATACGGCACCCTGGGTGGGGTCATGGGATCCTGAGCATTCATAAAAATTCCTCCATTTAGGAAAACTTAAGTTATACTAACTCTATGGGAGGTCTCGTATTTGTGCGTTTGAGTGTCTTTGTCACTATTTCGATTCTCGGGCTGCAATTCGGCTCTACGATTCTGGTTTCCATCTCCTCGACGGGCGAGCAGGGAAATGGAGAGAGCAGGTTTCCTTCCGTGAGCACCGATGGAAAGGTGGTCGCATTCGAATCGTACGCATCGAATTTTTCTCCTCGTGAAAATGACTACACCGATGTTTTCGTTCGCGATTTGGTGTCGGGAGAGACAAAAATAATTTCCAAGTCTTCTTCAGGCGCTTTTGGAAACGCGAGAAGTTTTTCACCGCAAATCAGTGCAAACGGTCGTTACGTTGCTTTCGTTTCGTATGCGTCGAATTTAGTTTCTGGGGATACGAATAGCTATGCAGATGTTTTCGTTCATGACATACAAACGGGGGAGACGTCTCGGGTTTCCATATCTTCATTCGGAGAACAAGGAAACAACCATAGTGGGCTTTTCGGTTTGGATATTAGCGCCGATGGACGTTATGTTGTTTTCGAATCTTACGCGAATAACCTTTCCCATGATAATTCGAACGGAATCTTCGTGCACGATAGACTCACGAAAAAAACAACGAAAGTTTCTGTCTCATCTACGGGACAAAGTGCGTATGCCTCTTTCCCGTCTATTAGTGCGAACGGAAGGTTCGTTTCCTTCGTTTCTTGGTCTTCGATTTTCGTAGCGGGAGACACGAACGGTTTTGCCGATGTGTTCGTACACGATAGATTGACAAAAGTAACCACGCGAATTTCAGTGTCTTCCGACGGGGCTCAAGGAAATTCGTGGAGTTATTTCTCCACGATTAGCGCTGATGGAAGATATGTAGTTTTTCAATCCTATGCTTCGAATTTCGTTGTTAACGACACGAATAATGTTTCGGATGTCTTCGTACACGATAGACGCACTGGGGAAACTACGAGAATTTCCGTATCCTCGACGGGCGAAGAAGGAAATGGTGCGAGTGGAACGGACGGAAGTCTCGGGATTTCTGACGACGGTCGTTTCGTGGCTTTTAATTCCCTCGCTTCGAATCTCGTTTCCAGTGACACGAATTCTCCATCGGATGTTTTTATTTATGATAGGATAAATCACCGCACGCTTTTAGTTTCGGTATCCTCTTCAGGAGAACAGGGAAATGGCGAGAGTGGGGGGGTGTCTCTATCGGGAAATGGAACTTTTGTAGCATTCCAGTCAGAGGCGTCGAATTTGGTGCCCGGGGATAAGAATGGCTATCAAGACGTTTTCCTGAGAAGGGTGAAGTAAGTCTTATTGTTCGTTTCCTTCTCGCTCAGAATCTTTGCTCGAAAACTCTTATCCATTTAGAGGGATGAATTTTGCTTATATGTTTCCAATTTGCTTTTTAACCCCCCGGTTCCCTTTGCGAAGCAGGGGGAACTTTTTTCAGGTGGGGGGTCATTTATTCAATAACTTGAGTTTTGTCGTTTTTCCTACTAGGTGTGAAAGCCTCAACAGCAGGAGCTGCTGAGGCATAAAATCTGTTTAGGCATATAATTTGTTTAGAATTGTTTTCCAAAAAATCCGGTTCCCCTTGCGAAGCAGGGGGAACCTTGAAGGTGGGGGGTCATTTTTTTATTCAATAACTTGAGTTTTGTCTTTTTCCTACTAGGTGTGAAAGCCTCAACAGCAGGAGCTGTTGAGGCATAAAAACAAGAAGTGATTTCGAATTAATCCAACATCGGAATTTTCAAGCCTTTTTTCTTCGCGGTTTCGATCGCTTCTTCATAACCTGCATCCGCATGTCGCATTACGCCGATGGCTGGATCGGAATGCAACACCCGTTGGAGTCGTTCCGCGCCTTCAGGTGTTCCGTCGCAAACGATGACCATTCCAGCGTGCTGTGAATATCCGATTCCGACCCCCCCACCGTGATGAACCGACACCCAAGAAGCGCCATTCACCGCATTGATTAATGCATTCAAAAACACCCAATCACTAATCGCATCGCTGCCGTCTTTCATTCCTTCCGTCTCACGATTCGGTGAAGCAACGGAGCCCGTATCCAAATGGTCGCGCCCTATCACGACAGGCGCCTTGACTTTTTCAGACGCAACTAATTCGTTTATCGCCAATCCCAATTTGGCGCGGTCGCCAAGCCCTAACCAACAAATCCTCGCAGGAAGCCCTTGGAATTTTACCTTTTCCGATGCGAGCCGAATCCAACGACATAAAGCGGTGTCTTCTGCAAAGTTTTCGAGAATGTATTCGTCTATGACAGCGATGTCTTCTGGGTCTCCGCTCAATGCAGCCCATCGAAACGGACCTTTGCCCACGCAAAAGAGCGGACGAATATAGGCAGGCACGAATCCCGGAAAGGCAAACGCATCTTTCACACCTTCGTCGAAGGCGACTTGCCTAATGTTATTCCCATAATCGAAAGTTTCTGCCCCCCTCCGCATCAGTTCGAGCATCGCCCGCACATGTTCAGAAATCGCACGACAGGCTTCTCGAATATATCGCTGGGGGTCTTCCTTTCGCATGCGAATCGCTTCTTCCAGTGTAAATCCGTTCGGTACATACCCATTAAGCGTGTCATGTGCGCTCGTCTGGTCAGTTAAAACATCCGGAACGATATTTCGGCGAACGAGTTCCGGCAGAACATCCGCCGCATTCCCCAATAGGCCAACGCTCAAAGGCTTTTTCTCTTCCTGTGCTTTCCGACAGAGAGAGAGCGCCTCCTCTAAGCTTTTGCATTTCGTGTCGATATATTTTGTTTGGAGTCGGCGGTCAATGCGATTCTCGTCTACTTCTACGCAGAGTGCAACCCCCCCGTTCATCGTAATCGCCAATGGCTGTGCTCCCCCCATACCTCCGAGCCCTGCCGTTACCACGAGTTTCCCTTCCAACGTCCCCCCGAATCTTTTTCGCGCAACTTCCGCGAAAGTTTCATAAGTTCCTTGCAGAATCCCCTGCGTGCCGATATAAATCCAAGAACCTGCCGTCATTTGACCGAACATGATCAAGCCTTTCTTATCGAGTTCGTGAAACACTTCCCATGTCGCCCATTTCGGAACTAAATTCGAGTTCGCCAACAATACGCGCGGAGCATTCACATGGCTCGGCATGATTCCGACGGGTTTTCCGCTCTGCACGAGAAGCGTTTCCGTGTTTTCTAATTCGAGAAGACTTCGTACGATTGCTTTCAGGCATCCCCAATTCCTCGCCGCTTTTCCCATCCCGCCGTAAACGACCAACTCCAAAGGTTTCTCACCGACCTCGGGGTCGAGATTGTTGAGGAGCATTCTAAGTGCCGCCTCTTGATGCCACCCTTTGCAGTTCAAATCCCTCCCCCTCGGTGCTCTCACCTCGATGGGATGGCGCGAGGCGAGAATCTCTTCGAGGAGAGTTTTCGTCACCTGCATGTTTGAATTATACGATAGTTGTAGTTTTCACTTATCGTTTCGGCTCGAAAACCCTTAGGCATCTTTATCTTGTAAGTGCTTTGGTAAAATGTACTCGGCCTTGCGGGCGTAGCTCAGTGGTAGAGCGTCTGCTTCCCAAGCAGAGGGTCGAGGGTTCGAATCCCTTCGCCCGCTCCAGTTTTTCCTCGAATCACCCATTGACCAACGCAAAGGGTAAAGTTTTCTAAAAAGTAGCGGCGCGAGCGCTGACGCACTAAAAAAGGAGAAGAGACATGCCTAAATACGTTATCGAAAGGGAATTGCCTGGCGCAGGGAAACTATCACCACAAGAACTCCAGGCAATTTCACAAAAATCCTGCAGCATCCTCCGTAATCTCGGACCAGAAATTCAATGGCTGCATAGTTATGTTTCTGGCGATAAGATCTATTGTGTTTATATAGCCCCGAATGAGGAGTTAATTCGAGAACACGCGGAAAAAGGCGGTTTCCCCGCAAACCGCATCTCGGAAGTCAAAACCATAATAGACCCGACGACAGCGGAAGCATAAATATAAGTTTCGCGTTTTCAATCAAACGCCTAAGGTTGCATCTGCATAGAGGGAATTATGCATTCGCTTTCGTTTATCGCTTTATGAAATAAAACGGTAAAAAATAGAATTAATTTTCTCAAATTCTTATTTTTTTATCTTCGCTTTTGCCCGCATTTGTAGCACACCTAAAAAATGCAGCACGATTTGTAAAAACCAAACCGTGATGCAAACGACTTTATCCGATCGTATATTTCGCCAACATTCCTGCATGAATGTGATCCGCCACGTGACAATGAATCAGCCAAGTGCCAGGGTTGTCGGCGTTCATATCTGCAGTCATCATGCTGCCTGGCAGCAATTCGATGACGTCGGTTCTGCGTCCTTCGCAAAGAACTGTTTTGCCATGCCAGTGGCATGTGTGCAAATCAATTTCGTTTCCCATTGCCATGACATACCAACGAACGCGATCGCCGACGTTCATCTCAAGACCTGGAAGATTTCCGAAAATAAAACCATTTACGGAGTGCATCAGTCCCCGTTCACGACCTTTGTCTTCGTCGAAAACCATGAACATTAAAATGAACTCTTTGTCCACGTCAACTGGTTTGCCTTCTTCGTCTGCCATCCCTTGTGCAGTGATAATTGCAGGACCGAGAAGACCGATATTCGTTTCAAAGGGTTCGTCGACATGTGAGTGATACCACCAAACGAGTGAACTCGGATCTTCGGGACCAGGTCCACTATCTGCATCGGCGATCCATTCGTAAGTGAATGATTCTTCAGGCATAACCGCTGCACCTTGACCTGATGGTTCGTAGAGTGCACCTTCGCTGTCCTTTTCATAGCGAAAGCCATGGGGATGCATACTGCACGGGTATTCCCAGCGATTGAGAAAATGCACCAACACCACATCACCGACTTCTGCTCTAATTATAGGACCCAAAACACCTAACCAAGGCGGTTGCGGCTTTTTTATCGTGAACGTTTCATCGGTGTATTCGATATAGCGCACTTTTGGCCATTTCGTAAATCCCTTCCATGGCCTCGGTATCGAGTTGCCCGTGATTTGATCGTATCCACTCGGGGCATAGTCCCACAGTACGCTTTCTGCAGCGATATAGTAATGCCGAACTTTCCCGGACAATCGTGGTGCCCTCGAAGAGTGCGGGGATACCTCTTTGCTGAGTAGTGGCGATGCTGCAATCGTTCCGATTACTGCGCCCCCGAGAGTGAGGAACTCTCTTCTTCCTAGAACCCTTGAATTGCTTGCCTTTTTCATAACAACCTCCTCTTGGAGTAAGCAAAATGCCTTTATAAGAAAATGTTAAAGCCTTTCCTCAGAAGAAAAGGATGATCTTCATCATAATTGGGGAATCCTCTTGCCCTTTGCCTCTCGAAGGAATTCCAGCATTTAAAGTGCGTATATAATAATTGCAGAGATACGCTAATAGGAGGTTCCTATGCTACGGAAAATTCTCATCCTAATGCTCGTATTGACATTATCTTCTTCCCTCGCTTTCGCACAGGCGACAACCCCGAAGTCAAAAACGCAAACTCAAAAGGCGAAGGCGACCGTGGTGGTGAAAAAGCAGTTATACGCATGTCCGAAGTGCGAGATGGCTAGCTTTAAGGGCGGGAAATGCCCTGGATGCGGAGCCGAGATGATCAAGATCCACGGCACCGTAGGATATTCCTGCAAAGACTGTCATACCTTTTCTAAAAAAGCTGGAAACTGTCCGAAATGCGGGAAGCCCATGAATCAAAAAGCCGTGCAAACGTACGCATGCAAAGACTGCCATACATCTTCGGTAAAAGCGGGTAAATGCCCGAAATGTGGAAAGCAGATGACGCAAGAAATCGTGCCTTTCATGCCGAAGAAATAATTTGGGAACGAAGATTCGTTTGGCTTGCACGCAAAAGCGTGCAAGCCCTTTTTATTTTATCCCCCCCATCAGGCAAAATGCGGCAAATTCAGCAACTCTATTATAATATAAAGTAGCAAAAACGCACCGAATGCCCCTGCCATTACGAACGGTAAACCGCTCATCAACAGTTTCTGCCCGAAATTAGGAACCATCTTAGGACTTCGCTTGAAATTTTCGATGAGCTCTTTTCCAGCCTTAATCGCATTATCTATTTGTTCGGGTGTAGGTGGCTTCGTGGTGGCGATGAATTGAAGAAAATTCCCTAACCTTCTCCAAAAAATAATCGTCAACATCAAAGCAATCAATAATCCCACAGGTTTCCAACTACCCCAATCCTTTTCTGCGAGCCATACAAAAAGCATCGCTCCGACTGCCAAATTCGTTCCACAACGAGGATGAACCCGAGGCATGCGCCGAACAATTTCAGGAGTCAAAGGCTCTCTTCGCTCGATAGCATGAACGACCATGTGCTCAGCAGCATGCATTCCCGCTAAAGGCGATATTCGCAAAAAAACCAAGAACAAAACTGCTGGAAAGTAATCCATTACGATTCGCGCCCATTTCTCTCCATGTCCGGACAATGCCAATTCTAAAATCGGTGTACCGGTGAACTTCCCCCATAGAGCGAGCCCCCCCATCGTTATTATGATAGCAGCGGTGAAAAATGCGAAAAGTAGTGCCCCTGTCGCAACGAGCGCGAAAGCGCCGACTCCTCCCGTAACGACCCCATTCGTCAAATAAACCCCGAACGGGGTCGCGAGCCCCCCCACGACTCCGGGTGAAACCGGAACGGGTATTGGAGAAAAAAGCGCATAGGCTGGAAGCAATCCGACGAAAACTCCTTCTTCGTCCACCACAGCGAGTGCAGGTGCTTTTGTCGCTCGGAATTTTTCTCGAGCCTCCTCGAGAGAAGCGTTGGGAAGTATTGTCGGAGGACGGGAATCGATCAAATCTCTTACGGGTGTCGTTGCGGGTAGCCCATCCAATATGGCTTCCAGTAACTTGTCTTCCCATAAAACACCTAAAAAGAAAATCCCATCCACGACCGGAACCGCCCTCATCCCGGATTCTCTCAGGTGAGCTAAAGCAGAATTCAAAGAAGAATCGGGATAAATCGGATGAGTTGCGCGAACGTAATCGATAACTCTTGTGCCTTTAGATGTCATATAAGCCATAAAACTATTTCTGTCGTTATACTCCAGGGAAGGTTTATACTCCAAAGAAGGCAAGCCGAAGCTCCGCGCCTTCGTTAAGTCGTCCATAATCTCCTTACGTGGAAAGGATCGCAATTCTAACGAGTGGTGGAGACGCCCCTGGAATGAATGCAGCGATTCGCGCCATTGTCCGTGCAGGCTTGGGAAGTGGCGTTAGGGTTTTCGGTGTACGCCACGGATTTATCGGACTAATCGAAAACGAGATTCGGGAAATGAACTCCATAGAGGTAGGCGGAATCATAGGAAGGGGCGGAACAGTGTTGAGAACCGGACGTACAGAACGATTCCGTACAGAGGAGGGGATGTCTCGAAGTTTCGAGAATTTGAAAAACTGCGGAGTGGATGGGCTCGTCGTCATTGGGGGGGATGGCTCTATGCGAGGAGCATACGAGTTTCATCAAAAATACGGAATGCCTGTTGTTTGCATACCCGCTTCGATAGACAACGATATCAGTTGCACCGACGTGAGTATCGGCTTCGATACTGCCGTGAACACAGCGGTGGACGCGATAGATAAAATACGCGATACTGCTTATTCCCACGATAGAGTTTTCGTTATCGAAGTGATGGGCAGATTCAATGGCTTTATCGCAGTCGAAGCAGGATTATCAGGGGGGGCAGAAGGAATCATCATCCCAGAAATTCCGTTCGATTTGGATGAAATTTGTGACCGTTTGCGCTCGGCATACGAAAGAGGAAAACACAGCAGCATCATTGTCGTCGCAGAAGGCGCTGCGAAAGCATTCGAAGTCGGTACATATATCAAACAACATACAGGATTCGAGGTGCGCCCTGTAGTTTTGGGTCATATCCAGCGTGGAGGAAGTCCTACGGCTTTCGATAGAGTCATTGCAACGCATATGGGCGCAGAAGCCGTACAACTGCTCTTGCATGGAGAACACTGCACAATGGTAGGATGGACCGCAAATGAAATTTGTTGGATACCCTTGAAACAAGTCTTGGAAACCCCTCGTAAAATAGATACTGAACGGCTTTTATTAGCAGAGGTGATGGCTCAATGATTTTATCTGTAACATACAACCCTTGCGTCGATAGAACTCTTTTCGTGTCGAGCATTATCCTTTATTCGACGAATCGAGTGCTTCGCACGGAAACGGATGCGGGCGGTAAAGGAATTAATGTTGCCCGAGTATGCGCTGAGCTCGGAGTACCGACCTTCGCGACTGGCTTTATCGGCGGGGCGACGGGAGAGATGGTGAAGTGCGTCCTGAGGAAAGAAAAGGTGGATTATGAGTTTGTCGAAGTAAAAGGGGAAACACGAATTAATATCAATATCGAAGACGAAAAAGGGGATACCCCTACGACTTTTCATGAAGCAGGCCCGAGAGTTTCCGAAGAAGAAATACAAAAACTCGAGAAATTCGTCGAAACGTTGCTCCCGAAAAGTACTTTCGTAGTTACAGGGGGGGCGCTTCCTCCGGGAATGGCGGAGGATTCTTTTGTGAATCTTATTCGAATCGCTCGAAAATACGGCGTGCCGGTCGTCATTGATACAGAAGGCGAAAAACTTCGAAAAGCATGCGAAGAAAAACCCTTCATGATAAAACCGAATCTAAGAGAGGCGGAAGAACTTTTGGGTCGCCCTCTCCGAGAAATTCATGAAATCGCAGACGCAGCAGAAGAAATCCATCGAAATGGAATTCCCATCGTCGTGATTTCTTTGGGTGCTGCGGGCGCGGTTCTCGCTTCCGATGAAGGCGTCTTTCATGCTATTCCCCCCCCAATCAAAGTGGTGAGCACTATCGGCTCAGGCGATTCCCTCGTGGCAGGTGTGCTCTACGGCTTGACGCATAAAAAGCACCATGCAGAAGTCCTGCAATGGGGCGTCGCCGCCGGCACTGCAACTGCTCTCACGGATGGGGCAGAAATCGCAAGGCTCCCGGTTATCGAAAGCCTTTTCGGGCAAATTCATTTGCAAGAACTCAGAACCTACGAAACGAAAGCCAGGTGAAACCCTTAGCGCTAAAGGGAATACTTTCCTTTGTTCTGAGTTTTTGCTTTGCTGGATGCTTTGCGGTTGATAGGTTGTTCGATGACCCGCAATGGTTTTTAGAAGTAAGCGGCGACCGTTCCTGGCTCATCCTCGGAAGCAACGAAGAACGACAAGGACTGACAACGGGTTTGGAATGGTCTCGCGAAGGAAGGTTTTTTGCATTGCGTGCACGCCCGGATTTCGAAGCGCGCGAAACGTTTGGAATTCGCTTCATCGTGAATCGTTCGGAAAACGGAGACGGAGAAACCTTTAACGCTTTTTGGCTCACCGTTGGCGCAATGTGGGTGGGAAGAGGCAAGTTCCTCGAGAATTATTATTTCGAAATCGGCACAGGTCCTTATATCACGGACAGAACAACACAAGATGTAAATAGCCACTTCAACTTCGGAACGTATCTCGGATTCGGAAAGTTTTTAGGAAGCAAAAAAAATGCTCCGCGCCTCGGAGTGCGATTCACTCATGTGAGCAACGGCGGAATAAAACCTCCGAACGTTGGAATGAATTTATTGCAAATTACGTTAGCGATTTCTATATAACACTCCCGCATAAAAAAATCGCTCAACTGTAGGAGCCGCCGTAAGGCGCGATTTTTACCCCTGTAGGAGCGTCGTAAAGCGTGATTAATAACCCCCCTCTCAAAAAGAGAACTCGTACATTCGAACCCACTCTTCGCTTTATGGATTCGGCTCTAGATCTTCTATTTTTCGTAAAAACGACTGCGCCAAAGATTTAGCGATGGTAAGAAACTCTTCGAAATGACGGCGTGCGCGTTCGTAATCCATGCGAAGTGCATCCAAACGCTTCCGAGACTCTTCCATCATCGCACGCACACGCTCGTCCGCCTCCTTCAAAATTTGTTCGCTCTCCTTTCGCGCCGCTAATTTCATCTCTTCTGCTGCTTTGTGTGCGGCGCGCAGAATTTCGTCCGTATCTGCCGCTTCTTGCTTCAATCGTGCGTTTCCCTCTCGCAGTTCACGTTCCGTCGCATACGCTTTCGCCAATTCGGCGCGCGTTGACTCCAACTCTTCTTTGAGTTTCTTTACCTCTTCGGAAAGGTTTTGTTTCTCGATATCGAATTGATTGCGCAGTTCCCGTAATTCTGCTAGTTCCGTACGCATTTGGTCGAGTTGTTTGTTGACTTGCGACAGGAACTCGTCTACTTCTTCACGAGAATAACCCCGAAAAACCACCCGGAATTTCGTATCCGGGTTCCGCGCATTCGGACCGTTCGTGGACATTACCGACCTCCGGGGAAGAATCCCCTAATCCACGAAGTGCAATAACCATGCCAAATATCCGTCTTCAAGCAAAAAACCTCCTTTACGACTATTTCACCGGCCAGAGATGGAATGAATTTCGCGTTTGCCCCAATCTCTGCCTGCTTGGCGAAAATACATCAAAAAACCCGGTGAATACCGGGTAAATCGGACACTCGTTAAAAAGACGAATGACCTCGCTTATTGTGCACGAAATTGAACAGAAATGCTCTTTATTTCTTGTGGAAAACCTGTAAGAGCGCAGTCAGCGTGCTTCAGTGGAATTATGGCGTATGAGATCTATAAGGCGCGACCAGTCATGATCACTAGTAGGGGCGCCGTAAGGCGCGATTTGAGTGAGGTGTAAGGGATAACGGACCCCCAAGGGGATTCTCTCGAGCCTTTGTTGTTAAGTATAAAAGAGAACGCGGAGAGATGGCAGAGTGGTCTAATGCGGCGGTCTTGAAAACCGTTGACCCGAAAGGGTCCGGGGGTTCGAATCCCTCTCTCTCCGCCAGTTGCTGAAGCTTTCGCCCCGTATTTTGCGAGGACTCGCCCGATTTAAAGTGCCTTTGGTTGTTGCCATTACCTACTAGTTGTTGCCATTACCTACTAAGGGTGGCGGAATTCTATTCTTTGTATTTTGGTTGATATAAATCAACTTCCGTACCATCCGGTAAACGAAAGCGAGTCACGAATCCGTATCCTTGGTCAACGATATCCATCGTAAATTCCACACCACGTTGTTTCAGTTCCTCCATCGTTGCCTGCAAATCGTCGCAGTAAAAAGAAATCTTATGCTTCGTTCCTTCGTGCGGGTGGCAGCCGACTTCGGAATCCGAAGGCTTGAAAATTAGCCATCCATCGCCAGAATCGAACCAGCGCAAGCCCAATTTATCGCGAAAAAAAGCACGCAACTCCTCTGCTTTCGGAGAGTAAAACATTGCATGAATTCCTTTAATCATATGAACATTTTACATTTTATAAATAAGTGGAGAACGGAAAAAATCATCGGTTCCCTCTATATGCGGGAAAACCTTACGAACGGGTGGAAAAGCTTTTCAGTAGAACAACTTTTCAGACTTCTTAGCGGTAACCTATCTGACAAACGAAAACAGAATGTACGACTATCGAATCGGCGTGGATGAAAGCGGGAAAGGGGATTTTTTCGGTCCGCTCGTGATTGCCGCGTGTTATGTCGCCCCCGAACATCTCGCCGAATTGGAAGATGTTCGGGAATCGAAAAAAATTACGGACTCTCGCGCGATGCAACTTTCCGCGAAAATCCGCAAAACATGCCCTCATTCCATAATCGCTATCGGTCCTGCGAAGTACAACGAACTTTGGGAGCAAATGCGCAATCTGAACAAAATCCTCGCTTGGGGGCATGCGCGCGCGATCGAAAACGTTTTAGAAATTCTGCTGAACCGGGAAGTCTCTGCAGGATCCCCCCCGAAAGAAAACAAGGAAATTGTCGTGATTAGCGACCAATTCGCAGACCCGCAAGCAGTGCAAAAACGTTTGTTCGAATTAGGGCGCAAAGTTCGCCTGGTGTCGAAAGTTCGCGCAGAAGAGGACATCGCCGTCGCTGCTGCTTCCGTCCTCGCTCGTGCGGAATTCCTGCGTCGTTTGCAAAATCTATCGAAAGAATGGGGAATCGAGTTTCCGAAAGGGGCAGGACCCCAAACGATTACCGTCGCGAAAAACTTCGTCGCTCTCCACGGAATCGGACAACTCAAACAAGTCGCCAAAATTCATTTCAAAACGATGAAACAAATAGCATCCTACGAATAGCACATAAAATCTCGAAAAAAATCTACACAACCTTCCCCGTCCGAAAGACGTCCAACTCGGGCTCGACGAATTCGAACATGGGATAAGAACCTGCTCCGAAGTTAAGGTCAATCAAAGGACGTATCAACTGCTCGTTCACCACACGCTCTGCTAATTCTCGACGCAAACCTGCCAACTGCATAATCAAAACCTGCAAGTGCACCTTTCCCAATGCAAGCGAGCCTATGCGCCGAGAATCTTCCGTCACCAGCGTCTGTCCTAAAATCGCACGAGCCATTTCACGATTGTGATAATCGATTGCCTCCAAATATCCCGAACGAGCCTCGCGCCCCCCCTCGAGCAAACTCACCTCGATGTCGTCCGGATAAACGACAGCCGATTGACGCGCCAACTTCTCCAAAGCATCCAATAACTGTGTCTGAGCGCTTTCGGGAAGTCCGCGCTTGAATTTTCCCAGCACAGTCGGAGATGCGAACTTGTCCAAATGCGAGCTCCATTGCTTCAGTAATTCGCGCTTGATTGCCCAATGCTTGTGAGCAGGAATCAAATCCGATTCTCCACTCGGAAAACCGTAACGTTGTTGGTACACGAAAATGACGAACTTCTCTACAGGTAGCGAGCGCACACTTTCACCAGGAACGTGCAAAGTGAGTCCTTTGATGTTGAGAAACTCGTCCACTTCGAAACCGAACAAGGAAGGGTCTTTCGGACGAATCGCTTCGAATCGTATTTTCCCCGGATATTTCCGCGTGTCTTCGACGAAGATTTTCTCCAAAATCGCATATCCTTTCGCAATCGCATCCATCGCATCGAGCAAAACTCCCGTAATGCTCCCTTGCATTTCAGCGAACGCGTATTCCACGAAATCCGCCCTCTTTCGCGCATCTTCGGAAGCCCCCCCGTTTTCCGGTGCGGGAACAATCCTCCAAGGGACCGCCAGTGCACCATATTTTTTGATGGTCACGGCGGAACGTATCAGCGGGTCGCGAAGCATCTGTTCGAAGGTCTGCAGGCTGATGTTTTGACCCGATACCTGCTGTGCAGCACCTGGAAATTGCAGACTATACGCGATGGAACGAGGAATCGCAGGCGCTTCGTCGCGCTTTTGCAAACGTTTCCTTTTCGGTATTCGAGTAAATTCGATAATGTTCTTTATCCAGTTCATTGATTATCCTTTTTTGTATTCGTATTTTTATTCGCGCCTTACGGCGCTCCTACGTTTGGATTAAAAACCAATTTAATGTTTTTTTCAAACCTCGCTTCCCCTTGCGGAGCAGGGGGAACCTTTAAGGGGGGGTTTCTAAAAAAAACACTCCTTCTTTCAATTCTATAATCGTTGTCTTCATCCGTTTCATCGTTCATCCTTTATTTTTATTCGCCTTTACATTCGCGCCTTACGGCGCCCCTACATTTAGTTTTGAAATTCGTTGTATTTCAAACCCGGAGCAGGGAACCTCTAAGGAGAGGGTTTTCATAAATACCTTTCCTCTATCGAAAAAGAGTTAAATGGGGGGGTTGCCATCCTCTTCGCATCCTTCCAAAAATCATCCCTTCGCGATTGTCGGGCAGTATCGAACAAGCCATCGCCAATGCGCAAACCAAATCATCGTGAAAACCCGAAGACGCCGAATAGCGAATGTTTCCTTGCTCATCCGAAATTCCTTCGAAATGCTCCATTTCGCGCAAGAGTTCTGGGTTCGCAGGCAATCGTAAGTGCTGACGCTCCAGCATCCAATTCAATCGCTCGATAATTTCCGTTTTGGAATTTCGTGTAAACGTAAATCCTTCGATATGAGCATCAGGCATCGCCTCTCGCAACTGTTCCGTAACCGGATCACCCACACCCGTTGCGTCGCAGATCAAACGCTTTGCCTTCAACTCCGCACATAAATCAGAAACGCGCGCGATTTGTTCCGACCATCGCAATGCGCTCCATTGCGAAACATGAACGACCTCTGCGCGACGCATCGTTCCGCGCACCGCAACGAATCCAGTCGTGTCTCGATATCTTGCCCAGTCTATGCCGGCGACGGTTTCGCCTTCTGAAACGGTGGGGGCATTCAACGCGGCATCTAATGCTTCTGTACTGAAAACCGCAGAGGAACTGTCTAAAAATTCCGCTTCGTATTCCGTGCGAAATGCACGCTCGGTGAGAATTTCTTTTTGCAGTTCGAGATATTCATGGTCCACCGCTGGATTTTCGATGCTCGGCGATTGCCGACTCCAAAATCCTTTTTCACTGCGCTGACCCATTAGGAAAAAACGATAGAAAAAGTTTCTTCCGCGCGGTGTGCTGATTAAAGTCATGCGACCGTGATGCGCTGCTAATATCGGCATTGCGACATCGGTAATCAAAGATTCCGGAACGAATGCCGCTTCATCCATCAAAATGTGATGTGCTCCTTCGCCTCGTAAATTTTTCGCCTCGTGTCCTGACCTCGCATCCAAAACATGCAGAATGCGCGCTTTCTTATTTCCGCCTTCGTGTACGCGAATCGTCGGATAAGGCGTCGAAACGGCAGTGAAGACGACTCCCGCTGCTAAAAGCATCCACTTCACGCGTTCGAAAACGATTCTCGCTTGCGCCAACGTTGGGGCAATTGCGATTTGACGACTGCTGTCCTTTTCCGTGATTCGATACGCGATGTCCGCCGCCGCGGCATCCGTTTTTCCCCACCTTCTTCCGCACGCCAAAACGCGAAACCTCGCCTTGGAAAGCAGATATTCGATTTGCCCTTTATGCGGCTTCCATCCCGCCTTAGCCAATTTTTTCAAAAATGCATCCAGCATCTCGTTTTTTTAGGGGCTGAGAGAAGAGGGAGTCAACCAATCAAAAGTTATTTCGACAAGGAAATACAATCCAAACTTGGTGCTGAAATTCGAGCAAAACATCTACAAGGAAGGGGTCAATAAATCGCGCCTTATGGCGCTAACTACAATTTGTTGAAATATGCGCGCAATCTGTTATTGTCAAATTGATCTTTATCGACGACTGAGGTTCCCCCTTCGAGTGAAGCGAAGAGGGGGAACCTTTAAGGAGGGGTTCAAAAAAATAAAACTTTTTCTCGTTCCCGAACTCTGTTTGGGAATGCACATATGCTATTCACAAGAAGGATGTATTTTTTGTCCATGGGAATATAATGCTTCGACCTGCAGGGGAATAAACATTCAAGTTAAATTTTCCAGCGATGTTTTTCCATTTCGATGCGCCCCCCCTCGAAGATAACCCCTTCCGCTCTTAGGCGTTTTTCTTGTTCGATGCGAAGTTGCGGCGAGCGTTTGTGGATGGGAAGACTGCCGTCTTTGGCGACGACGCGCCACCAAGGAACGCAGTCCGGAGCACTCGCCATCAGGCGCCCCACCTGAAACCCGGTCGCCGGATTTCGAAGCATTTTCCCTAAATCACCGTAAGAAACGACTTTCCCTTTCGGGATTTTCCTAACGATTTGCCAGAGGTCTTGGAAAGGGTCGTATTTGGTCATCTTTTTTCGTAATAGAAAGATTACTTTAGGGATGGAGTGAAATAAAATGAAAAATTCTTTTTTAAAGTGGTTCGTTGCAACAACCCCAACCATCGGGGTTCCCCTTCGAGCAAAGCGAAGAGGGGAACCCTTGAGGAGGGGGTCGAATAAAACCCTTGCGGAGGACGTATCAAAATTTCTTATACGAATCATTTATTTCAGAAACCCCCTCCGTAAGGTTCCCCCTGCTTGCGCAAGGGGAACCGTTTTCTGGTTTTCTTTCATTCGTATTTACTCGAAAACATATTTGTCAACGATCTGCATTCTGCCCGAAGGAATCGAAGAGAAGAAAAAAATGCAGACGCGGATGCTTTCACGCACGCAACCGCAGCGCGTTCCCAATCACCAAAAGAGAAACTCCCATATCTCCGACCACTGCAAGCCAATAAGGAAGGGGAGTCATGAAACCTGCCGCCAAAAGCAATCCCTTCGTGAACAAACTGAAAACGACATTTTGGATAATGATCGTACGATAACTTTTGCTCAATCGAACGATGCGGGGGATAGAAGCGATTTCATCGTTCAATAACACGATGTCGGCCGCTTCGATGGCAGAGGCGGCACCTGCGGCTCCCATCGCAATCGGCAATGTAGAACGTTGCATGGCGGCGACGTCGTTGATACCATCCCCGACTACCGCAGTCTGTTCTTTTTGCGTGATTTTTTCTACAACTTCCGATTTTTCTTGCGGAGAAGCCTTAGCAATGTAGTTTTCGATTTCGAGATATTCTGCCAAATTGCGAACTGCGTGCTCGTCGTCTCCGGAAAGAAGCGTGATTTTCATTCCTTCGTTTTTCATTTCGCGTATGGCGTTTCTCGCTTCTTCTTTGGGTTTTTCCGCCAAATCGAAACGCGCAATCGGTTCACCATCGAGAGACAAATAGGCAACCGTCCCTTTCCCTTCTTGAGCCCCCCCTGTAAATTGTGCCGAGCCGAGGAGGACTGTTTTGCCGTTGACTTTTCCTGAAATTCCTTTCCCCGGTTCTACGCGCAACTCTTGCACTTCGGGAAGGTCTTCACCGGTTTTCAAACGCGCAATTGCGTTCGCAACAGGATGCGCGCTACGTTTTGCGAGTGCGCAAGCGAGGTGCAGGACTTCTTCACGAGAAAAACTTCCCAGAAGTTCGACATTGCGCACCTCTAATCTCCCATATGTCAAAGTGCCAGTTTTGTCGAAAATCCAATGTTTTATACGGGAAGCGAGTTCCAATTTGCCCCCCCCTTTTATGAGGGCACCGATTTTGCTGGCGACGCCGAGTGCGCGCGCAGTCGCTACCGGAGTAGAAATTACCAAAGCACAAGGACATGCGACCATCAAAAGCCAAAAGGCTTGATGGAGGGACACATACCATGTTTTCCACTGCATGAGGGGGGGCAAAACGGCGAGAACGAGTGCGGCGAAGATAACGGTAGGTGTGTACCAAGCGCTGAAACGGTCAATGAGTTCCTGTTGCGGCGTAGGTTTGCGCTGACCTTCTTCGATGAGTTCTAAGGTTTTTGCGTACAAAGTGTCCGTGAAGGGCTTCTCGCAACGAATGAGAAGATATCCTCCTTCGTTGATCCCCCCCGCCAATACCTTCGAACCGATTTCGACATACGTCGGTTCGCTTTCACCCGTCAACATACTGTAATTGATTGTGCTCGACCCTTCTTCGACGACGCCGTCAATGGGAACTTGCGCGAAGGGAAGAACTTCCACTAAGTCTCCAGGTACGACTTCGTAAACATCTCTTTCTACGACCCCACCATTCGATTTGCATCGCGCGATTTTTGGAGCGGACTGCACGAGTTTTCTGATTTCGTCTTGGGTTTTGAGCATTGCTCCGGATTGAATGATATTTCCGAGCGCGAAAAGCCATGTTACCAATGCCGCTTCTTGCCATTCCCCTATCGCTGCAGCGCCGATGACGGCGATAGTCATCAACGCGTTCATCGTGAAATTCGCACGAAGCAGGGAGAAGATTCCTGAAAGAAGCATCTTCCAACCGCTTACGAGTGCGGCGATCAAAAGAAGACTTCCTTGAACGATTCGAGGTTCAGTGACAAAAAGCGCAGATAACCAAAAAGCCCCCCCTATAGCCAACATCAGGATTTCTTTCGGCGAACTGATCGGCTCCCAGCGGAAAAGTTCTTGCGCGCTGTAACCCATTTGCCGAATCGTGCGTTGAATCGCTTCGATTCCTACCCGATTCAAATCGAATTCCACGGACATGCGGCGGCTCGTAAAATCTACAGAACAAGCGAGAACACCCTCCATCGAAGCAACGGCTTTTTCGATGTCCTTCGCACAAGCAGGACAGTCCATTCCCCCGATTCGCAAGGTTTCATGCGCATAACCCAATGCAACCTCAGACATGATTTTTCGGGCTGTTTCTTCGATGCGTGAAAGGTCGGCGCTTTCTTCGACCTCCACCCAAACTCTACGCTCAGGACGCTCGATGCTTACGCGTTTTACGCCTTTTGTAACTTCGAGGCGATCATGCAAACGCTGTAAACAGGCTTCGCATTCTGCAGCCTCTCGCGGTAAGTGTTCTAAACTGAAATAAAGTTGCAATTATAAAACGTCCCTTTTTATTTTTAAATTATGAACGATTTTAGCAAATGTTTTCTTCGGGTGCAAAAGACGAAAATGTTCATAAAACGAATTTGTGACCGTGTGTACTTTTTTTGGATTGAATTTATTTATAAGTTATTACAAATGTTATTTGAGTTTGTTAGCAAACCGGTTCCCTTGCGCGAGCAGAGTCAACCTTAAGGTCATAAACACAAGAAACTATCAGTTACTCGCAAGTACTCGCATGCGACGTACGCAAAGGCACTTCGCAAGCGGTTTATTCAAAAGTAAAACCGGTTCCCCTTCCGTAAGCAGGGGGAACCTTACGGAAGGGGTCTAAAAAAGCACATTTTTATTTTCGAAGAAAGCCTCTTCGATATAAGGGGGCTAAAAAGAACTCTAATTTCCAGATAATCGCTTGTACCAAGCAATCACTTTTTGAATGTAACCTTGCGTTTCCCTATAAGGGGGCACTCCTCCGTATTTTCGCACCGCCCCCCCACCTGCATTGTATGCGGCAAGTGCGAGGACTAAATCTCCGTATTTCTGTCCGCCAGGTGTAACGATTTTATATTTCTCCAAATGTCCGCGAATCAAACGCACCGTTCCCCATAAGTTCTCGTACGTATCGTAGGCATTCCGTACTCCCATCCCTTTCGCAGTTCCCGGCATGAGTTGTCCCAGTCCCATCGCTCCCTTACGCGAAGTCGCACTCGGATTGAAACCGCTCTCTACGAGCACCATCGCAGTGATCAAACGCGCATCGATCCCATATTGGAGACTGAAGCCGATAATCCCCACCGCGATTTCCCAGGCTTTTTTCTCGTCTAAACGTGGATTCCAACCACGGATGAATTTCGCATATAAAGGAACAGCCTTCACTGCGGCTTCTGACCAACCAGATGGAACTCGTAGAACAGCCGGATGTTTTCCTCGCGTTACCTCCGTTTGTTTTGCTCGGGCTTTGCTTTGCGCTTTACGAGCCTGCTCGGCTTCCCAATAAGCGATTTGGTCTTCGGGAATTGCAGAGATGATTTCTGCTGTCAAAGGCGCAGTTTCATTTTCTCGCTTCGCGAGGAAGATGATTCTTGCGCGCGTATTCGGCACCTCGAGCCATTTGCCAGATTCCAGGGATGAGACCGCAATAGATGAACCGCCAGCACCCTCGAGAAGGAGTTTGGTGATTTCGTCTGTGCGAAGAGTGCCTTTGACGAGGGCTTTCACCTCGAAAACGCCATAGCCTACAAGAGTCTGAAGCGCCGCGCTGGTCGTGGGCTGGGAAATCCCGTATTTCTTGCGAATTTTGAGATACTCCGACAACTCGGAAGCAGAACCGCTCGCAAGCCAGCATCCGAGAAACACAAGAATCAGGGGACCTTTCGCCATTCCGATATTTATAAATTATGGTCGGAAAAGGGGATGGAAAAAATTCTGGCGGAGAGATCGGGATTCGAACCCGAGAAGCCGGTCTCCCGGCTTACCCACTTAGCAGGCGGTGCTGGATAAAATAGGCAATTGTCCCAGGACACAACGTGCAAAGATCAGGTGGGAGGAAAAGTTAAAAAATCAATGCGCTGATATTCCTTATTTTGGGAATTTGAAACCAAGCTCACGAAGTGCTTCTTTGAGTTTGTTATGACTCTCGTCGGTGAATCCTGTCACCAAAAGAATCACTTTCCCTTCGGACGAAATAAGAATATCTGTTGGGAAGCTGTTTATTCCATATAGCTTGCAAACGTTATGTTCCCGTACGCCGTTCAAGGCAACTTGAATCGTAATATTTTCTTTCGCGATAAACTGGCGAATTCTCTTAACTTCGTCGTGAGGATTAATAGCAATGACTGCAAAGCCCTGGTCTTTGAGTTGATTGTAAAGCTCTTGCACGTGAGGCAACTCCTCACGGCACGGAATTCAACCGTAGTACCAAAAGTTAATCAGTACGGCTTTGCTTTTGGTCAGCGTTTTATTGAGACTAACAGTTTCACCATTTGGACCTTTTAATGTGAAATCAGGCGCTTTATCGCCGATTTTGATTTGCGCGTTTACATTTTTTAGGCGAGCGCTGGAAGGTACTTTCCAGATAAAGTCAGATGGCTTCAAAGGCGGATTGAGTCGCAGATTTTCATAGATTGTAATTTCCCACATATCTTCTTGCCTAAGCTCCCAGCCGAGAGGCATCAAAGTTTTAGGATCGACAAAGAAAGTGTTAAACCTCGGGGGTTGCACTATGCCTTTGTAGTCAAGAGAAATGGCTTTACAACTGCGACCATTGAATATTGTGTCTTTAACTGAACGTACTACTAGATAATCCAGCGATTGACCGGTAAATGATTCGAATCCCGGCAATTTTATTGGTATCCTTTTATTGGTTTGCTTAATGACATTCGATATCGAATACTCATTCTCGACTTTGTTGTACCAATAGACATTCATGCCATCGTAGTATTTTTCATTTTGCTTGCTCTTAATCTTATAGTAGTTTGGTTTAAGGACTGCGAATTCATAACGCGTGCTTGTTTTTCCAAAGTTAGTTTTCTCGATCATCACTCCGCTTATAGATTTAGCAGAGGCGAGTTTCGCGTTCACTCTATCGAATAAAGTTTGTGCGCTTTCGATTTGAAAGTTCAACATATTGAACGTCGCAAGAAAAATACCGATTGTCATCGTTTCCTCCTATAGTAACTCTTGACCGACTTACTCGTTGAGAGCTTTGGTGTTTTTAAATCTCTAAAATCTCGCCAAAATTCACGCAACCGTATTTCTTTTGTTTTTGCTTATTTTATGTGTTCATGATGTAATCAGATTTTTTAGAATTTTTTGAGACGTTTTTCCCCATCTCAGTTTGTTCCTCTCATATTGAATTAGCTTTTGCCCTGTTTTATTCGCTTTCTGAGTACTTGATAGATAATCACAGTTCCACTTCACGCTAAAATACCGCCTCAAAAATTCTGGCGGAGAGATCGGGATTCGAACCCGAGAAGCCGGTCTCCCGGCTTACCCACTTAGCAGGCGGGCGCTTTCGACCACTCAGCCATCTCTCCGCTCATATAATTATAAACCACCACGAGGAAAAATGTTCCCTTTCCACGGGTGATTTTTTGGCGAATACACCCGTGGTTTTACGGGAAACCGAATTCTATTTTCAGAAAAGACTGAAAATCCATGCCCGGCGGGAACTCGGTAAAGAGGGTGCGTTGTTAGACTTCGTGGAAAGGTACACTCGGATGCCTAAATGCTCTTCCGAAAGACGAGGAAGCCTGAAGAGTTTGAACGGGCAGTTCGAGAAGTCTTTCCGGCAATCTACAGTACTGCTTTGAGGTTGACTCGTGACCGTGACAATGCGGAAGACTTGGTTCAAGAAGCATTGGTCCGCGCGTACGAAGCCTACGACCGTTTTGACGGGAAGAACTTCAGAGCCTGGGTACTGAAGATTCTCACGAACTTATACATCAATAAGTACCGTGCAGCGCGCCGCAGCCCGACCATCGAGTCTTTAGATGAGGGGGTTGCGGGTGAGATGATTGCTTCCGAAGAGGCTGAGCCTAGCGAAGAACTCTTGGAAGGAGTCATGAGCGAGCAGGTCGAAGAGGCTCTCGCTCAGTTGCCGGAAGAATATCGTACAGCGGTTTTATTGTGCGACGTAGAAGGTTTAAGTTACGGAGATATCGCGGAGGCACTGGAAGTGCCAATTGGAACCGTACGTTCGAGAATCGCTCGTGGAAGAGCGATGTTGAGAAATTTGCTTTTAGAATATGCGAAGACGCAAGGCTATTTGAAAAGATAGCAAAGGAGAATAGCGATGGATGATTTCTTAAAAATCCACGAATATGCAGATAACGCTTTAGAAGGGGAAGAGCGGAGCAACGTGGAAAAACTCCTCGCAGAATCAGAAAAACATCGCCGTGAATACCTCGCAGTTCTACAGATTAAACTCCTTCTCAAAGAAAAACTCCCAGCGGTAGATTCAAAACAAACCGATGCCGCTTGGGAAAAATGCCAAAACCGTATACATGAATTGAAAAAAGTTCTGCAATCCGAACGTTTTATAACCCGCTTCAGCCCCGCTCTCGCCGCTTGCATAATGTTCGTTATTCTCGCAGGGGCTTATTTTTACCGGACAAGCCCCTCGAGCCACCCCTCATCGCAAATCGCTCACTTGATGAGCGCCTCTTCCGCCGGATTGCCTTCTTTTCGCCCATCGAATCCGAATTTGACTGAAACGTGGGTCAAAGAACGCCTCGGAAAGCCGGTCGAGTTGCCGTCTCTACGCCGCCACCGATTGACCCCGGTGTTAGCCGAGGTTATTCGCTGTAATGGCAAACCATGCGCCGTCCGGGTGACGTTTACGGACTACATCTCGGATTATTACTTGCTTATCCTTCCCAAAGAGGAGAATTTAACAGAAGGATTACAAATCGAAGGCTATCCGGGGGTAAGATACTTGCAAATTGGCCGTATGAATGCGGTAAGCTGGATTTCAGGAGAGACGAGGATGATATTGATAGCCTCACAACCAGTTTCAGTATTGCTTTCTATGCTCAAATAACGACTTTTATACACACTCTCTCCTCCCCCAAGCCCCCGGACCCGCCCGCCGGGGGCACCTTTTTTTAGCAATCCTTTTTTAGGACAATCGCTTCGTAATTCCTGCCTGTTTTTCGAAAATCATTTCAAGAGAGTCGGTTCGTACTTTTTGCTTTGGAAAATATCCGTTGCAGAAAGAACGTATTTAAAAAAATCAGAAAAAGGAGGCATGGAATGGCAGTAACAGAATTGACTTGGTTGAATAACCTCGATGAAGCGTTCGATCTATCGAGCCGTTCGGGTGAGCCCGTGTTCGTTGATTTCTTTTCGCCTCACTGAGGTGGGTGTCAAGAAATGGGTACCGTGACGTATCCCGATGAAAGAGTAATCAACTTTTTAGAAAAGAATTTCGTTCCCGTTAGGTTGGATGTTACGGAAGAATCACCGAATATCAAAGAATGGTCTCATAAAATGTCCCAACTTTGGACGCCGTGTTTGATCGTTTTAGATAGCGACAGACGCGAAGCGAGACGAGCATACGGTTATCTACCTCCGAACGAGTTTATTGCGGAATTGAAGATGGGGCTTGGAATGATAAGCATGCTTCGTGGTGATTATGAGAATGCATACACAATTTTCCAAGGTGTGCTCAACAATCATCCGGATAGCGCAGTCGTTCCGGAAGCGTTGTATTGGTGCGGCGTAACTGCATACAAGCGCGACGGAAAAGCAGAAAAATTAGTCGAGCATTGGAAGGAATTGAAGAATCGCTTTCCGCAGAGTATTTGGTGGACGAAGGCTTCGTTTATCGAATAAAACATCTCTTCAAATGGTATGCCGTTCACATATGTGGATGGCGTGCGCTAATTGATTTTCGTTCAATGCGCTTCGCGCAGAGCGGTTTTTAGTTTGTCTATTGCCTCTATACGTGCAGGGTCCACTTCGTAAAGTGCGGCTAAATACAAACTCGTGAAATCACCGAAGTATGCCAAGGTGAGCATTTGCGTAAGAAGCGAATTGCCCCGTGCTGTAACCGTATAAAGTTCCGTTTTATCTCGAATCAAATCCGAAGTTACCCGCGCGCGAATTTGCATTTTTTTGCTTTCGAAGCCCGATTCCAAAAACACACAAACCCAATAGCGAACATTTTGCCGAGATGCCAAAGTCCAACCCACGATTTCGTTGTGATTCAATTCCGGAAAAGCGTTCGCGAAAGCCATGACTTTCGCGTTTTCGTTGATTTGGCATTTCCATCGATTAGAGACCACCCCTTGCCAAGATCCTAAACCGTAAATTATCGGAAGTCTTCCGAAAAGTCGCGCTGCAAGCCCTTTCGTGAGATTTCCAGGAAGAGGTTTTTCAGGATTCCAATCGTCCCTACATCTTTCGAGCACCGAAAAAGCCTCTTCGAAAGGGGCATTCGGCAAATAACTTAATGCACAAATCGTATAGAGCATAGGAACGAATAGATATCCGAAAGCCATGCGGGGGGGCAGACCCGAAGGAAGCAAAATCACGGGAAAACCTTTTTCGTTCGCGAGCCTCCGTAATTCTCCACCCGTCGTTATGGCAAGTATCGAGGCGTTTCGTTCGAGTGCTTCATTCGTTGCGGAGAGGGTTTCTTCGGTATTACCGCTGTAACTGCATGCGATAAAGAGCGTCTCCTTATTTACGAAGTTGGGAATCGAGTAATCGCGCACGACGAAACAGGGAATGTTCGATTCGGCTTCCATGAGCGAACGCAAAAAATCCCCCCCAGCCGCGGAGCCACCCATGCCAGAAACGACGATGTGCGATTTTCCTTTGTATTCCGAAGGAATCTCCACCTTTTCGGAAAGCGAAAGGGCTTTCCGGCATTGATCCGGAAAGCCCAAAGCGAGACCCATCAACCCGCTGGGGTCGTTTTTTACTACGAACCCAGGGTCGTTCAGCCTTTCAGGCACTTACTCCTCCGCAAACGGGTCGTATTCTTCGGGTTCTATCCCTCCGGTGCTTGGAACTCCAGCCATAGCCTCTTCAGGTTCAACCACTGCAACACCTTCGGTGCCATCTCGCGGGCGGTCGAGTAGCGCAACATTATCTGCGACTACCTCGATAACTTCTCGATTAACGCCGTCGTTTCCGACGTACCGGCGTTGGTCGAGTCGCCCGTCAACGGCAATCATTCGTCCCTTTTGAGCGTAATTCGCTAAAAATTCCGCGCTTTGGTTCCAGGCGATACAACGGATAAAGTTCGCGTCTTTTTGATTCGGGTCCGCAGGTTTTATCCGTTTTTGAACAGCGAGTGTGAACCGAACGAGGGGCTTTCCACTTGCAGTGGTTTGGAGTTCAGGGTCTTGAGTCAAACGTCCAGTGAGAACTACACGATTGATAGATGCCATATTCTTTCACTCTTTTTTGAAGATTCTTGCGCGTATCACTTCGTCACTGATTCGAAAAATCCTTCTCAGTTCCGAAGGTACGTGTGGAGGAGCCTGGAATTCCAAAAGCAAATAATTCCCCTCGGTATTGCCTTTGATGGGGTAAGCCAGCTTTCGTTTATCCCAAACTTCCGCCTTTTGGACTTTACCACCCTGCTCCTCGATAACGCGAGAATGCTTTTCCAGGATAGACTGGAGCGCTTCCTCGGTGAGGTTAGCCGGGACAATGTAAAGAGCCTCGTACGCGCGTAAATTGTTCGTCATTTTTCCTCCCTATGGTCTCCGGTCCCATTTCGAAAAGGGACAGAGAGGATGGATTCGCTATCTTACCCTAAGCAATAACACAGAGCAACACTTTGAGGGGTGATTTTCGTATTCGGTAGCATCTGTGTTTAGTTTATAAGCCCTTACTTCTTTTTGTAAGGATTTATTTTTTGCCTATGAAATAGGAACGGCGGTTTTGTAAGACCAACGAGCACTGACCCTGACTCGACAAAACCCTTCCGTTGCTTTTCTTGGGAATGTGATGAAAAGAGGGCTTAAAGGCGTTTATAATTGTGAGAAGGCTTTTCTCCGAAATGTCGAGGTCGTTTCGGATTTTGCCGAGGGTAGTTTTGTAGGAGCACTTCGAAGAGATTTGCCGCGTAGCTCAGTGGTAGAGCAGCTGACTGTTAATCAGCGGGTCGCTGGTTCGAATCCAGCCGCGGCAGCCAATTTTCACTAAACATTTTGTAAAGTGCTCACATTTCTTCTATACCAAGCAGTGAGGAGGCAGCCGAAAGTGACAATCGCTGTCCCTAACCAAACGAGGAGTGTCATGGGCTTGTAAAAGATCTCGACAGAGTAAAGCGGTTTTTTGAAATAAATCTGTACGAATGCGGTTTTATCGGTCCAGTCAATGTCTTTCAACTCGACTTGGTAAGATTTGCCCAAATTCACCAAGTTGGATTCTGTTTTCGTCGGCGAATAATGGATTGCAGGTTTTAGGATTTGTGAGCCTACGTGAGAAGTCGCTTCAATAATTGCGGAAACAGTGATTTCATCGGAATTTTTGTTTTCTTTAGGTCCGTCCAACCCGCGGTATTCGAGGCGAAAGCCTTGAAAAGCAATTGAATTTCCAGGCTTTAGTGGGATGACTTGCGATGCGCGTGCCTCTCGCGCATTTACAGAAACGTAAAAGTCGTATAGGGCACGACGCTCGATATAAGGCCAGACCATGAGTTTCGGCTCGTCACTACCGTCGTTATAATAATAAAGTCCTGGACTCGCGACGAATTTGTCTTTATGATTCGTTATGTCGAACAAAACTTTATTATCACGGTTAGTTAAGTTCGAAGTATGTCCACGAAATGCGATTAAATAATCGAAAAGAGCAGGTGCGGGTGTTCCTTCTTGAATTAAAATGCGTGTCTTTTGTTCGAATACTTGAGAAACGATAAGCCCTGCCATCAATACGGCAACTCCGATGTGCACGATAAAAGGTGCTGTGCCTGCCTTCGAAGTTTTGAAAAGTTCGAGCATCCTAACGATATTTGCAGCGATAACGAGATAAAGAATAGCAAGAAACGCCATAAGTAAAGGAAAGACTCCGATTTCATATCCACCGAGCATCGTCAATGAACTATTCAAAGGCAGTCGGTTCGATATCGGAAGGGCGGTAAGTGCTAACGCTGTAATGCCCGTCATCCCGGCGGCTACACAAACGACGTTATAAATCTTTTTAAAAAATTCTTTCGGTGGGAGAGGTCGCCAGGAAACGAGAGGTGCAGTTGCCATTCCGAGCATTAACGGAAAGAAAAGCCAAACGAGCACGCGATTATAAACGAAGCCCTCGACGATTCCTGGTTTCGCTCCCTTCAATGCCATAAACAGGGGCACGCTCATGCCTACGAGTGTGAGCACTGCAATCGCTGCGAGAAGAGCAACACCGAACCGATAAAATCCTTCGAGATGTAGTCCTTTCTCCTTATATTCGCGACTTGTGGTTTGTGTCGGTGCTCTGAATAGTTGAGCAATCCAAAGTGCGATGAATGCAACCAATGCAGCAGAAAGAATGCCCACTAGCAGTTTCAATGCAGTGCGATCCATTTCAGCGAAACTGTGCACGCTGGCGTCGCTCAAAACACCGGAGCGCGTGAGGAATGTGCCATACATGAAAGAAAGAAATGGCATCGCGGCAAGTAATAGGTTCGTGATGATCCATTTACCCCTCGTGACTTGAACCATGACACCGTGAACGAAAGCAGCGGTAAAGATCCATGGGACTAAGCTCGCGTTTTCCACTGGGTCCCACGCCCAAAAGCCCCCCCATCCTAAAGTTTCGTATGCCCAGAGTCCACCCAGGCATAACCCTGCACCGACAAATGCCAAAGAAACAAGAGCCCAAGGGCGCACTGCTTTTATCCAATGAACCGTGTCGCGTGTCGCCATTGCCGCGAAGGAATATGCGAACAAAACGGTCAACGACCCGAATCCCAAAAAGATGACGGGGGGGTGAACGACGACCCAATAATTTTGCAGTGCAGGTGATAACCCGACACCATCGCGCGGAACTACGGGTTGACCGCCCAACAGGTTCAGTGCAAAAGGTGTTTCGAACGCTAAGATTCCACTAAGGGCAAAAAGAAACAATGCATAAACAATCGTGTACCAGCGACGGTAATGTCCTGTATTCTTGACGGAGAGAACTCCGAAAATCGCTGAAGTGACAGCCCATAAAAGGAAACTGCCCTCTTGCCCTGCCCATACTCCAGCGATTTTAAGCGGTATTGGATTTGCGGACTCGCCATGCCCCCACACATAAGCGAATTCGAAGCGGTCGAAAACGAATAAAACCGCCAACGATAGGATCGCGCCGAAAAGTGAATAGCATCCGATGTTGAAGGATAATGCGCCTATCCGTTCGAGTCGCTTGTTGTTCTTTGCGAAAACCCAAGCGAGGATGGATACGAAAGAAAACACTGCACTGGAATAAATAAAGAGGCGCCCCAAGACGCCTATCGTAAGCGTCCACGACGGGGGGGCGGCTGCTAATAAAGGTTCATTCACTTTAAAATCTCATTAGTAACACATTTTCAATCTCTATCTATCTCGTCAGCGCGTCGTGCTTTCGCTACGTCTTCGAGAATTGAGCGCAGCATCGCATCTTTGCTCGGCATTTTCTTGGATGCGGATGCTTTCGGGCCTAATGCATCCATATTTTCGTTGGCAACGATGATTAACAGTCTCGCGTATGCGGAATTATGGATTGCCCATGATGCATCCCTGATGATGAAGTAATAATTGTGGCGAGCGCGCTTAACCTCTATCGGGATTTGGCTTTGGTCGGAATACCCACCGTTTGCAGTGTATTCCCACGCATTGGAATCGCCGAATGTCGCTTGTGCCCAATTCTCCAATCTGGTTTTTAGAGCATACGTTTTGTATATCATTTCGTCCTTGAGTGCGGAAGCACGAGCGGCAGCGTCTGCGGCTGTATGACACGGTGCACAACCCGTATCGTAACTCACTGTGAACGTGTGTCGAGAATCACCCATATGACAATGGCTGCACTGTCCCGGTGCGGTTGCATGCGCTGTAACCTCTCCGACATTTCCGTTATCCACTCCACCGATTCCCATCAGCATATTGAATTGGTTGCTGTCGTGCATGCTCGGTCTCGTGGTGTTTTGTTGAAGCGCGGTATCAGAGGGGTCGGTTCCTCGACCGTTGTGGCATTCCGCACAGATATGGTTGAATTGAGTGAATTGGGGGGGCTTAGTGCCAGGACCGATCTGAGAGGTGTCTGTATTGAAGACCAAATGCCTGAGTTGAACTTCTTTCCCTTCCCACGTGAGGTTTCCAGTGACGCGATGCGGGTCGTGACAGACGACGCATGTTGCTGTGTAGGGAAAGTTATCGAGTGTCGTCTTTGCAAGCTCTACGATCTCTTCATTCGGCAAAGTCGAAAAATCTATGCCTTTTTCACTTATCGAAGTGCGAACGAGCGCACTATGACAAACGATGCACCAAGTATTTTTTTGCCCAGAAGGATTGCTAATGGCGGAGTTTATCGGAGTTTCGACGAGTTCGCTGTGTGCGGAGGCTTCCCATTCTTCGAAAGTCTTGCCATGACATTGAGCGCATACGTAAGAGGAAATCGCTCCTGGGAAAGTCAAAATATTCGTCTTCGAAGGCGAGGCGACGTGCTTGCTGCCAGGACCGTGGCAACGTTCGCAACCGACATTGTTTTGCCCATGTTTCGTTACCAACCAGTCTTGGTAATGGGAAGAATGCCTCCCTCCTCTACTCGAGCCTCGGCCAAGGTCTGCTAAGGTGAGGGAAGAGCGAGCGCCTGCATCATGACAAGCATCGTTGCTGCATGCTTCCGAACCAACATATGTGGCCGTTTTCTGTTCGTCGGAAAGCAGTGCCCAAAACTCTTGTTCGTATCCGCCACCTTCGCCACCGCCGCCACCACCTATCGGTCCTCCGGCGCCGCCACAGTTTTGTATGAAAAGTGTTGCTGCAAGACCGGGGATGATAGCGAAAGCTGCAAGTAAATATTTTATAATTTTGTGTTTCATGGTTTATCCTCCGTTTTCATTTTCTATAATTTCCAGTGTGCCGAAATTGTGAATACACTCGCTCGATAATTCATTTGATTCATAACTGCATCTTCGTATTGCCAAGGAGAAAATGAAACAGAAATTTCATTTCCCGTCGGTGCAACATAGCGAAACGAGAAATTCAAAAACTTGCCTGTTACATTTCCGTCGCGGAGCATCAATAGGTTATCGTTATCCGTAACGAATTCGTTGTAGGTTGCGGATAGATACAAGCCTTGTTCTGCCATCCAATTGATGCCCGCCGAAACCGTCCTGCTTCCGGGAAAGAATTGGTCTAAAGCTCCCGAATTCGGAATGGTATCGTCACCGCTTACACGACTGAACTCTCGAACAAATTCGACAAATGCGCTGACGTTTTCATTGATGTCCCAATTTCCACCTAACGTGAACGAGTTCGTTTCGTTATCTACGAATCGCTCTTCATTTTTCAGAAATTTATGCGTCCAAATGATAAAGGCTGCATAGTTTTCACCGACTTTATCGAGTTTCACTTGTCCGAACGCTTTGGTGTCCCAATAAAGCGGTCTATCGTCATCGGTGAAGAACTTCGGCTGACTTTTTAGTTTTGTTAAGAATCCTCGTGCAGTCAGTCTGAGACCGTCACCGAGTTTGCCCGTCAGCCTCGCCTCGGCGCTGTTCCATATCGGTACGTCTACGAACGATTGGTCTGCCCGCAAACGCTCTTCTTCGATGTGTTTGACACCGAGATTCAAAGACCAATTTTCCCAGTGGTGAACGAATTTGGCAATTGCCGAGAAACGTTCACGTACGCGAGCATTTTGAACATCCGGTAAATCGAGTTCATCATGCCGAACAGAAAACGCAAGTCCGGTGGAGGGTCCCATGTCCCAATTGCCCCCGAATGACAACGTCGTTACTTTATTGTCGCCCCACCCAGGATGGGTAATTTCAGAACGTGAGAACGAGCCTTCGAGGCCTAAAGTTTTCGAGAACATTCGGTTGTAGTTGATGCCGAATTGTTTATTCTCGATGCCGGGGAGAACTTCCGTTTTATCTCGATATGTCCAATCCGTGAAACTTAACCCGATTTGTCCACCGGCGAACGGATTGAAAAGGGATGCATCGAATAAATGATGACGCTGGATTAAATCGGGAGAGGGTGGTTCGGAAAAGTGATTCTGGTTATCTACCTGATAACGAATCGTTACCTTTCCTGCAAATCCGATTTTCTGACGGAAATATCCTTCGAAGTTTTTTCTATCGCTTACTTCGATGGGCAGCGGCGTGGTTTCTTTGAAATTAGCATCCGATAGTTTTGCTTCCAGAAGCGTACCGCCATAAAATCCCACTGCGTCCAATCGAGCGTTGTAGTCTTGATAGGGAGCACCGCTGAATTGAAAACGTACATAGTTCGTTCCTGGGGCATTCAAAGACAAAGCATTCCATTTTCGAATAGCGAATCCGTGAGGGGGGGTGGAGTATCTTCTGAAAACGCTTTCGTTTCCCCTGAGATTCCAATCCCACCAGCCGAAATCGATATCAGACAAGAAATATTTGACAGGTTCTTCCTGTACCTCTTGTGCTTCGTTTTGTGGTTCTGGTGGCTGTTGTTCGGAATCCTGCGAAAAAGATGTCGTCAAAGAAATTGCAAACGCAATCAATAACCCCCCCGCATTTCGTGCGGGTGTAGAAATATTCCAGCGTCGCTCGTTTTTCATCGGCTTAAAAACCTCGGGTCGGAATTCGAACCGTGGATGGCTACATGGCAATTCGCAGTCCAGCATGTGTTTCCTGGGTAATGGTTCGTGAGTTTGTCGGTATGACATTGAGCACATAACCCCCTGGAAAATCCTTTCAACAGGCTCGGGTTGTGTGAACCATGTGGCTTATGGCATTCCGCGCAGCCTTCACCTGACCAACCTGCTACGGGGTCGTGCTCATAAACAAAAGGTCCTGCGATATCTCCATGACATCGCACGCATTTGTCTTTTACTAAGTTGATTCGCTTTGAAGCAGAGTCGGTGGGGTGAATTTCATGACAATCCGTGCAAACCATTCGAGCCTCGGGAACAGGATGATGAGTATTTAGGCGAAATTCCGAGGCTTCTGCTCGATGGCACGATGAACACATCGTAGCCTCATCCCCTTTGAGCAGTCGCTTATCAGGTTGTGGGTAGGGATAAGGGCGAAAAGAAGAATGAGGTTTCTTTTCATCCGCTACTGGATGAATGCGGTGACAAGAAACGCATGACACATCCGCTTGAGCGTGTGCCGTTCGGCTCCACTGGTGACTTTGCATTGTGGTTTGATGGCACCTCAGACATGCAGCGGCTACCTCTTTCGGTTTTATCTCTCCATAGGCGATAACGCGCGGATTGCTTTCGTCGAGATGGAACTTGCCCGGCCCATGGCATCCTTCACAACCTTGTTTGTCCAAAGAAAGATGAGGGTCCTGTGAATAAGGGGCATGAGCGGATAGTCTGAAGTTTGCATATTCATCGGAATGGCACTCTTCACACGCCTTCGAGCCGATGTAGTCCTCAGGCTTTGCTTGAGCGAAAAGGTCGAGAGGGAATTTCTCTTGGGCGTTGCTGGCTTTCTGGGTGGCTGCGAGCATAGCGACTAAACCGATGGCTAAAAAAACAGTCGAAAAGCGCGGTGCCCGGCGTGCACTATATACATTTAGCAACCCATTCCTTATCAGCCCATAAGGTGCCAAATTTCGAAAGACGTTTCGGTGCTTCTCCCTACTCATGCATTTATACTTTCGACCTCAAAGCTCTTCTCGTGCTATGACAAACGTCATATTTTAACAAATTTAGGGAAAAATGAACAAAATAAAGTAGAGAAAAGTAGAGTCGAGAATAAAAAAAGTGGTGGAGGTAGCCGGATTCGAACCGGCGACCCCCTGCTTGCAAAGCAGGTGCTCTCCCGCTGAGCTATACCCCCATTGCGAGGATTGAAAAGGATACCTTAGCCGTTTGTGTTAACACTAAAAGAAGCAAGTCTTATTTCAAAAACAACGCATAAAACATTCGACAATGCATAAAAACACGTGCTTCGAGGAAGCGAGGTGTAACACAAATAGGCGCGTAAACTAGGTATGTAAGAAAACGCCTGTCGAAGGTGCATTGACACACTCGGTATACTTTCGAATTACATCGGGAGGGCTCATAGCTCAGTTGGTTAGAGCGCGCCCCTGATAAGGGCGAGGTCGGTAGTTCGAATCTACCTGGGCCCACCATGATTCACAAATTCAATAAGCATCCTAGTCCGCAATACACATAAGAGAGCTTGTGACTCGCTATTCCAGTAGAGTTTTTATGTGACTCGGAAACCCAAAGTGAAAGATTCGTAGATTTTTATTTATTTTTGGCTAAAACCTCAAATTTACGCCTTATTTCCATAATTTTTGTATATAATGCTTCTCAAGTACCCCGTTCAGCTATTTGGAGGTGAAAGATGCATTCTTGGATTACTTGGTTCAGCGTTATTGCCGCACTTCATTTTGCTCCGCAGGGTGGTGCAGATAACGCGACCGTGGTCGCTATCATCAAGGACAGCAAGGCGCTTGCTGCGCTGCTCAATAAGTTGGCAGAAGCAGAACCGGTCGGCATTCGTACGGAAGCGGAACCTGTCGGGAAGCCGGCATCACGGCTCAAGGCGATGTTTGCAGAACCCTTAAGCATTGTGCAATTCGACTATATCGAACCTATCAACGACGTGCTCGGGCTTGTGCAGGTTGATGGGAGTGGTGAGTACCTTCTGATTTACCATCCTGCAGAACCTGTTGGACGTCCAGGCTTAGTATTGGGTGAAGAATTACGCATTGGTACGCGTGTCTCGTTGGATCTAAAAGCTGGCACAGGCTCGGTGCGCTCGCTCGCCAAACCGGGTTCCAATTACACAGTACGTGTCCTCCGAAAGCCAGCTGGAGGAGGGAAAGAAGCGTCTGAAGCTTGGGAAATCACGCCTAATTCAAAACTTCGCGGAGTCACTGGACGGCTGATTGCAAAGTTCCCCGAACGCACAGATAGCGGAGCGAGGTTTTTCCATGTTTACAAAGCTGGAACAAAAGAAGAGGTGCATCCAACCACAACCGAGCCGCTATTGTTGCCTCAGGGTGAATACGATGTAAGAGTAGTAGATGTAATTCTCGCTAAAGTCCCCATCAAGGCAGGGCACGACACGCGCATCAAGATTGGCGCAGTAACCTTCGCTGGTGGAGGAAATACGGTCTATCACGTTTATGACGCCAAAGGTGAGAAAGAGCTCTTTGTTATGGCTGCGAACCAAGTGAGGCCAATGCCGGTTGGGAAATATGCAGTCAAGATGGGGAGCACTCTGGTTCAATTCGAGATAAAGGATGGCGAAGTGACGGAACTTTAGATTCTGCAAGCCTCTTTTCTTCTTTCTTCTTCAGGAAGACAATGTAACTGACGTGCTTCAAAAACGAGAGACATAGACCCGCTAAACAAACGTCAAATTTTCGTAAAGACGCATAGCGTAAACATCTCTTGCGCTATACTCGTTTGAGAATTATCGTGAACCTTTTAAAAGAACTCCTCGGAGGTAACTCTAATGCATAGGGCTCGTACGCTTTCGATTGTTGCTTGTTTGGTTTTTACGGCATCGGTTTTCGCAATAGCCGGACCTGTTCCTTTAGCCTGGCGATGGACGGGAAAAACCGAATCTCCGCCAGCGGCAAGACCTGTGTTCAAAGACGGGATGGTGATTGTCCCTGTGGGCAGAAGGGTCTACGCTCTGGATGCGGTTACCGGCGCGAAAATTTGGAATTTCCCACCTGGTGACGAACCAGCCGGTGAATTTAGGAGTTCCCCTGCTGTTGCCGACGACATGGTCATCGTTTCGAACGGAAATCGCCTCACCTATGCCATCGAAGCGAAGACCGGCAAACTCAAATGGTCGTTTATCGATAGCGCAGTTGCCAGACATATTCTCATCGATGGCAGTGTAGCGTTCCTTTTTACGACGGACGACAGAATCGTTGCTTTGAATACCGCAGACGGCACGAAAGCATGGAGTAGTGACTATGAAATCAAGGATTCAGTAGCGGGCGAACCAGTGGTCGTTTCGAATCATCTCGTCTTTTTCACGACCTTGGGGCGTTTGGTTGCTGTTCATACCTCCTCGAAAAAGCAAGTTTGGGAACTCAGGGTGCATACGGTGCATCCCGATGCAAAGCCTTTCGTTTTCGGAGATTCCCTGTATATCGTTTCCGGCTCGCAAGTTGCGCGAATTAGCCCCAGAAACGGAATGATTATCGGTAGACCATTGACTTTGCCGGAAGTCGTTGCCGTTGCACCTGCGATTACCCCGAAAGGAGGTGTCGCCCTAACGGAAGATTCGAAGGCGTACTTTTTCGACTCTAACCTGCGTTCCTATCACCGTGAACCCGTCGCTTTGAAGGGTTATCTCGGTGGACCTCCGCAAGCTGTAGGAGACAATATTCTTGTTCGAACGAGAAACGGCACGATTTATTTATTGGACCCAGCAAGGCCTAATTCACCGATTCTTTGGGAATATACGACTCTTCCTCTTCCGGGAACTATGCGTGCAGTGAGTGGTGGCGCTGGAGCCGGTGGTTATGGAGCTGGGGGGGGCGCTTCTCTCGGTGGGGGTAGAGGCGGCGGTGGTGGTGGAACTAGCGCTGGCGGCGGCCGTGGTGGCGGTGGTGTAACCACGGGCGGTGGGGGCGCCGGTCTGGCTGGCGGTGGCGGACAGGAAGCCACCGGTGGTGGAGGCGGTGCTGCCGGAGGGCAAATGGTTCCAGCAGATTACGTCGCCGTTTTAGGCGAATTGGCGGTGACACCCGAAGCGATATACGCATTAGCCGAAGATGGAAGTGTTTTTTGTTGGAGCAGTAAATTCGGAGTAGATGAAATAGGACCGAAGATCGCCATACTCACCCCCCCCATGGGTTCTGCGATTTCAGGACAGCCCGGCGTGGATTTCATTTTCCGAGTGGAAGACCAAGGTACTGGCGTTATGTCGAAAAGTCTTCGAGTTACCTTCAACGACCAAGACGTGAAATACGAATACGATCCAGCGAACGGTTACATTTTCGTGCGAATACGCGAGCCAGGAAGCACCACACCCGGTTCGAACCCCCCCTTGGCAGATGGCAGGAAAGTGATTGTCGTCTCAGCGGCGGATTGGGCTGGAAACGTATCCATGCGCACATTCCACGTCATCGTAGATAACACTCTTCCTGTAACGAAAGAGAGGATTATCGACACCGGTCGCGGAACAGGAGGCGGTGGATACGGTGGTGGTTATGGAGGCGGAGGCAGATAAGTCATACGCCTTGATTCTCTGACTCCCTCGAGTGCATGATTTATTGAAAAATGCGCCAAATCAGTTTTTGGCAGGCACTCCTTTATCTCGATTTGCCTACAGAACAAGCGCATAAACTCTTTTCTCAAATCGAGCATGAATGTTTTTCTTTAGAAGATTTGCGCGTTCATCATGCACTCCCTAAACAATTCCGAGAGAAACTTCAGAATTACGTTCCTCCCCAATTACAGGAAGGCATTCGATTGATTTCCATAGAGGATGAAGAATATCTATCGAATTTGCGCGCCATACCTTATCCACCGTTGGCTTTGTATGTAAAAGGCAAGTTAGCTTTAGAAGGAGATGTGGAAGAAAATTCGTGTGCAGTCGCGATCGTGGGAACGCGCAAGGCGACGACATACGGAAAAGCAGTCGCGCGACAACTCTCCAATACTTTATCGAAAGCGGGAATCACGGTTATCAGCGGGGGGGCTTATGGGATAGATGCACAAGCGCACGAAGGAGCATTGGAATGCGGAGGAAAAACGATTGCGGTGTTGGGCTCGGGAGTGGATGTCGTTTATCCTGCATCGAATCGTTCTCTATTCGAGAGAATCACAGCACAAGGGGCACTCGTCAGCCAATTCGAGTTAGGAACGAAAGCGGATTGGTGGCGCTTTCCGTTGCGAAATATGCTCATTGCGTCTTTAGCGAACGCGGTAATCGTAGTGCAAGCGCCGGAAAAAAGCGGTGCAATCGGCACAGCGACGTTCGCTGCCGAACAAGGAATTCCCGTTTTCGTAACGCCGGCTCCTATAGATGATTTATCGCATCGAGGAAGTTTTCGTCTTATCAACGATGGAGCGACTCTTTTATATTCTCCGGAACAGATTTTCGATGAACTCGGTGTGGAGATTCGAATCAAAAAAGAAGAACCGAAACTTTCGAAACAGCAAGCGAGCATATTGCAAAGACTTTCTCGTGAACCGTTGCTCGTGGATACGTTGAGCGAGCAACTGGAACTACCGGCTGGTGTCGTTTTAGCCGAGTTGACGGATTTGGAACTTCAGGGTTTGGTTGCGAAAGCATCCGGAGGTTACGTTCGCTTGTGAAAGTCACATGGTTCGACACTCGAAAAGAAGTTCCGAAATGGCATTCAGCAGAGTTTCATGAGGAAAAGCATTTATTAAGATATCTGCCTGGTGAACCTCGAGCGCCTTATTTGATTCCCGCGTTGGTAGATATGCACGTCCACGGCATTAACGGCATAGATGTGATGGATGGGGATATCGAACAGATGGCGATGGAGTTGAAAAAAACGGGAATCGAATGGTTTTGCCCGACGACCATATCGGCTTCATTCGAGAAACTTCGCAGTCTGTTAGAAAAAACTGCGACGAATCGAAACGGAGTGATAGGGTTTCACCTCGAAGGTCCTTACTTGAACGACAAATACGCTGGTGCACAGCCTGCGCAATTTTTCCGAAAACCGAACATATCGGAAATCAACGAATATTTTTCAGAGCATCTGCATAAAATCTCCGTAATG
The DNA here is from genome assembly GCA_035559795.1 of Fimbriimonadales bacterium. Classification (NCBI taxonomy): domain Bacteria; kingdom Bacillati; phylum Armatimonadota; class Fimbriimonadia; order Fimbriimonadales; species Fimbriimonadales bacterium. The sequence continues at coordinate 368,907 of DATMAR010000003.1, read as the reverse complement.
ACACTCGCACCGGAACTTGAGGGGGCGCTGCAAACCATAGAGTTCCTGAGTAACGAAAAGATTATCGTAAACGCAGGTCATACCGACGCGAATTACGAAATCATGCAAAAAGCATTCGAGAAAGGACTGTCCGGCATAACGCATTTTTATAATGCGATGCGACCATTTCATCATCGTGAGCCGGGATGCGTAGGATTCGGGTGGATGAACAATATCAATTGCGAAATCATTTACGACCGGATTCACGTCAGCAAAAACGCTATGGATATCTTATTAAAATTGAAATCTATCGAAAACATCGTTGCTGTAAGCGACGGTACGAAACTGAGCGGCACGCCAGATGGCACAGAAACCGAGATGTGGGGTCGAACTGTAAGGAAACAAAACGGTGCTTCGAGGTCGGAGGACGGTACTTTGTGCGGAAGCGCGGTTACTCTTTTCGACGTGTTTCAAAATCTTTGGCGAGATTACGCATGCGATAAAACTATTTCGGTTCTGGCGTGTTCGTATAATCCTCGCAGAATTCTCAGACTGCCTCCTCCCAAACTTTGGCTTCTCCTCGATGAGAATGCCAATATGCTCGATACGTTCGAAGGCGAGTTGAGTTTTGCGTTAGAATAAGCAGGTTTTATGCCAGTTCTGTCGCAGATTAAACGGCTGATCGTAGGGGCACCGATTGCCACTTCCCGCGCACATTTCGAACGATTAGGGGTGTTTTTCGGTTTGGCGCTATTAGCAAGCGACAACATTTCGAGTGTCGCTTATGCATCGGAAGAAATCCTCGTGATGCTTTCACGTGCGGGGGAGGCTGCGCTATCGTATGGGCTTTATATAGGCATTGCGATTGTGCTCTTAGTTTTGATTGTGCTTTTCAGTTATAGCAGAACGATTATCAACTATCCTCAAGGGGGGGGAGATTACCGTGTGGCGAGTGATAATCTCAATTCGTTTTTCGGTCGAGTAGCTGGGGCGGCATTGCTTTTGGATTATACGTTAACGGTGGCGGTGTCCGTGAGTGCAGGGGTTTTGGCAATCGTCTCGGCGTTTCCTGCAATCCAACCGTATACCGTGCAGTTAGGTTTATCCGCAATTTTACTTTTGACAATTGTAAATCTTAGGGGGACAAGAGAAAGCGGGATAGTCTTTGCAATACCTATATATTCGTTCGTATTTTTAATGTTCAGTTTGATTATCCTCGGCTTTTTTAAATTGGGTGCAGGAATTGTCGAAGGCGGACCGACTATCGCTTATCGAAGGGAGCATTTCGAGGCGTTGAGTTTTTGGTTACTCTTACGTGCATTTGCAGCAGGTTGTGCAGCATTGACCGGAATCGAAGCATTGGCAAATGGGACTATGATATTCAAGCCGCCGGAAGCAAAAAATGCTCTCAAAGCGCTCGCTTGGCTCGGCGTTATCATGACAATCATGTTTACAGGTGTTACATGGTTAGCGACGCATTTTCCTATTCGAATTATGACTGCGGACCAGGAGGGCTATAAGACTGTCGTTGCTCAACTTGCGGAATTAACTTTCGGTCCAGGTAGTGCTACGTTTTTTGCGGTCCAGTTTGCAACTATGGCGATTCTCATTCTAGCTGCGAATACCGCTTACGCAGATTTTCCGCGCTTATGCAGTTTCATCGCTCGCGATAGTTACCTACCGAGACAACTCGCTAACCTCGGCGATCGACTCGTTTATCAAAACGGTATTATTATCCTCGCATTACTCGCGGGGGGGTTGATAGTTTTCGCTAAAGGGGATACTCATCGTCTCATCCCGTTATACGCATTAGGCGTTTTCACGGCGTTTACTTTAGGGCAAGCCGGTATGACACTTAGACAACTAAAAAACAAAATGTTGTTGGGTGCTTTCATTAGCGCTATAGGAATGACCGCTACCGGTGTCGTATGGTTCGTTATTCTAATCACGAAGTTCGTCGATGGAGCATGGATGGTCGTGATTGCACTCAGTGTTTTGTTGCTCACTTTCTGGGCAGTGAAAAGACATTACATCTCGTTGGCAAGACAACTACAACCCACAGAAAACGATGTCGTTCCAAAACTGAAAACCAGCGTTATTTTGCTCGTCCCGCCTATTATTCATAGAGGAATTCTCAATGCTATAGCCTATGCACGTACCCTTAGCAAAGACTGTCGTGCAGTTCACATCGCACCGAACCTCGAAATGGCGGAAAAACTCAAACAAGAATGGGACAAATATGCGCCTGACATTCCCTTGGTTATTTTGGAATCGCCATACCGCTCGCTGGTAGAACCTCTCGTGGAGTATATAGATGAAGCAGTAGGTGAGGAGCGCAACCACATGCTCACGGTCATCGTTCCTCAGGCAGTGCCTGCAAAATGGTATCATGCGATATTGCACAATAACTCTGCGATACCGATAAAACTCGCACTCGCAGGCAGGAGAAATGTCGTAGTAACTAACGTAAAGTACTTTTTAGACGAATGACAGTCGAATCCGTTGGTGACATCATTAAATTGAGCGGCGATTTAACATCGAATCAATGGCAGGCTATTAAAACTGCAGCAAGTTTGTTATTGAAAAAACATCCCCAAGGAATTGTCGTAGATTGCAGTGGCTTGCGAAAGGTCACGGAAGAGGGCGCGCAAACATTCTATGACATGATGGTTTACATCCAGTCTAAAAAAGCACGCATCATCGTCGCTGCGGTCCCTGAACATGTTCGCAAAGTGATTTCGCACGTTCCCGACATCCGCTCGGAGTTGGCAATTGCGGGAACCGTAGACGAGGCAAGACATTCTTTAGATTTGCTTCAGGAAATTCGCGAAGAAAAACCGAAAAAGAAACATACGACAGGCACACTCTTGCTCTCCTTGTGTGGAAGTGGTGCGGACTCTCATGCAATCGCACTTGCCGCATGCATCGCCGAGATGCGTTTGCTTTCCGTAGAAGCAATCTATGCCCTCGTGGTTCCTCGTGCTCTTCCATTGGATACACCTCGTAGCGAGGAAGAAGAAAAGGCTGCGCAAATTCTCCAACAAGCCGTGGATACTCTTTCTCGTAAAGGGCTCGAAGTGAATCCAGTTATAGAAAGAGGCAGAAATGTCGCCTCAACGCTCGAAAAAGTTTGTAAAGAATGCAACAGCATCGTTTCCATTATTTCTCTTCCTCCTCCAGACCCTCGTACAGGTGAACCCCGAGCGACTATCGAAGAGGTACTCGAGCGTTTGCCTTCCGAAGTAATTTTAATTCGCGAACCGAAGAAGTAATCCGGTAATATGAATCTCTTCATGGAAACCGTGCGAATAGGATGTGTTCCATTTCTCAATGCGGTTCCGCTCATTTCTTATTTTTCGACATCGCACGGGATGAACGAAGCAGAGTTGCAATTAGGTGTTCCGACAGAATTGGCGAGATGGATTGAATCAGATTTTACAGCAGCATCTCTCGCAAGCAGTTTTTATGCGTTCTCACAAGAAAATATGCGTGTAGCAGATGCTATATCCATAAGTTCTCGCGGTCCTATCGAGAGTGTTCGATTGTTTTCGAAAAAATCCTTCGAAGAAATCGAGACTTTATCTCTCGATGCAACTTCGATGACTTCGAATCAACTGGCGCAAATTATCCTTGCTGAAAGATTCGGGATTCGTCCAAAAACGTTTCTTGCCCCACCGAATTTGAAAGCGATGCTCGAACGAACGGATGCTGCTGTTCTAATAGGAGATATAGGGCTTGCCGCAGAACATAGAGGTTTGCATGTCATGGATTTGGGTTCTGCATGGGAAGAGATGACTCGTTTGCCTTTCGTGTGGGCTCTTTGGATAGGGAAAGAAAAACTCGACGAGAAAGTTGCCGGAATGCTTTTACGCGCAAAACGGTATGGCATCGAGAGATTAGTACCCATAGCAAAGGAAGAGGCAGAAAAACGAAACTTGCCCTTGTCTATGTGCTTACGTTATCTCATCGAAATAGTGGATTACGAATTCGAGGATAGCCATAAACGGGGATTGGAACTGTTCGGTGAACTTTGTGTAAAGCATAAATTGAGTCACGAAAATCATTCCCCTACTTTCGTTCGCGCCGCGCAAGACATGCCCAGTGATGCGAAACCCACAAAAGGTCACTTCGTCTAATCGTCGGGTGAACTTTGAGATTCGAAAAACGTAATACTCTATAGACCCAATCGGAGGTATCGCATGAAAAACAAACTTTGGCTGACCCTAATTGCATGTGCCCTTACTTCGGCATTCGCTTTCGCTCAGGCTCCTGGCCCTGGAAAGCCTGGTGGCGCAGAAAGAAAAGACCCTGGTGCTTCTTTACAGAAAGGAGAACGAAAAGCACTGGGAGAAATTTCACGCCCGATTACCCCGTTAGCCCTCATTCGCAGACCGGCAGTGCAGCAAGAATTAGCACTGACTCCTGCTCAGTTGAATGCTCTTCAAGAGCGTTTGCGAGCCTTGAGACCCGACCCGAATCAGAAAACAAGAGGACGCAACCCTGCTGAAACCCTCGAAAAAGCAGAGGGAATCATCAAGGAAGTCCTCACTCCTCAACAAATCAAGCGTTTGGAAGAAATCTCCTTACAACTCGAAGGACCGAGAGCACTACTTCGTCCAGAGATTGCAGATAAGGTCGGGCTATCCCCTCAGCAAAGGGAAAAGATTCGTGAGATTTATCGAAACGTCGGTCGTCCTACAACCCCGCGTGATGTTCCGCAAGGACCCGAGGGACGCGAGCAGTTGCGCGAACGTATGAAGGCTCAGCGGAAAGAGCTCGAAGAAAAACTCCTCGGAGTGTTGACACCGGAACAGAGAACTCGTTGGCAAGCGCTTTTAGGGAGACCTTTCGAACGTAAAAATAGATAGGACGCTTATGCATATTTAGTTCCTTCACCACATAGATTAAGAGCATGGGCAAAAATGCCCATGCTCGTTTTATTGAGACCCGTAGTTTGTGATATGCCATTTCGGTAAATATGCATAACCTTCGAAATCTTAGAAGGCTCTTTACGAATATCTGGCTAATCCATTTATGACTTTATCGCGAAGTGCTCTGTAACCTCGAACGAAAAGTCAAACGAAGCCAAATCAAGTCTTTCAGCATTTTGATACCGTCAATGAGCAAACGCACTTTCGACCCTTCTTGATGAGACCAGCGCACAGGCACTTCAGCGATTTCGAAACCGAGTTCTTTTGCGATAAGAAGCGCTTCGAAATCGAAACTGAATCCATTGAGACGGCAACGTGAAAAAATTGCTTTTGCCGCCTCGTAGGAAAATAACTTAAAGCCGCATTGCGTATCCCAAATGCCGGGAATCGCAAACCATTGAACGACGCGATTGAACGCTTTGCCTGCCAATTCGCGATACCAAGGTTGATGAATCTCGATACGCGTCCTATCTAATGCGCGACTACCGATGACGACAGGCTTTCCCGCTTCGAAAAGTTTTTGTACTTCCTCGATAGGAGTTGCCAAATCGGCGTCGCACATCAAAAGCCAATCCGCTTCGAGCATTAGCATTCCAGTTCTTACTGCATATCCCTTTCCTCTGTTCGGGGTGTACGCATGCAACGAAAAGCGATGATCTTGTTCCGAAAACTTTTGTACGATTTCGTTCGTTCTATCTGTGCTTCCGTCGCTTACGACGAGCGCAACGCAAGAATAGGGAACAGAATCGAAGAACGCAGCGATGCTTTTCAACGTTTTTTCGATTCGAGGTTCTTCGTTGTAAGCGGGAATGACAACCCCTAAGTGCGGACGAGTCACCGCGTTTTTTTCCACCTACGCAAGTCTACATTATTCCGGTTCGCGTCCTTCTGCGAAGAGAACCGGAAAACCACCTGTATGCCAAAACAGAGTACGCCCTTCCAATTCTCCCTTTTTCGCTAAGTCTAAAACTCCTGCAAAGGCTTTTCCGGTGTAAACAGGGTCGAGGAAAATGCCTTCTGTTCTTGCGAGAGTTCGAATGGCTTCTTGAGTTTCGGAATTCGGTACTTGATATCCCCCACCGTGATATTCCATTCGCAAATCGAAATCCTCTTGGGTGAGTTTCAGTTTCGTTCCTGTTAAAATCTCGAGACCTTTCGCGATTTCGCAGAAATCTTCGACCATTTCTGGTTCGTTGTCCGTGCATATGCCGATCAGTTTCGTTTTTACTCCCGCTCTTCGGACGGCGAAAGTCAAGCCCGTTTGTGTTCCGCCGCTTCCGCTCGCTACGATAATTTGGTCAAACGGTGGGGATTGTCGGCATAGTTCATCGAACGCAATCAGATATCCCAACGCCCCGATAGGATTGCTT